>JAIMBO010000036.1 GCA_023511405.1 Rubrobacteraceae bacterium
GCGCAGCTTCTGCACCGGGCGGGTCTCTTCCTGGGCTACGAGATGCTCGAAGCCAACCCTTCGAACCCTTACGGCCACTTCGAGGACCGGGAGGTCGTCGATCTGCACCAGCAGATCCTTGGCGACAACGATCTCACCTGGCAGGTCGCCGGGCCGCTGCTCCCGGTGGTCGGAGAGGCCCGCTGGCGGCGGCTGCGCGAGATCGCCGAGCGCCGCAACGCGGAGCACCGGCTGTGGGGTTTCAAGGACCCGCGGGTCTGCCACTTCCTCGGGCTCTGGAAGTACGTCCTGCCCGACGCGAAGGTGCTCGTCGTCTACCGGCACTTCGCCGACTCGACCTACTCGCTCGCCCGGCGCCACGCGCAGAACCTCTTCGACGGCGAGGGACCCGCGGAGTTGCACCGCAGGTTCTGGAGTGAGCCGGACCTCGCGCTCAGGATGTGGCTCGCGGGCAACGAGGCGCTGCTCGCGTTCGCCCGCACCCACCCGCAGGACACGATGGTCGTCTCGATGCGGATGCTGCAGGACGGCTTTCCCCTGATCCGGGCGCTGGAGCGGCGCTGGGGCCTCGGGCTCTCGGACGTGCCCGTCGGCGAGGTCTTCGACACGGGTGCCACGACCAGCCGCTCCGGCAGACAGCCGGTCTCCGACCGCAGGCTCATCGGGCGGGTACGTGCCGTCTGGCGGGAGCTGGAGGCTCTGAGCAGGAGGACGGAAGCGATGCTTCTTGGGGAGATGAGAGATGCCCGAAGATGAGTTCTATACCCCGACCGAGCTGGACAGGCTCCGGATGGAGAACGAGCTTCTCGCCTTCGAAGTCCGCTACCTGAAGGCGAGGCTGAACAGCGGTGGAGGGGGGACGGCGGGCACCCCATCCTCCGTCTCGCTCAGCCGCCTCTCGCAGCTCGAGGCCGCGGAGACCGACCTCAGGCTGCTGCTGCGGAGGATGGCCTCGAGCCCTCTCGCTCCGGCACTCAGGCTCAACGGCAACTTCAGGACGCTGGAAGATCGTTATCTCAGATCCCCTCACCCGGAGGAATCCTCGCCCCGGCGGGTCGCCTACCTGGAGGGTGCCGAGCGGGACCTGAAGCTGCTGCTGCGGAGGATGGCCTCGAGCCCCCTCGCTCCCGCCCTGCGCCGCAACAGGAACTTCCGCACCCTGGAAGAGCGCTACCTGTGAGCGGTCCGGTGCAGGAGGCCGGGAAGCGGGGTGCGGCGCTCGGGCGGCCGGTGGCGGTCTACGCCGGGCGCTACCGGGACCGGGTGGAAGGGGCCGGGCTCCCCGAGGGTTGCGAGGTGATGGGGGAGTGGGACGTGCTCCCGCACCGCCTCTCGGGGGTTTTGCGCCGCGCCGGAGCCCTGGTCCTCCTCGACCTCCTCTCCTTCCCCTACGAGGCGATGCCCCGCGGACGGTGGGACGTGCCGGTGGCCGCGGTGCTGCCTCAGGAGCACGACGAGGAGTTCCTCGTGAGCGTGCTGGAAAAACCGCTCTTCGAGCGGCTCGGGTTCTTCGACCTCGTCGTAACCGCCGACGATGCGCTCTGGGAAGCCCTCGGCGTGCGCTACGGGTGGGCGGCCTGCCAGCGGATACGGCCGGAGAGCGAAGACCCGGCGGGTGTTGCCCGGGAGGTGTGCGGGATGCTGCTGTCCGAGGAGGGGGCGGAGCTTCCTTCCGGCAGAGGGTCTTACGAGGCGCGGGAGTACTGGCGCAGTCGGGGGGAGAGGTTCGCGCGGGAGGTTCCCCACCGGGCCATCTGCAGCGCCGCGCACGGCCGGGCCTTCAACAAGGCCATCCACGGGGTGCAGGCCGCCGCCCTCGAGCCGCAGCTCGCGGCGGTCCGCTCCGCGCGGGCGGAGGATCTGCCGCTGGAGGTGCTCGAGGTCGGCTGCGGGGTCGGGCGGTGGGCGGCGAGCCTGGGGCGGCTCGGGGCCCGCTATACGGGGCTGGACGTAAGCGAGGCGATGGTCGGGGCGGCCGGGGAGAACTTCCCGTGGGCGCGCTTCGAGGTGCTGGGAGACGATCTCGAATTCCCCTTCGAGGACGAGAGCTTCGACCTGGCGTTCACCGTCACCGTGCTGCACCACAACCCCACGGAGATCAAACGGAGGCTGCTCTCGGAGATGTGGCGGGTGGTGCGCCCGGGGGGGAGGCTCGCCTTTCTGGAGGACTTCGTCGGGGTGAGGCGCTCGGATGACGAGACCGTCTACCCGATGTCCGTCTCCGCGTTCGTCGAGCTCCTCGTCGGGGTGAGCGGGGGGGAGGCGACGCTGGAGCACTTCGAGTCCGTGAAGTACCCGCACGACGACTTCCACCGGGGCGGGCTCATGGTCGTCTCCAGGCTGGGGGTGCCGCGGCGATGGTGAGGAGGGTCTTCGTGATCTCGAACGACATCGTGCCGGCCCAGGAGATGCCGGTCGCCGCCCCGGGGTTGAGGGCGTTCGGGCTCGCCGAGGGGCTGCGGGCGCACGGCTTCGAGGTGAAGACCGTACTGACGCGGGGGTTCGCCGAGCGGCAGTGGTTCAGGTTCGGGAGCGCCGTCCCGCATCCCACCGCGCCGGATACCGTGGTGGTGGCCGCCCGGAGGCTCGCGGGGTTCCTGGGGGCCAACTCCCCGGCGGCTGCGATCATGATCAACTCGAACCAGGCCGACCACCTGCGCCCCGTCGAAGGCGTGCGCTACGTGCTGGATTTCTTCGCCCCCAAGATGCTCGAGACGCTCTACCAGCGGGGCGAGGAGTACCCGGCCGAGGAGCTCGAACTCCTTCGGGAGCGCAAGCTGCGCGCGATCCGGCTCGCCGACGCCTTCATCGTCAACGGCGAGAAGAAGGTGCCCTACTTTCTGGCCTGGCTCCTGCAGGCCGGGCGCGACGTAAGGCACCTGCCGTTCGAGGTGGTGAACATGTGCGTCCCGCTCGCCTTCGGGGGTGGGGAGCCGGAGATGCGCGAGGGGGTGCGGTTCGCGATCGCGGGCTACCTGCAGCAGTGGGGCACGCTCGGGGCGTGGGTCGGGGAGCTGGAGGGACGGCTCGACCGTCCGGGGGTGAGCCTCGATCTCCTCACCCCCTGGCACTGGGGCGGGAACGTCGAGCGCACGCACGCCTCCAAGGGGGACCTGGACCGCATCGCCGCCCATCCTTCGGTCACGGTGCACGGACAGATGCGCTTCTCGGACTTCAGGAGGTTCCTCACCGGGGTAGACGTCGCGATCGACCTCTTCGAGCACAACCTGGAGCGGGAGTACGCGATGGTGACCCGCTCGGTGGTGGCGCTCGCGTGCGGGGTGCCGGTCGTTCATCCACCCTTCACGGAGGTCTCGCACATGATCTCACGCTACGACGCCGGATGGCTCGTCGACCCGGCGAGACCGCGGGAGGTCGGGAGGGTCTTCGATGAGATCATCGCGAACCCGGAGGAGGTCTACCGCAAGAAGAAGAACGCCCGCACGCTCGCGCGGGAGCTGGTCGATCCGGAGGTCGCGGTGGAGCCGCTGGCGCGCATCCTGGAGGGGATCTAGCGTGGCTGGAAGAGGGCGCAGGATCTACTTTCTCACCCCCACCTTCACCCCGGTGGGTGGGGTGGTGAAGATCTTCGACTACGTAAACCACGCGCTCTCTTTGGGCTACGAGCCGGTCATCTGCTGCCCGGAGACCTACAAGCCCACGATGCCCCTCTTCCGCAACGAGCGGTTCTCCGGCATCTCGCCGGAGAACGGCATCAGGTTCACCGACCTGGAGAAGGCGGCCGTCGGGCCCTTCGAGCTGGCGTTCGTCTCCTGGCCGGAGCATTACGAGATCGTCGAGCGGAGGATGAGCCGCTGGACGCTGCACGAGCAGGTGATCTGCATCGTGCAGAACGTCCGCTGGGCCAATCCTAAGTTCACGGGGGGATACGCCCTGAGGCTCCTCACCCGCCCGATGGCCCGCATCATGACCAACGAGGTGGTGCTGGAGGCGGTAAAGCCATACCTGAACACCTCATCGCTCAACGAGGTGATCCCGCTGGGGCACGACGTCGGGTTCTTCCACCGGGAGCGCTCCGGGGGGCTGGGTTCCCCGGTGCGGGTCGGATATACGACATGGAAGTCCGACGTCGGGGACAGGGTGGCGGGGATCCTGGACGGGCGCGGCTTCGAGTTCCGGGCCGTCCGCGACCCGGTCGGCTGGGACGAGCTCAGGGCCCTCTACCACTGGGCGGACGTGTTCCTGGCGACCCCGCTCGCCGAGGAGGGGTTCTACATGCCGGGGCTCGAGGCGATGGCCGCGGGCGCGATACTGCTCACGCCCGACGCCGGAGGGAACATGGCCTACTGCCGCTTCGGCGAGAACTGCCTCGAGGTCGCCCTCGACGACGAGAAGAGCTACGTGCGGGCGCTCGAAGCCCTGCGCCGCATGAGGCTGGAGGAGATGGAGCGGTTGCGGCAGAATGGGTACGCCACGGCGGCGAGGCACACCCTGAAGCAGGAGCGGGAGGGGTTTGCGCGTTTCATGGAGCATCTGGAGGAGAGGCTGAAGCGAGCCGGGTAAGATCTACACGAAGGGGGAAGGCGGCAGGGTTGTTTCCGGATTTTCTATGCATAGGAGCGCAGAAGGCGGGCACGACGTGGCTGGACCGCAACCTGCGGGCGCACCCGCAGGTCTGGCTGCCCCCACTCAAGGAACTCCACTACTTCGACGTAAGGATGGGTGATCCGCGGCACGTGGTGCCTTTCCTGATGCAGAAGGTTTTCGGGGATCGTCCGGAGGACGTCAGGTGGCGCGGACAGGTGCGGGCGCGGGCCCGGAGACACCGGAGAAACTTCAGGCTGCAGAACGTTCTCTGGGACATCAACTACTACTTCAGGCCCCCCAGCGACGGGTGGTACGCCTCGCTCTTCGAGCCGGGGCGGACGAAGATCACCGGGGATATCACGCCAGGGTACGCGATCCTCAGGCCGTACATGATCTCGCGCGTCCACCGGCTGATGCCGGAAGCGAAGATCATCTACATGATGCGCAACCCCATAGAGCGGGCCTGGTCGCACGCGATGATGAGCTTCGACAAGGGAGAGCGAGGCCGGACGAAGCCGGGAAGAGACGAGGATGTACTCGCCGAGTTCCGGCGCAGGGACTCCCGGCTGCAGACGGATTACCTGGGGGTGCTCGAGAACTGGGGGGAGTACTACCCGCCGGAGCGGACTTTCGTCGGCTTCCTCGAAGACGTCCACTTCCATCCCGAGCGCCTGATGCGGGAGGTGTACGCCTTCCTGGGGGTGGACCCCGACGCCGGCTACGGGGTCAGGAAGGAGAAGATCCACACCCGCTCCTCCGAAGCTATGCCCACCCGCATGGCGGTGCACCTGGCGAAGACCTACCGCGGCCTGATCGAACGTCTCGACGAACGCTTCGGCGGGTACGCCTCCTTCTGGCGCTACTGCGCCGAGAGGCTCATAGAGAGTCCCCCCGAAGGGGAGACGATCACCTACCCGCTGTACGAGTCCGTGTTGTGGGAGGAGTGGCCGGGGAAGGACGCCTTTCAGAGCGGGACCCTCTCCGGCGTCTCCCGCCAGAGGCACGGGTGAGCGCCGTCACCTCTCGTCGTCCGTCAGGGCCACGAGCGCGAGGATGAGGGAGCCGGAGAGGACGGCGCCGGCCTGCACGAGTAGCCCGGCTCCTCCAGGGCTCCAGAGCGTGTTGGGGGAGAAGGGCAGGGGGGGCTCGCCGGAATCCAGCATGGTAGCCGAGACGTAGGCCGCCAGCAGCAGGACCCCGACTGCGGCTATCGCAACTGCGTAACGGTGGTTTCGCAAGGGCGGTCGCTCACCTCCATGTACTCTGGTCGTATACCATGCCTGAACGGGTACGGCGCACTCCACCGCGAGGTTGCGCGGCGGCGCGGCCGCCGGGGATTCTAGCAGTTCATGTGGATGGGTTTCCCCAGCGGACTGCGATACCATTTCGGATGGCGGGGCCTTCTTCGGGAGGAGGCCGGCGAACGTGGCGAGAGGAGGTCGTCGAGAAGGTGGCGCACTACGATTACCTGGTGATAGGGGGCGGGATGACCGCCGACGCGGCCGTACGCGGCATCCGGCAGCTGGACGGGGGTGGCACCATAGGGATATTCTGCGGGGAGGACGTACCCCCCTACGACAGGCCCCCGCTCTCGAAGGGACTCTGGCAGGGTGACCCGGTCGACGGCATCTGGAGGGGTACGCAGGATATCGGGGGGGTAGAGCTGCACCTCGGGGTGCGGGCGCGGGCGCTGGATCTGCAGGGCCGGCGCGTCACCGACGAGCGGGGTCAGGAGCACACCTTCGGGAAGCTGCTTCTGGCGACGGGAGGGACGCCGCGCCGGCTGCCCTCCGGCGGGGACGAGGGCGTGATCTACTTCCGCACCTTCGCGGACTACGAGAGGCTGCGCGACCTGGCGGAGCGGGGAGAGCGCTTCGTGGTCATAGGCGGGGGGTTCATCGGCTCGGAGATCGCGGCGGCGCTCGCGATGAACGACCGTCGGGTGACGATGGTCTTCCCGGAGGACGGGATCGGGGCACGCACCTTCCCGTCCGAGCTCTCCGGCTTCCTCAACGACTACTACCGGGAGAAGGGCGTCGAGGTGCTTGCCGGGCAGACGGTCGAGGGCATCGGAGATCGCGGCGGCAGGAAGGTGGTGCGTACCTCGGACGGCAGGGAGATCGAGGCCGACGGCGTCGTCGCCGGGCTCGGGATACGCCCCGAGACCTCCCTGGCCGAGGCGGCCGGGCTCGAGGTGGACGACGGCATCGTCGTCGACGAGCACCTGCTCACCGGCGCGCCCGACGTCTACGCGGCGGGTGACGTCGCCCGCTTCTACAACCCCGCGCTCGGGAGCCGGCTGCGGGTCGAGCACGAGGACAACGCCAACACGATGGGCCAGCAGGCCGGCCGGAACATGGCCGGGGCCGGAGAGCCCTACCACCACCTGCCCTTCTTCTACTCGGACCTCTTCGAGCTGGGCTACGAGGCCGTCGGCGAGATCGACTCCACCCTCGAGACCGTCTCCGACTGGAAGGAGCCCGGACGCGAGGGGGTCGTCTACTACCTGCGTGACGGACGGGTGCGGGGGGTGCTGCTCTGGAACGTCTGGGATCAGGTCGAGAACGCCCGCACCCTCATCGCCGAGAAGGGGCCCTTCTCCGCGGATGACCTCAGGGGGCGGCTGCCGGAGGGGTGATCTTGAGCGACCTGACGCCGGGTGGTTAAATGCCCTCCGTGTCGGCAGATGTCTCCATGAGGCGGGTCCTCGTCACCGGCGGTTGCGGCTTCATCGGGTGCAACTTCCTGCGCCTGATGGTCCGCGAGCGTCCCGAGACCGAGTGGGTGAACCTCGACGCCCTCACCTACGCGGGCTGGCTCGAGAACACCGAGGACTTCGCGGACGCGCCGAACTACCGCTTCGTGCACGGCAGCATAGAGGACGCGCAGCTCGTCGAGGCGCTCTTCTCCGAGGGCTTCGACGCGGTGGTGAACTTCGCCGCCGAGAGCCACGTCGACCGCAGCATCGCCGGACCGCGCGTCTTCGTCGAGACGAACGTGCTCGGTACCCAGAACCTGCTCGAGGCGGCCCGCCGGCACGGTGTTTCGCGCTTCCTGCAGATCTCGACGGACGAAGTCTACGGCTCGCTCGGCCCCGACGACCCGCCTTTCACCGAAGAGACCCCGCTGCGTCCCAACTCCCCGTACGCGGCCTCGAAAGCTTCGGCGGATCTGCTGTGCCGCGCCTACCACAAGACCTACGGTATGGACGTGCTCATAACCCGCTGCTCGAACAACTACGGTCCCTACCAGTACCCGGAGAAGCTCATCCCCTCCTTCATCCGCCACGCGCTCAGGGACGAGCCGGTCCCCCTCTACGGCGACGGGATGAACGTCCGCGACTGGCTGCACGTCGAGGACCACTGCCGGGCGGTGGCGCTCGTCCTGGAGAGGGGCAGGCCGGGGCTGGTGTACAACGTCGGCGGGGGCAACGAGCACACCAACCTGGAGATAACCAGGATCGTCCTCGACGCCCTGGGCAAACCTCACGACCTGATCTCCTTCGTCACCGATCGTCCCGGGCACGACCGCCGCTACGCGACCGACTCCTCCCTCCTGCGGCGGGAACTCGGCTGGAGGCAGGAGCACCCCTTCGAGCGCGGCATCCGCGAGACGGTCGCCTGGTACGTGGAGAACGCCGCGTGGGCCGAGAAGGTCTCCGCGGGCCTGGCCGGCTGATGTCGTCCCCTCCGGGATGAGGGTCGTGCTCACAGGCGCGACGAGCCTCCCCGGGCTCGCCCTGCTCGAGGCGCTCTTGCGCTCGGGGCATGACGTACGCTGCGTGGTGCGACCGGAGAGCCCGAATGCGGGCCGCCTCGCCGGGCACGACGTGGCGATCCTCCGGGCCGACGTGCTCGACCCCGGTGCGCTCTCCCGCGCGTTCGCCGGGGTGGAGGCCGTCGCTCACGTGGCGGGCGTGGAGTACGCTCCCGCAGTCGTGGAGGCGGTGCGCCGCGCCGGGGTGGAGCGGCTGCTCGCGGTGAGCAGCACGAGCGCCCACTCCGCCTACCCCTCACGCTCGCGTCCCAAGCGGGAGGGCGAGAGGGTGGTGCGGGAGAGCGACCTCGCCTGGACGATCGTGCGTCCGACGATGGTCTACGGCACCGAGCTGGACAGGAACATGCACTTTCTCTTGCGATTCCTCGATCGGTCGCCCGTCTTCCCCGTCTTCGGGGGTGGGGAGAACCTCTGGCAGCCGGTCTACCACGAGGACCTCGCGCGGGGCATGCTCGCCGCGCTGGAGCGGGACGCCGCCGTGGGGAGGACCTACGACCTGCCCGGAAGGCGTCCGCTCGCCTACCGGGACCTCGTGCTCGCGGCGGCCCGGGCGCTGGGCAGGAAGGTTCATCTCGTGCATCTCCCGCTCGAGCCCGCCCGCCGGGCACTCGCCCTCGCCGAGAGGGCGGGGCTCCCGCTGCCGGTAAAATCCGAGCAGGTGATGCGCCTCAGGGAGGACAAGGCCTACCCGTACGAAGCCGCGAGACGGGACCTCGGCTACGCGCCGCGCACCTTCGAGGAGGGGATAGCGCTCGAGGCGGAGCGGCTGCGCGAGGTCGGGCTGGTGCGCCGGTGAGGGAGACGGTCTCCTTCGGGCTCGCCTTCCTCGTCGCGCTCGCGGCCGTGCCGCTCCTGGTGCGCTACGCGCTCGGGCGCAACCTGCTCGACGTACCCAACGACCGCAGCTCGCACGAGGTTCCGACCCCCCGGCTCGGCGGCCCCGCGATAATCGTCGCGACCTGGGTCGGGTTCGCCGCCGCGCGCCCCTCGGACGTCTGGCCGCTTTTGGTGGCGGCCACCCTGATCGGGGTGGTCGGGCTCGCCGACGACCTGCGGGGGCTGCACTTCGGGACGAAGGCGCTCGCCCAGCTCCTGGCCGCCGCCGGGCTCCTCCTCTACGACCCGCCGCAGCTCCTGGCCCGCGCCGACGGGCTCCTGGCCGCCGCGGTCTTCGTCGTCGGGGTGCTCTGGGTCTCGGCCCTCTCCAACGCCTTCAACTTCATGGATGGTATAGACGGCATCACCGGCGGGGTGGCCATCTCGAGCGCCTTCTTCCTGCACGCCCTCTCCGGCGGCGCGGGAGCCTTCCTCCCCGCCCTCGCGGGGGCCGCCGCGGGCTTCCTCGTCTGGAACGTGAGCCCGGCCTCCACCTTCTGCGGCGACGCGGGCAGCTACTTCCTGGGGTTCGCGCTCGCCGCCGTCACCCTCTACGCCCCCGTGCCGGGTGACGTATGGTCCCCCATCGGGTCGGTGGCCTGCGCGCTCGTCTTCACCCCCTACCTCTTCGACACCGCCTACACGCTCCTCCGCAGGCTCCTGGCCGGGAAGAACGTCTTCTCCGCCCACCGGGAGCACGTCTACCAGCGCATAACCCCCTCGACCGCGCTGCACCGCCGCACGAGCAACCTCTACTACGGCGCGAGCGTGCTCTCCGGCTTCGCCGCCCTCCTGTTCGCCCGGGGTGGAGGGACCGCCGTCGCCGGGATCGCCCTCGCCGCCGCCGTCTGCTGCGCGCTCGCCGCGTTGCCCTCGCTGAAGGTTTTCTCCTCCTAGCGGTGTATGATCGAAGGGTGGGAGGTGTTCTCTCTGGACCTGCGTCCTCAACAAACTGTAAAATAACGCAATGATGCTTAAAGAGAGGGGGACGGAGCTACTCGAGAGGGCGCAGCAGCGGCTGCGCCAATCGCCGCCGACGCTCAGGCGCGGGGCGGCGATGCTGGTGGATGCGGCGATCGTGCTCGAGTCGCTCGTCGTGGGGCTTCTTTTCAGGTTCGACGGCCAGGTGAGGGACACCTGGTGGGAGGCTTTCTGGCCTTTTGCGCTCTTCGGGGCGGTGGTCTTCGTGCTGCTGCTCTGGGAGAGCGGGGTCTACCAGAGCATATTGCGCTACACCGGGATCTACCAGGGAGTACAGGTGGCGAGCGCGACGGCGATCGCGGCCGGGGTCATGCTCATCGCCGACTACGCGATAGGCGAGCTGATCCTGCCTTACCGGCCGGTCCCGCTCTCGGTGGTCCTGGTGGGGGCGGTCCTGGCGTACGTGCAGCTCGTCGCGGTCAGGCTGTATCCCAGGGTCTTCTACGAGCTCTCTTTGAGGGAGATCGGACGCAGGACGCGCACGGTGATCGTGGGGGCCGAGGAGGCCGGGGTGGCGCTCGCCTCGCACATCTGGCGCACGCCGGCGATGAACGCGCAGGTGGTCGGGTTCATCAGCGAGTCGGGGGAGGACGTGGGGCGGCACATCGAGGGGGTTCCGGTGCTCGGCGGCCCCGGCGACGTCGAGGAGGTCATATCCCGGCACGGCGTCGACCAGGTGATCATCGCCGTGCCGCGGGCGAGCCGGGAGTGGATGGATTCGATCTGGCGCAGCTGCGTGAGGGCCGGGGTCGAGGTGAAGGTCATGCCCGAGCTCGACGAGGTGCTCTCGCACGGCACGATAAGGCTCAGGGAGCTGCAGATAGAGGATCTGCTCGGGCGCGAGCCGGTGGACATAGACCTCGACGCGCTCTCGGGGTACATAAACGGGCGGCGGGTTTTGGTGACCGGGGCGAGCGGTTCGATCGGGCGGGAGCTCTCCCGCCAGATCTCGCGGCTCGGGCCGGCGAAGCTCATCCTCTTCGACCGCGACGAGAGCGGGCTCTACTACCTGAGCGAGGAGCTCTCGCGCGAGGACTTCTCCGAGGCCGAGCTCTTCGTCGGGGACGTCACGCTCCCCGACCGGGTGGGCCACGCCTTCGAGCGCTTCCGGCCCGAGCTCGTCTTCCACGCCGCCGCGTACAAGCACGTTCCGATGATGGAGCTGCAGGCGACCGAGGCCATCGTCAACAACGTCTACGGCACGATAAACGTCGCCCGGGCCGCCGGGGAGTACGGGGCCGAGAAGTTCGTCAACGTCTCGACCGACAAGGCCGTCAACCCGGCGAACGTGATGGGGGCGACCAAGCGCCTGGCGGAGATCATCGTGCGGGCGTTCTCCGAGGAGTACCCGGAGACGGTCTACGCCTCGGTGCGCTTCGGGAACGTCCTCGGGAGCCGGGGGTCGGTGGTGCCGACCTTCCGCCGGCAGATAGAGGCCGGGGGCCCCGTCACCGTCACCCATCCCGAGATGACCCGCTACTTCATGACCATCCCGGAGGCGGTCTCCCTGATCCTGCAGGCCGGGGCGATGGCCGACTCCTACGGCACCTACCTGCTCGAGATGGGCGAGCCGGTCAGGATAGTCGACCTGGCGCGCAAGATGATCGAGGTGATGGGCGCGGCGGGCGTGGAGATCCGCTACACCGGCCTGAGGCCGGGGGAGAAGATCCGGGAGGAACTCTCCGGGATCGACGAACGCCGCGAACCCACGGATCACCCGATGGTCTTCAGGCTCTCATCGGAGGTGGTTCCCGAGGAGGACCCGCTCGCGCTTGCGGAGGAGATGGTCTTCTACGCCCGCGCCCAGGATGACCGCAGGGCGCTCAAGATCCTGCGCCGGCTGGTCCCCAACTACTCCACCGCGCGAGGATCGGAGCCTTCGCGGCAGGACACGGACAGCTGGTGGAGGGACGGCTCCTAGCCCTTCCTACGGGGAGCGGCGGAGCGTCCCTTGAAGCCCAGGTAGGTCAGGTAGATCCCTATGACCACCCCTATCACGACGAGCGTGAAGTGGACGGCCGGGGCGACCATCGTCCCTTCCCTGAGCTGCTGGTAGAAGGTGAACGCCCGGGTGCCCCAGACGAAGAGGGTGTAGAGTCCGATCGTGAGCAGAATGTTCGCGGTACGACGTGAGAGCATCATAGTACGGGAGATTTTAGCAGCAGCGACCGCTCTCTACCGTTCCCCGCCGGAGATGCGCCCGAGCGCGATCTCCTTCGCCGTCTCCCTTGGAGCCTCCGCGAGCAGCTCGACGCGCTCCAGGTTCTTGACGCTCCGGTAGCAGGGGCCGCCGAGGACGACCAGCCGCCACGGGCCGCCGCGCTCGGGCGTGATCTCTTCTCCGTTGTGCCGGGTCGCGACCATCGCCCGTTCGCCGGCCTCCTCGCGCCCGACGACGGCGGAGAACCCGCCCGAGCTCGCCCGGATGTACCCGCCCTCTATCTCTGGACCGGCGAGCGAGAGCACGTCCTCCAGCAGGTACCCCTCCCACCGCTCGTCCTTGCGGGTCCAGCCCTCCTCGCAGTGGAAGTCGCCCACGAGCTCCACCCGCCGCAGGGTGGAGAGCTCCCGCTCGCCCAGTATCCCCGGTCGTTCGACCAGACCACCGATCACGATGCCCCGCGTCATGTCTTCCCGAGCCCCCGCTCGAAGGCGTCCCAGGCGAGCGTGGCGCAGCGGATGCGGGAGGGGTACTGGATCACGCCCTTGAGGGCGTAGAGCTCCTCGCCTTCGGGGAACTCCTCCTCACCGGTCATCATCCGCTTGAAGCGCTTTATCTCCTGCTCTGCCTCCTCCCGGCTCTTGCCTTTGAGCCGCTCGGTCATCATCGAGGCCGAGGCCTGCGAGATCGAACAACCCCGCCCGGTGAACCTGACATCGGCGAGCCTGTCCTCCTCGAAGGTGGCGTAGACGGTCACCTCGTCGCCGCAGAGTGGGTTCAGCAGGTGCTCGGTGAGCCCGGCACCTTCCAGCTCGCCCCGGTTGCGGGGGCGCCTGTAGTGGTCCATGATGATCTGGCCGTAGAGGTCGCGCATCATCTCAGGCGAACGCTCCGAAGAACTCGCGGGCCTTCTTCACCGCGCCGACGAACCTCCGTACCTCATCCTCCGTGTTGTAGAGGTAGAAGCTCGCCCGCGCGGTCGCCACGACGCCGAGGCGGCGCATGAGCGGCTGGCAGCAGTGGTGGCCGCTCCTTATCGCGATGCCTTCCTGGTCCAGAAGCTGCGCCAGGTCGTGCGGGTGCACGTCGGGCAGGCTGAACGCGAGGACCCCGGTGCGCTCCTCCCCGGGGCCGTAGATGGTGGCGTCTTCGACCTCCGCGGAGAGCAGCTCGCAGGCGTAGCGCCCGAGCCTGCTCTCGTGCTCTCTTATCTCATCCATGCCGAGCTCCCGCAGATAGTCTACCGCTTCGCCGAGCCCCACGGCCTGCGCGATGTTCATCGTCCCGGCCTCGAACTTGTACGGAATGTCGTTCCAGGTGGAGTGGTCGAGGTGCACCTCCCGGATCATCTCCCCGCCGCCCAGGAAGGGGTCCATCTCCTCGAGCAGCCCGGGACGGCTCCACAGGAACCCCACCCCCGTGGGACCGAGCATCTTGTGCCCGCTCGCGGCGAAGAAGTCGCAGCCGAGCTCTTCCACGTCCACCGGCAGGTGCGGCGCGCTCTGCGCCCCGTCGACGAGCAGGAGCGCTCCGTGTGCGTGGGCCATCCGCGCCAGGCGCTCGACGGGGTTGACGGTCGCGAGCACGTTCGAGGCGTGGGCGCAGCAGACGAGGCGGGTGCGCTCCCCGATGATGCGCTCTGCCTCCTCCATGTCTAGCGTTCCGTCCTCGCGTATCGGGATGAAGCGCAGACGGGCTCCGGTCGCCCCCGCGGCGAGCTGCCAGGGGACGAGGTTCGAGTGGTGCTCGGCCTCGGTCAGGACTACCTCGTCGCCCTCGCGCAGGAACTTCCTCGCCCAGCCGTGGGCGACCAGGTTTATCGCCTCGGTCGTCCCGCGGGTGAAGACCAGCCCGCGTGCATCCGGCGCCCCGATGAAGCGGGCGACCTTCTCCCTCGCTTCCTCGTAGAGCGAGGTCGCCTCCTCCGCGAGGCGGTGCACACCACGCTTGGCATTGGCGTTGTGGTGGGTGTAGTAGTCCTCCAGCGCCGCGAGCACCTGGCGGGGTTTCTGGGAGGTCGCCGCGTTGTCCAGGTAGGCGAGGGGGTGACCGTTTACCTCGCGCGCGAGGATCGGGAAGTCCGAGCGGACCTTCTCCACGTCGTACACGGCTCTTACCTCCTGCGGCGGCGCCTCCCGCCGACCTTCACCCGCTCGGGGTTGAGCGCGACGTAGACGAAGCCGTCCTCGATCTTCACCTCGTGCTTGGGGACGGGCTTGACGGCGGGGAGGCTCTTCGCCTCCCCGGTCCGGACGTCGAAGACGGCCCCGTGCAGCGGGCACTTGATGCGGCCGCCCTCGAGCAGCTCGCCCTCGCTCAGGTGGGCGTACTGGTGGGTGCAGATGTCCTCGAAGGCGTGGTACTCGCCTTCGATGTTGCACAGGGCGACGGGCCTGTCCTCGACGGTGTAGCGCCGGATCTGCCCGGGCCCTATCTCTCCTGCGGCCGCCAGCTTGTGGAACTCCGCCATCCTAGGCCACACGCTCCCCGGCGCTGAGCCCGATCTTCTCCTCGATCACCCGGTCGAGCTTCTCCCGGACGCCCTCGAGCGGGACGCGGCTCGTCACCTCGCCGAAGAACCCGAAGACGACCAGCTTCTCCGCCTCCGCGCGCGGGACGCCGCGGCTCATCATGTAGAAGAGTTCCTCCTCGTCGACCTGCCCCGTCGTCGAGCCGTGCGAGCACTTGACGTCGTCGGCCTGTATCTCGAGCTTGGGCAGCGAGATCGCCATCGCGTCCTCGGTGCCCAGGATCAGGTTGCGGTTCGTCTGGTAGGCGTCGGTCTTCTGCGCGCCGGGCTCGACCCGGATCAGGCCGGAGAAGACCGTGAGCGCCTCGTCGCGCGCCGCGCCCTTGTAGAGCAGGTCGGAGTGGGCGTCGTGGGCGAGGTGGTCCTGCAGGGTGTGGTGGTCTATGACCTGGTTGGAGTCGGCGAAGTAGAGCCCGAGCATCTCCGAGTCGCTCCCCGGGGCGGCGAGGCCTGCCTCGACGTTGGTGCGCGAGAGGTCGGCCCCGAAGGAGACGACCAGGCTGTTGAGCGTGGCGTCGCGTCCGGTCTCCCCGCGGATGGTGTTGAAGTGCACCACGTTGCGCCCCCAGTTCTGCAGCGAGACGTAGCGCAGGCTGGCCCCCTCGCCGACGTAGAGCTCGACCGCACCGTTGGAGAGGGCGAGCTCGTCGTCCTCTCCGCCGGAGGAGGCGTACTCGTCGATGTAGGTGACGACGGCGCCCTCCTCGACGATGACCAGCGTGCGCGGCATGATCGATCCGGTCACGTCCAGCCAGCGGTAGCTCTGGATCGGGACCTCTATCTCGACGCCGCGCGGGACGTACAGGAACGACCCCCCGGAGAACAGCGCCGCCGAGAGCGAGGCGAACTTGTCGTAGTCGGCCGGGACGAGCCCGAAGAGCTTCTCCTCGAGCAGCTCCCCGTGCTCCCTGAGGGCGGTGTGCAGGTCGGTGAAGACGACGCCCTTCGCCGTGAGCTCCTCGTCAACCCGGCTCAGGGTGGTCTCGGAGTTGTGCTGCACGAGAAGGGCCGAGTTCTCTTCGCCCTCCCGGATCATGGTCTGTACGGCGTCGGGCAGATCCCCCTCGCGCTCCACGTCCGGGCTCGCGGCGTAGGGGACGAACGAGTTCAGGTCTATGTCCGAGACGTCGGTGTAGCGCCACTCCTCGTCGCGCAGCGTCGGCATCGGCGTCTTCTCGAAGAGGCGCCACGCCGCGAGCCGCTTCTCCGCCAGCCAGCGCGGCTCGTCCTTGTACGCCGAGAGCGCCTTCACCACCTCGACGCTCAGGCCCCTGCTCTTCAGAACCTCCGGCACGCCGTTCTCGCTCATCTTCCACCTCTCTTTGCGTTTGATACTTACGCCCGTCTCTCTCAGGAAACGGGGCGGACTCCCGGAGGGAGCCCGCCCCGAAAGCACGTTCTCTGCCGGACCGCGAGCCTCCCGGCCTCCTACCCGACCGAACCTTCCATCTCCAGCTGGATCAGACGGTTCAGCTCGATCGCGTACTCGAGCGGGAGCTCCTTGGCGATCGGCTCGATGAAGCCGTTGACGACCATCGCCATCGCCTCGTCCTCGGAGAGCCCGCGGCTCATCAGGTAGAAGAGCTGGTCCTCGCCGACCTTCGAGACCGAGGCCTCGTGCTCGGTCGTGACCTTCTTCTCCTCGATCTCGATGTACGGGTAGGTGTCGGTGCGGGCCTGCTCGTCGAGCAACAAGGCGTCGCACTCGACCCGGCTCTTGGAGTTGACCGCCCCGGGGTGTACCTTCAAGAGCCCCCGGTAGCTGGCCCTGCCCGTGCCCTTCGAGATCGACTTGGAGGTTATGCGGCTCGAGGTGTTCGGCGCGACGTGCACGACCTTGCCGCCGGTGTCCTGGTGCTGGCCGTCCCCGGCGTAGGCGACCGAGAGGATCTCGCCGCGCGCCCCTTCGCCCATCAGGTAGACCGCCGGGTACTTCATCGTGGTCTTCGAGCCCAGGTTGCCGTCGACCCACTCGATGGTCGCGTTCTCGTAGGCCACCCCACGCTTGGTAACCAGGTTGTAGGTGTTGTGCGACCAGTTCTGGATCGTCGAGTAGCGGATGCGCGCGCCCGGCTTGGCGATGAGCTCGACCACCGCCGAGTGCAGCGAGTTGGTCGTGTAGGTCGGGGCGGTGCACCCCTCGATGTAGTGGACGTAGGAGCCCTCGTCCGCGATTATGAGCGTCCGCTCGAACTGGCCCATGTTCTGGGCGTTGATCCGGAAGTACGCCTGCAGCGGGATGTCCACGTGCACGCCCTTGGGCACGTAGACGAACGACCCGCCGCTCCAGACCGCGCTGTTGAGCGAGGCGAACTTGTTGTCGTCGGGCGGGATGACCGTCCCGAAGTACTCGCGTACGAGGTCCTCGTGCTCCCTTAAGCCGCCGTCCATGTCCAGGAAGATGACCCCCTGCTCCTCGAGCTCCTTCCTGAGCGAGTGGTAGACGACCTCAGACTCGTACTGCGCCCCGACACCGGCGAGCGACTCGCGCTCTGCCTGCGGGATGCCGAGCTTCTCGAAGGTGTTCTTTATCGTCTCGGGGACCTCGTCCCACGAGCGCCCCTGGTTCTCGACCGGCTTTATGTAGTAGTAGATGTCGTCGAAGTCGAGGTCGGAGAGGTCCGCACCCCACGTGGGCATCGGTTTCTCCAGGAACGACTCGAGCGCCTTGAGGCGAAACTCGAGCATCCACTGGGGCTCGCCCTTGTGCTTGGAGATCATCGCCACGACCTCGTGGTCTATCCCCTTGCGCGGGGTCTTGAAGAAGTACTCCTCCGGGTCGCGGAACCCGTACTTGTATTCGTCGAGACCGAGTTCGGTGATGCTCTTCTCTTCAGGCATCTTTCTCCTCCTTCAGCTCTGGGCCCCGGCGCCGAACTCCTGCCGGACCCAGTCGTAGCCCTTCTGCTCCAGCTCCTCGGCGAGCTCCTTGCCGCCGGAGGTGGCGATCCTGCCGTCGAGCATGACGTGTACGTAGTCGGGCTCGATGTAGCGCAGGATCCTCTGATAGTGCGTGATCACGATCGCCGAGAAGTCGGGGCCGCGCATGCTGTTGACCCCGTCGGACACGACCTGCAGCGCGTCTATGTCGAGCCCGGAGTCGGTCTCGTCCAGGATGGCGAGCTTGGGCTCGAGCATGAGCATCTGCAGGATCTCGTTGCGCTTCTTCTCGCCGCCGGAGAAGCCCTCGTTGAGATACCTCTCGGCGAAGCTCGAATCCATCTTCATGATCTTCATCTTCTCCTGCAGGAGCCGGTACATCTCCATCGGGGAGAGCTCCTGCTCCCTGACCGAGTTGACCGCCGTGCGCAGGAAGTTCGCTACGGAGACCCCCGGTACCTCGCTCGGATACTGGAACGCCAGAAACATCCCCAGCTTCGCCCGCTCGTCGGGCTCGAGCTCGAGCACGTCGTGCCCGTCGAAGGTCACAGACCCCTCGGTGACTTCGTAGCGGGGGTGCCCCATCAAAACACTCGCCAGCGTGCTCTTGCCCCCACCGTTCGGGCCCATTATGGCGTGGATCTCCCCGAGCCCTACCTCCAGATCGACGCCCTTGAGGATCTCCTTGCCTTCTATCCCGGCGTGCAGGTTCTCTATCTTTAGCATCTAACCCCCGCTATGCTTTGACAAGCTTGCTACTCCAGAGCTATTTAATCACAGCACGCCCCGACCAACAACAACGCGTGACCTGCATCAAGAACACTTCCTGAAAGACCGGAAAATGCGCTTTTTAAAGCGCCTCTCGCCCTCAGTGGATGCCGGGCGCCATATCACTGATAATGATTGTCGTTATCAGTAAATGCGGGGCGAGATTGTAACAGGCGGTGGGCTCTGAGGGGGTGTTATCGGGAACGATTCTCTGTATGTGCTCTTCGGGTGGGGGCTTTCCCGGCCGGGCGCATCCTGGTCGCGGCGAGGACCAGGAGGGTGTAGAGGAGGTCGAGGGCGAAGATGGCGAGGTAGAGGAAGGTGAGGAGGGGGGAGCCGCTGTAGTCGGTGGAGTAGAAGTAGAAGGCGAAGGAGGCTGCGGCCGTGCCGAAGAGCTTGCAGAGGGCTATCGGGAGGGATTGTCCGCGCAGCGAGCGGCGGTTGTAGAGCATGGCGATGAACAGGGCGGACATCATGAGGTTCTGGCCGAAGGCCGAGTAGGCGCCGTCGTAATCTCCGAAGGTGCGGCTCATGAGGATGATGGTGGGGAGGGCGATGGCGACCATCAGGGCGAAGGTGGCGTAGAAGAGGGGCCGGGAGAGATCGGGGAACTCGCGGGGTCCGAAGCCGAGCGTCTGCAGCACGATGAGCAGGTCCAGGCAGAACCAGACTATGTTGACGGGGTGTTGGATCGAGTGCGGGGGGTAGACGAACGAGAAGACGAACTCCCAGGAGATGTTCGCGCCGAGGGCCGCGAGCGGCATCCCGTAGGTGCGGTCCAGGTATCCCTGGCGCAGGATGAGCAGGTAGGCGAGCGTCCACAGCGCTCCCGAGAGGAGCATCACCCCGTAGAACATGCGGGTATTTTAGGCAAACCCGCCCCGCGGGTGAAGGGGTGCTGCGCTTCTCTCTACCGGTCCTTCCCGGGCGGATCGCTCGGGTGAAGCACCGCGGACGAGGCGTACAGGGGTTCGTCTTTCGGCTCCGCCCTGCGCGAGAGGTATCCGAGGGCGAAGACCCTGCCGCCCACCGGCAGCGGCGCGACGCTCGTCACCCGGCCGACCTCTTCGCCGCGCTGGGTGATGGGGGCGCCGGTCTGCGGCGCATTCCCCTCTACTTCGAAGCGGTGCAGCGTCCTGTTGGGGTGTCCCCGGTAGTGCATCCGGGAGACGGTCTCCTGACCCGGGTAGCAGCCCTTCTCGAAGCTGACAGCCCGCCGCAGGAACGTGGGGCACTCGCCGGGGAAGTTCTCCGGGGTGAGGTCCACGCCGAAGCGGGGGATGCCGGCGGAGATGCGGGCGGCCTCGTAGGCCCGTTCGTCCGCCACGACGGCCCCACGGTTCTCGAGGGACCGGCGCACCCGCGCGAGCGCGCTGCGGGCGCCGATCAGGTCGTAGCCGGACACCGGGAGCTCCACCCGGACGGCGATGAGCCCCGGCTCCAGCGGGCGGCCCTCGTGCTCGGCCATCTCCGGGAGCCCGAGCAGGTCGCGGGAGTCCGGCCCGTAGAAGCCGAGGACCGACCAGCGCTCCTCGCCGGCGGAGAGGTCTTCGAGCCTCACGCGGGAGAACGGGGCGTAGCGCCCCAGGATCTCGCGCGCCGCGCCGCCCCCCGCGCTGCCCGTGACGACCAGCACCCCGCCCTCGCACCTGACGGCCCGCAGGTCCGTCTGGATGCGGCCCTTGGGGTTGAGAAGCGCCGCGTAGACCCCCCCGTTCTCCTCTTTGGGGAGGTTGCGCGTCAGGACGGCGTCGAGCATCCCGGCCGGGTCGCGCCCGGAGAGGCGCAGCACCGTCCAGCCCCCGAGGTCCACGATCGCCGTTTTCTCGAAGAGTGCCCGGTAGCCGCTATCTTTTGCGTCCGAGGTTCTCGCTCTCTCCATGGGGGTATTCTATGCCATCGAAGCCCAGCGACCACGAGGAGAGCCGATGGTGACGAGGAACGTCGTCCTGGACGTCGACGGGACGCTCATGGACACGAATTATCTGCACGTCGAGGCCTGGGCCCGGGCCTTCGAGGAGGCCGGGATGAGGATACCGCGGGCCGCCATACACAAACAGATAGGGCGTGGATCGGACCAGCTCATCGCCCGCTTCACGCAGGACGAGGAAGTGGCAGGGAGGGTCGACGAGCTGCACAGCGAACTCTACTCCGGGTTCCAGGAGTTCGGCTACCCCCTTCCCGGGGCGTCCGAGATGATCCAAACCCTCTCGGAGCGGGGCTACCAGGTGTGGTTCGTCACCAGCGCGAAGCCCGAGGAGCTCGAGCATCACCTGCGGGCGCTCGACGCCGGGGAACGTCTCTCCGGCGTGGTCTCATCCGGCGACGTCGAGCGGTCCAAGCCGGCCCCGGACATCTTCGAGCTCGCCCTCGAACGGGCCGGAGCCTCTCCGGAGGAGACCGTCGCGGTGGGGGACTCGGTGTGGGACGTCGAGGCCGCCGGGGCGGCGGGGATCCGGACGCTCGCCGTGCTTACCGGCGGCGCTTTCAGCGAGGCCGAGCTGCGCGAGGCGGGCGCCGCGGGGGTCTACCGCGACTGCGAGGCGTTGCTCGCGTCCGGATTCCCCAGGTAGCGGGTGCAGGCCTCCCGCGCGTCGGCGTACACGCGCACCAGGGGAAGCCCGGCCTCCCTGGAGAGCCTCTCGACGTCTTCGTGCTCGGGTGAGGCGATGAAATCCTCCCCGTCGATGCTCCCGACCTTCACCCGACAGCTCCCGTAGGGGAGGGTCACGCTCACGGTACGCCGCTCGGCGACGGTGCGGGAGACGGGATGGTGCCGGACGCCCAGGGTGCCCGTCTCGCGCATCGTGAGCCGCGCCAGCTTCTCGCTATCCGCGCCTCCGGCGAGGGCGCAGAGCTTGTACGCCCCGCGCCCCTTCTTCATCACGATCGGTTCGAGCCAGGCGTCGAGCGCTCCGGCCTCCAGCAGCCTCCCGACGGCGGAGCCGAGGACCTCCCCCGAAGCGTCGTCCACGTTGGCCTCGAGCAGCTCTATGTCCCCGGCGGGGCCTTCGAGGTGGCCGACCACCGCGCGCAGCAGGTTCGGCACCTCCTCGAAGCGGGCGCTCCCGGCACCGTAGCCGCAGGAGGAGAGCGTCATCGGCGGGGCGGCACCGGTGAAGCGTCCGCCGGTCAGCGAGACCATGAGCGCGGCCCCGGTCGGGGTGGTCATCTCGTGGGGAACCTCCTCCCACCTGATCCTCGCCCCGCGCAGTACTTCGAGCGTGGCCGGTCCGGGGGCGGGGAGGGGACCGTGGGCGCTGCGGGTGACGCCGCCCCCGAGGGGGAGCGGGGCACAGCTCACCGAATCGGCCCCGAGCAGCTCCAGCGCCAGGCAGACCCCGACGACGTCCGCGATCGAATCCGACGCCCCCACCTCGTGGAAGGTGACCTCCTCGGGAGGAGTGCCGTGCACCTCGCCCTCGGCCTCGGCGAGCCTTGTGAAGGCGTCCATCGCCCGACCGACGACGCGGTCGGGGAGCCCGGAACCCTCGACCATGCGCCGGATGTCGCGCAGGGTGCGGTGGGCGTGCTCGGGAGGAGCATGAAAGTAGAGGTGCAGCGCCCGCACCCCGCTTATCTGCACCTCCTCGAGATGCAGCTCGAGCGAGAGCCCGAGGGCCTCGAGGCCGGACGAGACCTCCTCAGCGGGGGCTCCCGCCTGTATGAGGGCCGCGAGCGACATGTCGCCCGCGGCCCCGCCGAAGGGCTGGAAGTGTACGTGGCTCAGAGAGCCTTACCTCGCCCCGTTCGACCGCCGCGCCGCACTCGCCATCAGCACCACCACGGCGACCAGGATCGCCGCCGGGACCGGGTCGCTGCGCACCGCGTCGGCGAGTATCGCGGGGTCGCGCTTCTCGCTCGCCTCGCGCGCCGCGAGCATCTGGCCCCGCGCCGAGGCCAGGGCCTTCTCCGCCCGCTGGCGCAGCTCTTTCTGCAGCCGACCGAGCAGCTTTCGTGCCCTCTGTCGCGCGTTCTCCTTGACCCGCTCGCCGACGACCTTCGGGTCCACGTGCTTGCGCAGATCCACGAGATCCCGGGTCATGCGGCTCCGGATCTCGAACATCTCCCTCTCTATGCGTTCAGGTATCTCGCTCACTTTTTGAGCTGCCCCTTCACCCAGTCGATGTTCTGACGCAGCGCCCGTATGGACCGGCGCGGCACCGGGTCGACCTTGCGCAGCGAGGCCGCACCCGCCCCGGCCAGTATCGCGCCGAGCACGAGCAGTATAACAGAGACTATAAGGAACGATAGCCACAAGGGGAGGGCGAGCGCGATCGCGTAGACCGCGGTGAAGCAGATGAAGATCGTGAACAGGAGCATGAAGGCCGCACCGGTGAGCAACAGCCCCAGGCTCATCCCAGCGCGCCTGCCGCTCGGGGCCAGCTCGGCCTTCGTCAGCTCCATCTGCTTGCTGACCAGCTCCTGCAACTGGGGTCGCAGGGCATCTATTATCTCCTTTATGCTGCGGTCCGAAGGCGGTGGACCTTCCTCCACCTCCCTCGAGACCTCGGCCACCCGCTCTCTCTGATCGGTCAACGTTTCTCCTTTCTTCGCCCGCATCTCGACACGTGCCGTAACGTAAATATAACTGCCGCAATGTTTCTCTGCCGTTCGATCACGTACGAGAGGTGCGTAGTTATCAACATAGCATAAAGGCGTTATCGGAACGCGTGATGTAATATGAGCATGGGTGTACAAGAAGGTTGGATTTCGGCTGCGGGTGTGGCCCATGGGTGGTTGCTCTCGTAGAGGAGGAGAGGTTGAAGCTACATGAGGCTTTAGAGATCAGAGCGGGAGACGTGGTCGCGTTCGCCGGGGCGGGAGGGAAGTCTGGGGCGATCATCGGCGTCTCCGCGGAGTTCGCCGGGGAGGGTGCCCGGGTTCTCGTGGTGCCGACGACCAAGATGTTCCTGGAGGAGGCGGCGAAGATAGGACCCGTACTGACCTCGGAGAACCTGAGCGAGCTCCGGGACCGCGTCGGGGAGGCCTTCGGGGTGTCGCGGGCGGTCGTCGCGGGCAGCACGCTGCTCTCGAAGGAGAGGGTGGGCGGCGTGGAGCCGTCCTGGGTGGACGAGCTGAGGACGCTCGCGGACGTCGTGCTGGTCGAGGCGGACGGCGCCAGGCGCCGTCTCATCAAAGGCACCGCGGAGCACGAGCCCGTCCTCCCGGGCTCCGTCACGCTCACCGTGGCCGTGGGCAACGTCGAGGCGCTCGGCAAGCCGGTCGACGAGCGCTACGTCCACCGGCCGGAGATCTTCTCCGAGCTCACCGGGGTCGGCGCCGG
>JAIMBO010000179.1 GCA_023511405.1 Rubrobacteraceae bacterium
CGTCCGGACGAGACGATGGCGTTCTTCCCCGGACAGGTGCTCAGGGACGGGTACGTTTCGACGGTGCTGCTCATCGCCATCTGCGTGCTTTCCTATGTCTCGCCGGCGCCGTTGACGCACCCGGCGAACCTGGCGACGCACACCTACGTGCCGCGGCCGGAGTGGTTCTTCTTCTTCTACGAGCAGATGTTGATGTTCTTCCCCGGCTACGCTCTCATCTCCTTCGGGGCGGTCATCGTGCCGCTGTTGTTCATCATCCTGCTCTTCGCGCTGCCCTGGCTCGACCGCACGCCCAGCTACAGCCTGACCAAGCGACCCTTCGCTATAGTGGTCGGGTTCCTCATAATCGCGACGATAATTTTGAACATGCTCCTCGGAATCAGCCGGGTGATGAACTTCCCCGGGGCAGGAGGTTGATAGATGCCGATAGGTGACCTCAACGTACCTGTAATCGGTAAGAACGTCGTCATCGCGACGCTGGTTCAGACGCATGCGCTGATAGCGACGTTCATCCTCGGGTCGGCGCTCATCGCACCCACCGCCGAGTACCTGGGTATGATCACCAAGCAGAAGCGCTACGAGCGCTTCGCCCGAAACCTGGCCCGGTTCATCGTGCTGTTGTTCGCCTCCGGGGGGGCGCTCGCCATAGCGTTCGTGCTCGCGCTCATCACGCTCTTCCCGGTGTTCTTCTCCTACCTGCAGAACATCTTCTTCTGGGTGTTCATCTTCGAGGCGTTCCTGTTCCTCGGGGTCATCATCGTCATCTACGCCTGGTACAACACCTGGGACAAGCTCGCCTACCGCAAGACGGTACACATAGTCTTCGGCTTGGTGGCTGGTGGTGTCGGGCTCGTCCAGATGACGATGATCGACGTGGTCGCCTCCTACATGCTCACGCCGTCTGAGGCCCCGATACAGGACGTGGCCCGCACCTACCTCGACCCGACGTTCATCCCGCTCAACATGCACCGCTTCGTCGGGAACTTCTCCTACGTCGGGTTTTTGATCGCCGGCTGGGCCGGATGGCGTTACCTGAGGAGCACCAAGCAGGAGGATAGGGAGTACTACGACTGGATGGGTCACTGGGGCCTTCTGTGGGGCTTCGGCTTCATGCTGCTGCAGCCGGTCATCGGCTACGGGTACCTCAAAGCGATCCGTGAGGCCTCCCCGAAGGCATTCGACGTGATGATGCTCGGCAACGAGGCCTGGCACTTCAACTTGCTGATGCTCCTGCTCGCCATCCTGGGGATCTCTTCGGTCGCGTACTTCGTGCACAAGCTGCGCTTCGCGATAAAGCCGATGGAGACGACGCGCAAGATCACGATAGGTGCCCTGGGCTTCACGGCGCTGTTCTCGATTTTGAACGTCATCCCGTTCACCGGCAACATAGCGCCGCAGGTCGGGCTCGTCTTCGGCAACTCGCAGATACCGCTCGGGGCTATGTACCCGTGGAAGTTCATCGGCCTCATCGGGCTGATGCTCGTCGGGTTCGTCGCGGTGGGGCTCTACCTGAAGGCCTCGGCGACCGGGTTCCACTGGGGTCGGGCGAGCCGCTGGAGCCAGTACATGCTGATGGTGTGTGCGGTCACGATAGTGCTGACGATGATAGATATGGGCTCGGCGCGCGAGTCGGCCCGCCGGCTGGACAACAACCCCGGCTACCTGATAAACGGCTGCATCACGCTCAACCAGAAGATAACGCCCAAGACCTGTCCGGCGGGCGACAGCCTGGTGAAGGGGGTGAAGAACAATGGAGGTAGCGCCGTTCCTGGCTCTTCTGGCAAGTAAGCCCACCGAGCCTCTGACCGGAGGCCCGCTGAACCTGTTCATAGGGTTCTTCCTGATCCTGTGCATCTTCAGCGGGGCCCTGCTCTTCACCTACTGGATCAGCAAGAACGAGTAAGCGGTCAGGAGAGGTTTACCGGGGCCGCTCGCCGCGGAAGGCGAGCGGCCCCGGCTTCTCGGCGGGTGGGTTAGAATCCCGTTCGAGGAGACCGGAAAGGAGTGCGTGGTGGCCGAGGACATACCTCTTTTCCCGCTCAACGTCGTGCTCATGCCGGGGGCACCGCTGCCGCTGCACATCTTCGAGGAACGATACAAGCAGATGATCGGGGAGTGTCTGGAGGAGGACAAAGAGTTCGGGATGGTGCTCTCCGACGAGTCCGGGACTCGCGAGGTCGGGTGCACCGCGCGGATCGTCGAGGTTCTGGAGCGCTTCGAGGACGGGCGGATGAACATCCTTGTCGAGGGCTCACGACGTTTCAGGCTCAACAACATCCTCACCGGCAAGCCCTATTACGTCGGGGAGGTCGAGTACATAGAGGACGAGCCGGAGGATGGGGAAGAGATAGAGGGGTTGGCCCGGGAGTGCATCTCCCTACTCGAACGGGTCGTGAAGGCTGCCACCGGGGGATCGGTGGGGATAGAGATAGAGCCGCCCTACCAGAACCTCTCCTTCGCCATCGCCGGGCGCATAGACTTCGAGTCCGAGGTTCGCCAGCAGATCCTGGAGCTTCCCACCGAGAAAGAGCGGCTGGAGAGGCTGAAGGTGCTCTTGGAGCGCGCGGCCGAGAGGCTCGAGCGAGAGCGCGAGAACCAGCGCAGGGCCGAGAAGAACGGCTACCTGCACAAGGGGTGGGAGCGTCCCTCCTGAGGGTGATAGGAGGTTGTCAGCCTCCCTTCTCCCGGGGGACGAGCCTTCTGATCCTACCGAGGCTCGAGCTGTCCACGTCGTAGATCAGGGGCTCCGCGAGGAGGGCGTCTTCCCCGGCTGCCGCCTTTATCCGGCCGACCAGCCCCTCCCTGACGAGCCATTCCGTGGAGGGGAGCACGCCGACCCGTATCCTCAGGCGGACCATCCCCTCCCGGTCCTCGCGGCTGATGAGCCGGGGAGGGCTGACGTAGAGGCTGGCGGACTCCTCCAGCGACCTCGACACCCGCGTGGCCGCACCATCGTCCTTGAGCTGAACCTCGACGGTGAAGCGCTGCTGCCCCGAGACGTAATTGGTCACGCCCGTGATGGAGCCGTTCGGGACGAACACCAGCTCTCCCGAGGGGGTTCTGAGCTTGGTCGTCCTGATCCCGAACTCCTCGACCAGGCCGGAGACCTTCGTCGGCTCGAGCCGGACGAAGTCGCCCACGCCGTACTGCCCCTCGAAGAGGATGAAGAACCC
>JAIMBO010000180.1 GCA_023511405.1 Rubrobacteraceae bacterium
CACCCCATCCCGGCCGGCTTCGAGCGCCACCTTCGCCGCGCCGTCGAGCGTCTCTCCTTCCTCGACGAGGAGCAACTCGACGAGCATCGGCAGGTTCACCCCGGAGACGACCCGGAGGTTGCGTTCGAGGGCGATGCGGGCGCAGACGTTCGAGGGTGTCCCGCCGGGGAGGTCGACGAGAAAGAGCACCTCCCCGCCGAGCCGCTCCACCTCGGCAAGCACCTTCTCGCGCAGCGCGTCCGGGCCCTCCTCCATCCCGAAGCCCACCGCCGCGGCGCGCTCGGGCTCACCCGCGATCAGGGCGGCGCTCTCGAGCAGCGAGGCGGCGAGACCACCGTGGGCCACCACTACCAGACCGACCATCAGCGGTAGAAGCGGCTTCGCGGGCGGTAGCGGTCGAGGAGCGTCTCGTTGCGCTCCTCGACGCCGGGGAGGTTCTGCGAGGCGAAGACCGGGGGCTCCGCTCCGGAAGCGGCCCTGAGGCAGGCCACCTCGACCGCGAGCGCGTTCAGCAGCGCCGCCCCGACCACGGTGGAGAGCGGTCCGGCCCGCAGGCCATCGGCACCGTCGCCGAGCACACCGGAGAGCTCCACCGCGGCGTCGCCGGGCGGGACGTGGGTGTCTATCGTCGCGTCGGCGAGCTCGAAGAGCTTGCGCCCGGAGGGGTGGCGGCTCTCCACGCTCCGGCTGTGGGCGAGCGAGGTGATCGCGACGATGACAAGTCCCCGCTCGCGGGCGCCGAGCGCCATCTCGACCGGCACGGCGTTTATCCCGGAGTTGGAGAAGATGACCATCGCCTCCCCCTCGCGCACCTCCTCACCCGAGAGCAGGACCTCCGCGTAGCCCTCCAGACGCTCCAGCGCGGAGGCGCGGCTTCCGCCGAAGGCCGTCAGGTTGGGGTCCAGGATGGGGTTTACCGGGACGAGCCCCCCGGCGCGCCAGAAGGCCTCCTCGACCAGAAGGTGCGAGTGGCCGGTTCCGAAGACGTGGATCACGCGGTCCGGCTCCCCCTCCAGGGAGTCCGCGAGGAGTCGGGCCGCCTGCACGAGGTTGGGTCTTTCGCGTTCGATCTCCTGGTGCGCCCGGCGCACGCGGGAGAGGTAGGTCTCGATACCGGCTCCGGGCTGCATCAACCCGCGACCTCCGGCAGGTACTCCATGAAGCTCTTGAAGCCCTCCTCGGGCATCATGCGGGCCGTCATCCGCACGCCCCGGCGGTCCAGCTCGCGGAACGCCTCCACATCCTCCGGGGTGACCGAGACCGAGCGCTTGACCTGCTTCGAGCCCTCGCGGTGGCTCATGTTGCCGACGTTGATCTCTTCGATCTGCACCCCGGAGTCCAGAAGCCGGATCACGTCCGCAGGGCGCTTGACGATGAGGAAGGTGCGCCTGCGCGAGGCCTCACCGTTCTTCAGGGATTCAGCCGCCTCCTCCACGGTCACGATCTCGGTCTTCACCCCGCTCGGGGCAGAGAGGGGGAGGAGCATCTTCTGCATCTCGTCGGCGGCGACCTCGTCGTTGGCGACCAGGATGAGGTCGGCCCCCACCTCCCGCGTCCAGCGCACGGTCACCTGACCGTGGATCAGACGCTCGTCGATGCGCACGTGTCTTACGGGCATACTTCTTCCTGCCTCCCTTTCGCTGCCATCTCAGCCAGGATACTTCAGGATGCCGGCGACCGAGAGCACCACCCCCAGCACCAGGAGCCCGAGTATCGCCCACGTCGGCCTGACCCTGCGCGAGAGCGCGAAGTAGACCAGCGCGACGATGAGCACCGGGACCAGCGCCGGGAGGATGTTGTCGAGCTGGTCCTGCAGGTTGAGCTTGACCCTCCCGGAGTGGAAGACGTAGGCGACTTTGGTGTTGATTATCGTCGGGATCAGACCGCCGACGACCGCGAGCCCCAGGATGGAGGCGGCGTCGGTGAGGCGGCGGAGCATGCCTCCGGCGAGCTGCCCCACGAGCCGCACCCCCCGTCGGTAGGCCGCGACGAAGCTCCACCACCGGAAGGCGGTGAAGAAGATGATCGTGTACAGGAACACGATCACCGGCCCGACGATGCTCCCTTTGAGCGCCAGGCTGGCCCCGACGCTGAAGACGATCGTGTTGCAGATCGCGAAGAAGAACGAGTCGCCGATCCCGGCGAAAGGCCCCATCATTCCGGTCTTGAGCCCGGTCACGCTCCGCTCGGGGAACTCGGGCTCCTCGTTCTTCTCTTCCACCGCGATGTTCGCCCCGAGTATGGGAGCGGCCATGAGCGGGTTGGTGTTGAAGAACTGCAGGTGGGTGGTGAGCGCCTGCCGGCGCACCCCCTCATCGGGGTAGAGCTTCTCCATGACCGGGGAGATGACGTGCGCGTAGCCGAGCCCCTGCATCCGCTCGTAGTTCCACCCGGACTGGAACCAAAGCAGGTATCTCAGGAAGACCCGCCGCAGATCTCGCCGCGTGATCCTGCCCTCCGCCGCGGGCTCTTCCTCCGCAGCGGCCGCCACGTTCGCCGCCTCCTCACCACCGGCGTACCGGTAGACGAGCGCGGCCATCGCGAGCCCGAGCAGCGCGACGCCGACCAGGTTGACCTTGAGGTAGGCGGCGACGATGAACCCTATGAC
This sequence comes from Rubrobacteraceae bacterium, assembly GCA_023511405.1. Classification (GTDB taxonomy): domain Bacteria; phylum Actinomycetota; class Rubrobacteria; order Rubrobacterales; family Rubrobacteraceae; genus Rubrobacter_E; species Rubrobacter_E naiadicus. Next base: position 2,609 of record JAIMBO010000180.1, read on the forward strand.
GAGAAAAGGCCAGTACTGCCGCAGCGGAAGCAGCCGGAGGAGCATCGCGATACCCAAGGCCGGAAGGATCCCGCCCGCCGTCTGCAGCCCGTCGAGCAGCCACTGCGGGCTCTCGTTCACCGCGGCCTTCACCGGCCCGGACCCGAGCCAGACGCCGAAGAAGATCGGGATAGCCCGGCTCAGCCCCCAGGAGAGGGTGCCGAGCATGTTCATGAGCCCGACGCGCCTGAGATCCACGCTCTTTACGTAGGCGTCGGCCCGGTGCTGGAAGAAGAGGTTCGCCATCCGCGCCAGGATGTCCAGCTGGGTCAGAAGCAGCGCTATCGGGACGGCGAGCCCGATCGCCGCCTGCGGGCTCAAACTGGCCTGGTTCGCGAAATATGTGCCCAGGATGGCCCCGGAGGCGTAGTCCGGGATCGAAGCTCCCCCGTAGGTGTAGACTCCCAGGGCCGCAAGCTCGAGCGTCGCCCCTATCGCGAGCCCGGTCTTGAGATCCCCGACCAGGATGCCGGTCACGGTCCCGGTCATGAGCGGCCTGCCGAACTGGAAGAAGAGCAG
>JAIMBO010000181.1 GCA_023511405.1 Rubrobacteraceae bacterium
GCCGGGAGCGTCACCGCCGGGAGCTGCCAGAACCAGTCCGAGGAGGAGTAGACGAACCACAGCGCGACCCCGGCGACGAGCGCTCCCACCAGCCCCTTGCCCTCGGCGTCGAGCGACCCGAAGCGCCGCCGGAGCCCGGCCCCGAGGCAGACCGCGAGGAACCCGCCGAAGAGCACCCCACCGACGACGCCGCGCTCGGCGAGGATCTCGAGCGGCAGCGAGTGCGGCTGGCGGACGTGACCGGTGTCGGCGTCGCGCAGCCGGTAGTAGGTCGCCTGGTAGTTCCCGGTCCCCACGCCTTTCAGGGGATGGCGCACGAAGTCCTCCGCGGCGACCTTCCAGAGGGTGTAGCGCCCGGAGCCCGAGGCGCTCAGGTAGCGGCTCTGGCCCTGCCCGGAGGTGTCGTTGGTCTTGAACGCCTGCCACTTCGCCTCCGCCAGGTGCACGAGCCCGCCGCTCCTCTCCTGCGCGAGCACGAGCGCGCCGAGCACGAGGAGCAGGGCCGCAACGAGCGCGGCGGCCCCGGTGAGGCGCACCGCCCGCTCCGGCGGCCGCCAGCGCGCGTCGACGAGGCCCCAGACCAGCCCGAAGAGCCCGGCGAAGACCGCCCCGGCCCACGCGTAGGGCAGCGCGGCGCCGAGTGCCCCGGGGAGGTCGCCCCCGCCCGACCCCGCGAGGTAGACGCGGTTGAGCGCGGGGAAGGCGACGCCGAGCGAGACGGCGACGGGGAAGAGCGCGATCGCGCCGCGCAGCCTCCTGCCGGAGAGGGCGAAGAAGACGACGAGCGAGACGGCGAAGGAGACGAGCGCGCCGCGCGACTGGGAGAGGAGCGCGACGTCGGCGCACAGGACGCACCCGGCGAGCACGAGGGCGCGCACGGGCGCGCTCATCCGCGGAGATCCGGCGAGGTACACCCCGGCCCACAGCGGGACGAGCAGGAACGCCGCCTCGCCGTTGAAGTACCCGACGCTCCCCTCGAAGCGCCCGCCGCGGAAGAGCTCGCCCGCCCCTGGCGCCGCGAGGGCGACGAGCGTGATCGCGGCGACCGCCGAAGCCCCGGCGACTACCGCGAAGAGCACCCACCGCCGCGAGGCGCCCAAAGAGACGAGCGCGACGGCGCACCAGAACACGACCAGATACGAAAGCGTCTGCGCCGAGCCCTCCCAGGCCGCCTGCCGGTTCGGCGCCCAGAGCATCGTCGCGAAGCTCCAGCCCGCGTACGCGGCGAAGAGCCCGAGCGCGGGGAGCGCCGGCCGCAGCGAGACGCGCCGGAAGTAGCCCACCGCCGAGAGGGCGGCCAGGAGCACCGCGAGCAGCACGGCGGCCGGGGCCCAGGTGCGGGTGAAGTATCCGCCCTGGTCCACGGCCATCCACGAAGCGAGGAGCGCGACCCCCGCGAGCGCCAGGGTAGGGGGAACCCGGCGGCTCGAGAGGGCGCGCTCCCCGGCATCGCCCTTCCCCGCCCGGCTGGAGGCTCTCCCGGGAAGAACCACCGGCAGGGAAGAAGGCCTAGCGCCCGCCGCGGGAGGAGCGGCGCCGCACAGCGGCCAGCCCGATCAGGCCGCCGCCGCAGGCGACGATCCCGGCGCCGAGCAGGACGGCCGAGGCGGTGCCGCCGGTCTCGGGGAGCACGCCGATGGCCGCGCCAGAGGAGGCCGCCGTGGTGGCCGCGCCGGACGAAGGAGCGGCCCCGGCACCGGCCGCGGGGGAAGCAGTGGAGGTAGAGGTGGAGGTCCCGGAGACGGGCCAGATGCCGGTGCTCGCGACGACCCTGAGGCCCCTGGTGTTGAGTACGCCGTTACCGCCGGTCTGGTTGAACGGGTATCCGGTCACCCGGATCATGACGCTCCCCGTGTAGATGTTGGCGTTCTGGCCGTCGATGAGGGTGCCCTGCGTCCCGTCGGCGTCCTGCAGCGTCACCGAAGCCCCCGGCGAGATGACGTAGTTGCCGGAGATGCGCAAGAGATCTCCCGGGCTCACGACCCCGACCGGCGGCGCGTCCACGAGCACCTGCACCGGGAGCCCGGCGAGGGGGCCGGAGGGCGCGGTCGGCGCGCCGTACTGGGCGTCGGAGCTCGTCTGCGCCCCGGCCGTGGCGCCGAGGAAGAGCGCCGCGAGCGCGGCGAGGAGCACGGCCATCGCGCGCGCGGTCATCGATCTCTTATGGTTCGTCGTCCCGCCCATCTCTCATGACCCCCTCTTCGGATACACCTTCTCCAGCGGTACCCTGGAAATATAGAGCATGGGGAGGGCGGGCGGCATTGGCCAGATGGCCATTATTTCGCACGCCGCGTCAGATCCCGCTGATCAGGCCGAGCTCGACGCCGCGGACGGCGGCCTGGGTGCGGTCGGAGACGCCGAGCTTGTTGAAGATGTGCTGCACGTGGAGCTTGACGGCGCTCACGCTGATGTAGAGCTCGTCGGCGATCTCGTTGTTGGTCTTGCCCTGCGCGACGTGGTGGAGGATGTCGAGCTCCCGCCGGGTGAGCGGGCTGGTGGGCGGGGGCACCCCGCGCGCCGAAGCGTCCTCGCGGGTGAGGCGCAGCAGGAGGTTCGAGGCGAGCTCGCTGTCGAGCGGGGACCGGCCGGAGAGGACGTCCCGGATCGCGGAGACGAGGTCCGGCTCCTCGGCGTCCTTGAGGACGTAGCCGGCGGCCCCGGCCTTGAGCGCCCCGAGCAGGTAGTCCGGGTCCTCGTGCGCGGTGAGGACGAGGACCGGGGTCTTCGGGAGGAGGTGCTTTATCCTGCGGGTCGCCTCGATCCCGTCCATGAACGGCATCCTGACGTCCATGAGGACGAGGTCCGGCTTGAGGCGCTGCGCGAGCTCGACGGCCTGCCGGCCGTCGGTCGCGTGCTCTTCGAGCAGCCGCACGCCGGGTATGTCCGAGAGGGCGTCGTAGAGGCTCTCGACGTAGTCCGGGCTGTCGTCGGCGAGCAGGACCCTGGCCGTACGGGTCGCCTTCTCAGAGGCCATCTTCGTCCCCCCTGTGGGTCGGGATACGGGCGCGCACGAGCGTCCCCTCGCCCGGCGAGCTCTCTATCTCGAGCACCCCGCCGGCGAGCTCCACCCTCTCGCGCATCGCCGGGATGCCCACCCCGCCGGGACCGTCCCGCCGCACC
>JAIMBO010000037.1 GCA_023511405.1 Rubrobacteraceae bacterium
GGCTGCGAGAGGAACCGCTGCAGCCTCCGGGCCCTCCCCACGATCATCTTGTCTTCCTCGGAGAGCTCGTCGATACCCAGGATCGCGATGATGTCCTGCAGCTCCTTGTAGCGCTGCAGGATGCTCTTCACCTGCTGCGCCACCTGGTAGTGCTCCTCACCGACCACCGCCGGGTCGAGGATGGTCGAGGTCGAGGTCAGCGGGTCGACTGCCGGGTAGATCCCCTGCTCGGTGAGGCTCCTGGTGAGCTCGACCGTGGAGTCGAGGTGGGCGAAGACCGTGAAGGGGGCGGGGTCGGTGTAGTCGTCGGCCGGGACGTAGACCGCCTGGAAGCTGGTTATCGCACCCTTCTTGGTCGAGGTGATCCTCTCCTGCAGGGCCCCCATCTCCGTCCCGAGGGTGGGCTGGTAGCCGACCTCGGAGGGCATCCGGCCCATGAGCGTGGAGACCTCGTTGCCCGCCTGCGCGAAGCGGAAGATGTTGTCCAGGAAGAAGAGGACGTCCTGCCCGAGCTCGTCCCGGAAGTACTCCGAGAGCGTGACGCCGGTGAGCCCGACCCTGAAGCGCGCGCCGGGCGGCTCGTTCATCTGACCGAACACGAGGGCGGTGTTCCCGAGAACGCCGGCCTCCTGCATCTCCAGATAGAGGTCGTTGCCCTCGCGGGTGCGCTCCCCGACGCCGGCGAAGACGCTCGTCCCCTCGTACTGGTAGGCGATGTTGTGGATGAGCTCCTGGATCAGGACCGTCTTCCCGACACCGGCACCGCCGAAGAGCCCGACCTTCCCGCCGCGCCTCACCGGGCACAGGAGGTCGACGACCTTGATGCCGGTGACGAACTGCTCGGCCTGGGTGGAGAGGTCCTCGAAGCGCGGCGCGGGACGGTGGATCGGCCAGCGATCCTCGGCGCCGTCGATGGGCCCCTCCTCGTCGACCGGCTCACCGAGCACGTTGAGCACCCGGCCCAGGACGGCCCTGCCCACCGGTACCGCGACCGGACGGCCGGTGTCCCTGACCTCCACGCCGCGCTTCAGGCCGTCGGTGGGGCCCATCGCCACCGTACGCGCCACGTCGTCGCCGAGGAGCTGCTGTACCTCCAGGGTCAACGTGGTCTTCTCACCCTCTCCGGTGTCCATCTCCAGCGTGAGGGCGTTGTAGATCTCGGGGATCTCCTCCGGCGGGAACCTCACGTCCACCACCGGCCCCTTCACCTCTACGACCCGACCGACGCCGCCTTCCACGTGCCCGTCGGCCTCACCACCGACTCGTTCGCGCCTCTTTTCGTTCCCGTCCTCGGTCATGAGATCACCCTTTCTCGCTACTCATCCGGACGTCAGTGCCTCCGCACCGGCGGCGATCTCGCTTATCTCGCGCGTGATCTGCGCCTGACGCGCCTTGTTCATCTGCAGCGTCAGGGTCTCCACCAGCTCGTTGGCGTTGTCCGTGGCGTTCTTCATCGCGGTCATCCGTGCCCCGTGCTCCCCGGCCGCGCTCTCCAGGAGAGCCTGGAAGACCTGCGTCTCCACGTAGCGCGGGATGAGCTTGCCCAGTATCACGTCCGCGTCTGGAACGAACTCGAAGGGGCTCGACGTACTCCGCTCGCCCTCCTCTTCCTCCGGCGCCGCGGGCAAGAGCCGCATGATCACCGGCCGCTGCACGAGCGCGCTCTGAAAGCGGTTGTAGACGAGATATACCTCATCGGCCTCCTCGCCCTCGAACAGGCGGGTGAGGCTCTGGCCGATCTCCTGCGCGTTCTCGAAGGCCGGTGAATCCGTGAAGCCGCTGAAGGACTCCGCCAGCTCTATCCTGCGGAAGCGGAAGAAGGCGATGCCCTTGCGCCCGCTCACCACCTGCCGGACCGGCACGCTCTGCCTGCGCCGGAAATCCATCGTACGACGGATCACCTGCGCGTTGAAGGCTCCGCACAGGCCGCGGTCGGAGGTGAGCGTCGCGACGGCGATCGCGCCCACCTCCTCCCGGCCGACGAGCAGCGGGTTCTTGCTCCCCGAACTCGCCGCGACGGCCCGCATCATCTCCTCGAAGTTCTCGGCGTAGGGGCGCGACCTCTTCACGGCGGCCTCCGCCTTGCGGAACTTCACCCCGGAGACCGTCTGCAGGGCGTCGGTCATCTTGGAGATGTTCTTTATGGAGGCGATCTGCCTCCTGATGTCCCGGACCGAGGCCAAGCCCTATCCCTCCCCGGAGCCGGCCGAGGAGACCCCGGCTATACCGGTCTCCGGCGGCTCGTAGACCTCGTTGAACTGCGTGATGGCCTCCTTGAGGGCCGCGATGCTCTCGTCGGAGAGGTCCTTCTCCTCGCGGATGGTCCTGAGCAGGTCCGCCTTGCTGTCCCGGAGGTAATTCCTGAAGTTCTCCTCCCAGTCCGGGACGTGCTCGACCTCCACCTCGTCGAGGAAACCGTTGGTCACCGCGAAGATGACCGCGACCTGCTCCTCGACCGGTAGCGGCTGGCGCTCACCCTGCTTGAGGATGCCGAGCGTACGCTGTCCGCGGGCCAGTGTATCCTGGGTGGCTTTGTCCAGATCGCTGCCGAACTGGGCGAAGCTCTCGAGCTCCCGGTACTGGGAGAGGTCGAGCCGCAGGGTGCCGGCGACCTTCTTCATCGCCTTTATCTGGGCAGCGCCGCCGACCCGGCTCACCGAGTTCCCGACGTCTATCGCCGGGCGCTGGTTCGCGTTGAACAGGTCGGTCTCGAGGAAGATCTGCCCGTCGGTTATCGAGATGACGTTCGTCGGGATGTACGCCGAGATGTCCCCGGCTTTGGTCTCGATGATCGGCAGCGCCGTGAGCGACCCACCCCCGCGCTCGTCGGAGAGCCGCGCCGCCCGCTCCAGGAGCCGCGAGTGCAGATAGAAGATGTCGCCGGGGTACGCCTCGCGGCCCGGCGGCCGCCTCAGGAGGAGCATCATCTGCCGGTAGGCCACGGCGTGCTTGGAGAGGTCGTCGTAGATGACGAGCGCGTCCTGCCCCTGGTGCATGAAGTACTCGCCGATGGCGCATCCGGCGTAGGGCGCCAGGTACTGCAGCGTGGCGGCCTGCGAGGCCGAGGCGTTTATGACCGTGGTGTACTCCATAGCCCCGGCGTCCTCGAGCACGCTCACCACCCCCGCGACCGAGGAGTCCTTCTGCCCGATGGCCACGTAGATGCACTTGACGTCCTGATCGCGCTGGTTGATGATCGTGTCGATCGCGATCGAGGTCTTCCCCGTCTTGCGGTCGCCGATGATCAGCTCCCGCTGCCCCCTGCCGATGGGGATCATGGAGTCTATCGCCTTGATCCCGGTCTGGAGCGGCTCGTTCACCGGCTGGCGTTCTATGACCCCGGGCGCGATTATCTCCACCGGCCGGGTCTCCTCCGCCTGGATTTCTCCCCTGTCATCGATCGGCTGTCCGAGCGCGTTTATGACCCGGCCGAGCATCCCACTCCCCACGGGTATGCTCACCAGCCGTCCGGTCCGACGTACGACGGACCCTTCCTGGATGTAACGGTCGTCCCCGGCGATGATCGCGCCGACGTTGTCTTCCTCCAGGTTGAGCGCGAGCCCGAGCACCTTCTCACCGCGGACGTCCTCGAACTCGAGCATCTCCTGGTACATCGCGTTGGTGAGGCCGTGCACCCGGGCGATGCCGTCGCCGACCTCCAGAACCTGGCCCACCTCCTCGGTGCGGACCCTGTTCTCGTAATCGGTTATGGCTCCCTTGAGTATCGAGGAGATCTCCTCCGGCCTCAGCCTACCCATCGCTATACAACACTCCTCTCGACCATCGCCTCCCGCAGGCTCTCCAGTTGCCCCCGGAGGCTGCCGTCCATCATCCTGTCACCGAACCTGAAGACCGCTCCACCGATTATCTCCGGGTCCACGCTCGTCCTCAGGATCACCTCCCTGCCCGCGAGTATACCCTCCAGCCTCTCCTTGAGACGCCGGACCGCCCCCTCGGAAAGCTCGATGGCGGTGACGACCTCGACCTCGACGCGCCGGAGGTGCTCCTCGACGAGATCCTCGTAACGGAGCAGGATCTCGGGGAGCAGCTCCTCGCGGTCGTTGTCCACGAGCACCTTGAGGAAGTTGCGGGTGGACCGGCTCATACCCTCGGTCAGGGCGTCTATGACCCGCCGCTTCTCGCGTTTCTCTAGCTGCCCCCCGTAGAAGAAGAGCCTGAGCTCCTCGTTCCCCTCGAGCGCCTCGACCAGCTCCTTCAGATCCCCGAGGACCTCTTCGAGCTCGCCGCGCTCCCGCGCCGCCGCAAATAGCGCCTCTGCGTAAGTAGAGACCGCGCTCAAACTAACCTCCGCTCACCGAGCCGGCGACCTCGGCCTCGAGGTCGTCCAGAGCGGCCTGGATGAGCCTCTCGTGCTCCTCCCGGTCTATCTCGCGCCGCAGCACCTGCTCCGCGGCCTGTATGACCATCTCGGCGACCTCCTGGCGCACCTCACGCAGCGCGGCGTCGCGCTCGCGCCCGATCTCCTCCCGGGCCTGCCGGATTATCCGCTCGGCCTCCTGCCGGGCCTCGGCCTTGGTCCGTTCGCGCTGGGCTTCACCCTGCCTCCTCGCCTCATCCAGGATGCGGCGCGCCTCCTGCCGGGCCTCTTCCATCTGCCTCCGGTACTCCTCGAGGAGCTCCCGCGCCTCTTCCCGGGTCCGCTCGGCTTCCTCGATGGCCTGCTCGATGGCGGCCTGACGGCGCTGTATCTGCTCCCGGAGCACCGGGTAGACGAAACGGTAGAGCAGGATGAGCAGGATGGCGAAGCTCACGAGCTCCCAAAAGACGAGGCTCGTGTTGGTCACATCGAATATTCCGCCGCCCATGCTCCTACCTCCTGCCGAAAGCTAGAGGACGAAGGCGAGGAGTATCGCGAAGACCAGACCGTAGAGGGCGAACGCCTCCACGAGCCCGATACCCAGGAACATGAGCCCCCTGGTCTGCTCGAAAGCCTCCGGCTGCCGGTGGATGCTCGCTATGGTCTGGCCGATCAGATACCCCATCCCGGCCCCCGAACCGATGACCGCCGTCCCGGCGGCGATTCCGGTGCCCAAATACTTGAGCCCCTGGTCGGTGATGTTCGACTGCAGCAGCGCGAGGGTGCCGTCGAACCCTCCCGTCTGGGCTAGCTCAAGGATGCTGGTGGCCGATTCCAACACTTCTCGTCTCCTTTCTCTCGCCCCTCTCAGGGACCTTACATTTGCTGCAAAGTTTGCTCGAAGACAGCCAGGAACTCTATCCCTCTCCGTAGATGGCCAGCTCTATATAGACCTGCGTAAGTATAGCGAATATATATGCCTGGATGACGGCCACGAATATCTCGAATGCATAGAACACCACGGCGAGCGGCACCGAAACCACGGCGAAGTAGATGCCGTAGTAGAGGATGAAGCTGAGGAAGACGAAGATTATGAGGTGCCCCGCTATGATGTTCGCGTAGAGTCGCATGGCCAGCGTGAGGGGTTTCGTGAACTCCTGTATGAGGTGCAAGAACCACAGAGCCGGGGCCATGAGTTTCCCGGACCCTTCCGGCACCCAGCTCTTGAGATACTCACGCAGGCCGTGGCGCTTCACCCCTTCATACTGCGTGAGGATGAAGGTGAGGATGGCAAGCGCACCGGTGAAGGAGAGGTTGCTCGTCACCGGGTAGGTGTTGGGGATGAGGGCAATGAGGTTCAGTACCAGAAGAAGCACGAAGATCGAAAGGGTGTAGGGGAACCACTTCATCCCCTCGGGACCTATCTGGCCTCCGAGCATCCGCCGACCGAAGCCGTAGGTCTCCTCCACGAGGACCTGGTAGGCGCCGGGGCGGTTCCTCAGAGCCCGGCTCCCGAAGAACAGGAACAGAAAGGTCACGGCCACCCCGATGAACAAAAACCACTCGATCTTGCTGATGGAGAGGTTCAGCGGGCCGATATGGATGGGTATGACCCAGGATTTCTCCGCGCTCGACCAGGTATGGAGGATCTTCTCCCTGACCTGCTCCTGGCTCAGCTTCAAAAGCGACAGCGTTGCCGTCAAACCTTTGCCCTCCGCTCTACTATCTCGCCTGCTGCCTGCCTGCCGGGAGTACGCCGCACCGTACCCCCGGCCACGGCCTGGGGCGCGAGCAAGATGGTCTCAACGAGGTAGACCATCGCAAAGCCCGCGAGCATGGCCACGATCGGCCATGCTCCCAGAAAAGCCGGCATCCCCAGAGCCAGCGCGTCAAACCCGTAGCGTAAGAAGAACGACCCGACCCCGAAGGCCCTCGCGAACCACGAACGTCCGGTCAGCAGGGTTACGGTGAGGGCCGTGGAGATCAGACTCACCAACCCGATACACACACCGTACCCGAAGGCTCCGGCGACCATCCCTCCGTAGACGATCAGCAACACGACTCCCACCGCGAAAGCCGCGAGAGAGACCCGGAGCGCGTACCAGAGAGCGAGCCGCCACTGAGCGGTCATCTCCCCCCCAGGCCCTTCACGGCCAGGTAGACGTAGTAGAGTGCTCCGGCGAACCCCGCCACCAACCCGAGGATGGTGAAAAGGGGCAGGGTCCCGGCGAGCCCGTCCACGAAAAAACCGCCGGCCGCCAGCGCGACGATCATCGTTACGAAAGCAAACCCAATTCCTATGTATCGGGCATAGTTACCGCCCATATCTGCTTCGAAAGAGCCGTTCTCCGCCATTGGGCAAACTATACCTTACTGGTTATATTGCTGCAAAGAAGCAGAATCGTCATATCGTGAGAAAAATCGGCTCACGACCGCTCCCCGTCGAGCCCGAGCCTGACCATCCTGAGCCCGCCCTCTGCCGCCATCTCCAGCGCCAGGGAGTCCGGGTAGCCCGCGTCGTAGTAGACCTCCTCTATACCGGAGTTCATGATCATCTTGACGCAGAGCAAGCATGGCTGGTGGGTGCAGTAGATCGAGGCCCCGCGCACGCTCACCCCGTGATAGGCGGCCTGGATGATGGCGTTCTGCTCGGCATGGAGCGTCCGCTGGCAGCTCTCCCGGCCGTCGACGACCCGGATCAGACACCCCACCTCGTCGCAGTGGGGCATTCCGGAGGGGCTGCCGTTGTACCCGGTGGTGAGTATCCTGCGGTCGCGCACGACGACCGCGCCGACCGCGAGACGCGGGCAGGTCGAACGGGTGGCGACCTCGTGCGCTATGCGCATGAAGTACTCGTCCCAGGAGGGACGGGTTTGGTGCGAGACTTCAGAGCGTGCCATACAGCCTGTCCCCCGCATCGCCCAGCCCCGGTACTATGAACGCTCTCTCGTCCAGCCCCGGATCCACCGCCGCCGTGTAGAAGGAGACGTCCGGGTGCTCGCGCGTGACCCGCTCTATCCCGGGTACGGCGGCCACGGCGTGCACGCACGAGATCCAGACGGCCCCTTCCTCCTTGAGCTTGGCGAGCGTGGCGGAGAGGCTGCCGCCGGTGGCGAGCATGGGATCGAGCACGACGACGAAGTAGTCTTTCAGGTTGCGCGGAAGGTTCACGTAGTACTCGACCGGCTCGGCGGTCCGCTCGTCCCGGAAGAGCCCCATGAAACCGACCGTGGCCTCCGGCAGCAACGCCAGCGCCCCTTCGAGCATCCCCAGCCCGGCCCGCAACACGGGCACCAGGCAGATGGGTCCCGAGATCTCCTCGACCTCCGTCTCGGCGAGCGGGGTGTGCACCTTCACCGTGCTCGTCGGCATCCGGCGTGTAGCCTCGGCGACCAGGATGAGGGCGAGCTCGTGCATGGCCTGCCGGAACTCCCGGTGTCTGGTGCGCTCGTCCCTGAGAACCGAGAGCTTGTGCCGGCTCAGGGGTAGATCGACGACGTGAAGGTTGGGATGGTCAGACATAGAGAGGATAAGACTCCACGAGCTCCCTGACCCTACCGCGCAACCCATCGGTCTCGCCCCGGGCCGCGGCCACTATGATGTCCGCGATCTCGCGCATCTCCTCCTCGCCCATCCCGCGGGTCGTGACCGCCGCGGTGCCGAGCCGGATGCCGCTGGTCACGGTCGGCGGCTCGGGATCTCCGGGGACCATGTTCTTGTTGCAGGTGATCCCGACGCTTTCGAGCCTGGTCTCGAGCTCCTTGCCGGTAACCCCGCTGCCGCGCAGATCGACGAGCATCAGATGGTTGTCCGTCCCGCCGGAGACGAGCTTCATCCCGCCCTCCATGAGCCTCTCGGCCATGGTCCGGGCGTTCGCCACCACCCGCCGGGCGTAGTCCGCGAACTCGGGCCTCAACGCCTCGCCGAGCGCGACGGCTTTGCCGGCTATGGCGTGCATCAGCGGTCCCCCCTGCAGGCCGGGGAAGATCCGGCTGTCGAGCTTCCTGGCGAACTCCTCGCGGCAGAAGACCATACCGCCCCGCCCGCCGCGCAGCGTCTTGTGGGTCGTCGTCGTGACCACCTCGCAGTAGGGGATCGGCGAGGGATGCACCCCTCCGGCGACCAGCCCGGCGATGTGGGCCATGTCCACCATCAGGTAAGCACCCACCTCGTCGGCGATCTCACGGAAGGCCTCGAAGTGCAGCGTGCGCGGGTAGGCGCTCGCCCCGGCGACTATGAGCCGGGGCCGCTCGCGCCGGGCTATCTCACGCACCTCGTCGTGGTCTATGTAGCCGTCCTCACCCACACCGTAGTGGACGAAGTCGTAGGTTCTGCCGCTGAAGTTGATCTTCATGCCGTGGGTCAGATGCCCGCCGTGGGCGAGGTCCATCGAGAGAACCTTCTCCCCGGGCTCGAGCAACACGGCGTAGGCGGCCTCGTTGGCCTGGCTCCCGGAGTGCGGCTGTACGTTGACGTGCTCGGCACCGAAGAGCTTCTTCGCCCGCTCTATGGCCAGGCTCTCCACCCTGTCCACGTGCTCGCAGCCACCATAGTACCTCTTGCCGGGGTATCCCTCGGCGTACTTGTTGGTCAGCACGGACCCCTGCGCGGCCAGCACCGCCGGCGACGCGAAGTTCTCGCTCGCTATGAGCTCTATCGTGCTCCGCTGGCGCTCGAGCTCCGCGTCCAGAGCTTCCTGAACTTCCGCGTCCACCTCGATGTAAGGCCCGATCAAAGGTTCACCTCCGACTCTCTACCGTGGCCCGCCCCACGCCGCCTGGTGCGTCGAAGACGCGAATCCCGGGCGCTAAGAAGCAGCCTCCGGCACGCACGGTCACAGCCAGCCCGGGAGAGTATAAACATAGCAGGCCCAGCCCTCAAACACGTCCCTCACGGACGAGCCGCTCCAGCTTCTCCTGGTCCAGCTCCCCCGAGGGACGTAGCACCCGCAGGTTCTCCCCCGCGAGATCAACCACCGCAGAAGCCGTACCCCCGCCGGGTTCTCCTTCCACGATGAAGTCGACCTCCTCCAGCACCCGGGGGTCAACCTCCTCGAGCGAGGAGGGCGCAGGCTCTCCAGAGATGTTTGCGCTCGTGGCGTAGACCGGGCCACCATAGGCCTCGAGCAGCCGCTGCACGGTGGGATGGTCCGGGACACGCAGCCCTACCGTCCCACCCCCTGGACGGTCCAGCACGAGCGTGAGGCCTCCAGGCCAGTAGAGCTCGGCGAGCTTCCCGGCGAGCGGGGGAACCCGGGCCGCAAGACCGAACGCCTCCCGGGCCGAGCGGCACAGAAGCTGCAACGGCTTGTTCGGATCCCGCCGCTTTATCTCCTGTATCCTGCGCACACCCCTCTCCGTGGCCATGAGCCCGACTACGGTCTCGGTCGGAACGAGCCCGACCTCCCCCCGCCTCAGGTGCTCCACGGCTTCCTCTACCTTTACCTTAGCTTTCATCCCACCTCCCACGCGAAGGCGACCACACGTTCGCTGCCGGCGAGATCACGCTCCACCCCGAGCGGGCGGAAGCCGGCTTTCTCCCCGAGGTCTAACACCTCTTGTGCCTGTCCGTCCCCGATCTCCAGGATCACCCCGGCCCCAGGCGCGAGCAGCTCCGGGATCTCGGCGAAGATCCTCCTGTAGAAGGAGAGGCCGTCCGGACCGCCGTCGAGAGCCTCGGGGGGATCCCACAGGCGTACTTCGGGCATGAGAGCGTCGATCTCCCCGCTCTCCACATAGGGCGGGTTCGAAACGAGAAGGTCGATCCGCCCCGCAAGCTCCTCGAGCCCCCTCAAGAGATCGGCCTGCAGGAATGTCACCTCCACCCCAGAGGAAGCGGTGTTGCGCCGAGCGACCTCGAGCGCCGCAGGAGAGACGTCCGAAGCGTAGACCTCGCATCGGGGCCTCTCCAACGCTACGGAAAGAGCTATCGCCCCCGAACCGGTCCCGAGGTCGAGCACCCTAGCCTCCCCCCCACGCCCGTCGATCCAACGGAGCGCCACCTCGACGACGCTCTCCGTGTCGGCGCGCGGCACGAGCACCGAACCGTCTACTTCAAGCTTAAGTTTACGGAAGTACGCGTAACCGAGGATACGCTGCACGGGCTCACGTCCCCTGCGTCGGGAGATCCAGGAACGGTAGCGATCCAGCAGTTCACCGGAGACCGGGATGTCGCGGGCGGCCACCTCCGACCTTCCGAGCCCGAGGAGCTCTGCAAGGAGTACTTCGGCCGAGACTTCGGGCTCGGGTACGCCCGAGGCCCGCAGTTCCTCCGTCGCCTCTCTGACGAGCCGGCGGCTCGCCACCGTACGGTCGAGCAAGCTCAGCTTCTGGCCCCGGCCGCCTCCTCGGCCAGCCGTTCGGCTCTTTCCTTCGCGGCGAGGGCGTGGGTGAATTCTTCGAGTTCACCGTCGAGCACGGCCTCGAGGTTGTGGGTGGTGAGGTTGACCCGGTGATCCGTAACCCGTCCCTGGGGGAAGTTGTAGGTCCGGACCTTCGCCGAGCGGTCGCCGGTCCCGACCTGAGCGAGCCGCATCGCTCCCTGCCGCTCGCGCTGCTCGCGCAGCTCACGCTCAAGCAGGCGCGAGCGCAGGATCCTCATCGCCTGCTCCTTGTTCTGAAGCTGGCTCTTCTCGTTCTGGCAGGTCACGACGAGGCCGGTCGGCTTGTGGGTGATCCTGACCGCCGAGTCGGTGGTGTTCACGCTCTGGCCACCGGGTCCGGAGGAGCGGTAGACGTCTATCTCGAGGTCGTTCGGGTTTATCTCCACCTCGACCTCCTCGGCCTCCGGGAGGACGGCGACGGTCGCCGTGGAGGTGTGGATGCGCCCCTGGCTCTCGGTCTTCGGAACGCGCTGGACCCGGTGGGTACCTCCCTCGTGCTTGAAGATGGAGTACGCCCGGTCGCCGCTGATCTCCAGCGTGATCTCCTTGTAGCCACCGATCTCCGCCGGGCTCGAAGAGAGAACGCGATGGCTGAAGCCGAGTCGGTCGGCATACCTGGTGTACATCTCGTAGAGCTCGCCGGCGAACAGAGCGGCCTCGTCTCCCCCGGCCCCGGCGCGTATCTCGAGGATGACGTCCTTGTCGTCGTTCGGATCGCGCACTATGAGTTCGGCGCGCACCTCCTCCGCGAGCGCCTCGGCCCTCTCCTCCGCCGCAGCGGCCTCCGAGGCGAAAAACTCCCTCTCCTCGGCGTTCTCCGAAGACTCGACCAGCTCTCTGGCCTCCCGGCTCTCCTTTATGGCCCCGAGCATCGCCTCACAGAGCTCGGCTCCACGCTTCAGACGCGCGTGCTCCTTGGCCACCTCCGCGTACCTGCGTTGATCCGAGTACAGCCCGGGGTCGGACAGCTCCTGCGTGAGCGCCCGGAACCTGCCCAGCGTCTCCTCCGCCAGCTTTACGACCTGCTCGTCCAAATTAGATCACCAGCTTGCTCGTACCATCGTCCACACCGCCGCCTCGCACCTCCCGCTCCATGGAGAGCACCTTCTTGAGCGAGGCCATCGCCACCTCGACCATCTCGTCCGTTGGTTCACGGGTCGTCAGCTTCTGCAGCTGCAGCCCAGGCCATATCAAAACCTTGACCGCAGGGTTATCCTGGTGTCTGGCGCTCCACATTATGAACTCGAAAGCTATACCCGCGACCAACGGTATCACGACTATCCTGCTCGCGACCATCGCGGCCCACCCCTGTATACCGAGCAGCGAGAAAGCCAGGATCGAGAGCACGAGCACGTAGAGGATGAAGCTCGTGCCGCAGCGGACGTGGCTCGTGTCGAGGTCCCTCGCGTTCTCGGGGACGAGCTCGTCCCCTCGCTCGTAGACCTTTATCGCCTTGTGCTCGGCGCCGTGGTAGGCGAAGAAACGCTTGATGTCGCGGCTCACCGCCGTGATCCCCACCAGGTAGGCCAAGAAGATGGCGATGCGCAAAACCCCTTCTACCAGGTTGAAGACCAGGGGGTTCTCGATTCTCCCTCCGAGGAGCCAGCCTATCCCCTTGGTGCCGAGCACCGGAACGGCCAGGAAGAGCACGACCGCGAGCACGAGCCCGAAGAGCATCGTGCCCGCTATCTCCTTCCTGGAGAGCTCCTGCTCCTCACCGAGCGCAATGTTGGTGGAGAGCGTGAGGGCCCGCATGCCCAGCCACAGGGTCTCGGCCAGAGAGACGAAACCCCTTATCACCGGGAGGCGTAGCAGGCGGCTCCTTCCGGTGACCGAACGGAATCGCTCGGCCTTGATGTCCACCTCCCCGTCGGGCGTCCTGACCGCCACCCCCCAGAAGTTGGGGGAGCGCATCAGGACTCCCTCCATCACCGCCTGCCCGCCGACCCGCATGGTGGCCCCGCTACTTCTTGCTCCGCCGGGCCAGACGATCCTGGAAGCGCTGGACCCTCCCGCCGGAATCGACTATGCGCTGCTTGCCGGTGAAGAAGGGGTGGCAGGCGGAGCACACGTCCACGTGCAGCACCTCCTGCTCGGCGGTCGAACGGGTCTCGAACTCGTTGCCGCAGCTGCACCTCACGATCGTCTTCGTGTAGGCCGGATGGATACCACTCTTCATCTTTTTCCTCCGATCTGCAGGATCTCGTCGAACGACAACTAGTTTAATACTTCCCGGCCAGAAAGCCCGGGAAGGCGGGCCCCCGCGGACGAGAGCAGCGCCTTCCCGACCGCCGAAACGCCCCGCTACCGCACCCGCTGCAGCTCGCGCAGGAACTCGGCGTTGGTGCGGGTCTCCTTGAGCTTCTGGATGAGGAGCTCTATCTTCTGGCTGGTGTCCAGCGCGTTGAGGATGTTCCTGACCTGCCAGACCCTCTGCGCCTCGGCGGGCTCCATCAGGAGCTCCTCCTTGCGGGTTCCGGAATCCTCGATGTTGATGGCCGGGTAGATCCTCTTGTTCGCCAGCTTGCGCTCCAGGTGGAGTTCCATGTTGCCGGTGCCCTTGAACTCCTCGTAGATGACCTCCTCCATGCGGCTGCCGGTCTCCACGAGGGCACTCGCCAGGATCGTGAGCGAGCCGCCGTTCTCGATGTTGCGCGCCGCGCCGAAGAACTTCTTCGGCGGGTAGAGCGCGGCCGAATCCACGCCCCCGGAAAGGATACGTCCGCTCGCCGGAGCCGCCAGGTTGTAGGCGCGCGCAAGGCGGGTGAGCGAGTCGAGCAACACCACCACGTCGTCGCCTTCCTCCACGAGCCGCTTGACGCGCTCGAGGACGAGCTCTGCCACGGCGATGTGGTTCTCCGGCGGCTGGTCGAAGGTCGAGGCCACGACCTCCGCCTCGGGCACGCTGCGCCGCCAGTCCGTCGCCTCCTCCGGGCGCTCGTCGGCGAGCAGAACCAGTACTTTCACGTCCGGGTAGTTGGCGATTATGGACTGCGCGATCTGCTTCAGGATCGTTGTCTTGCCCGCCTTCGGCGGTGAGACGATGAGCCCGCGCTGCCCCTTGCCGATCGGAGCGACCAGGTCTATCACCCGCGGGGCGATGTCGTTGGGCTTCCACTCCAACCGCAGTCGCTCCATGGGGTAGAGCGGCGTCAGGTCGTCGAAGTTCGGCCGCTGACGGCCCTTCTGCGGCTCACGGTCGTTTATCTTCTCGATGCGCACCAGCGCCGGGTACTTCTCCCCTTCACGCGCCGGTCGGATCTGCCCGACTATGTAGTCTCCACGCCTGAGGTTGAAGCGCTTGATCTGCGAGGTGGAGACGTAGATGTCACCCTTGCTCTGAATGTAACCGCGGGTGCGCAGGAACCCGAACCCGTCGGGCAGGATGTCTAGGACCCCGCTCTGCCTGAGCTTCTCGTCCTTCTCCTCCGGGCGCTGTCCTCCCCGCGGCTGCTTCTGCTCGGGCTCCTTCGGCTTCTCTTCCTTCGGCTTCTCCACGACCGCCGTCTCGGCCTCGCCGAAAGAGTCCTGGACGGGCTCCTTCACGGCGGCGGAGCCGTTCGTCTCGACGCGTACCTCGCCGGTAGCCGCCTCGGGCGGTTTGGTCTCCTCCCGGTCACCGTTCCTCGCCTGCTCGGTAGCAACCTTGTAGATCAGGGCCGCGAGCTCGGATTTGCGGTATTTGCGGTACTTCTCGATGCCAAGCTGGGATGCTATCTGGTGCAGATCGCTCAGCTTCTTGCGTTCAAGAGTGGATATGTCGGCCATTTCTTACCTCTCGTCTAGGACACTTCTAGGACAACTTCATGGTGCGGCTTCAGCGCCGGAAACCCTGCAGCCGGACGTCTGGTCCCAGAACATGGATGGTGTCGATAAATCTTACCATACGGGGCCTGGTGGACATCACCACCGTCTGCGTCCTGGCCCCACCCCGGAAGTACTTCACGCCCTCGAGCGTCTCCCCCGGCGTTATACCCGTGGCTGCAAAGATCACGTCCTCCCCCCGGATGAGATCGTCCAGCGTGAGCTTCTGCTCGGGATCGTCGAGCCCGCACTCCCTGAGCTTCTCGACCTGAGAGCGCTGCGTGGGCCACATCCGCGCCTGCATCTCCCCCCCGAGGCACTTTATGGCCGCGGCGGCGAGGATACCCTCCAGCGCCCCCCCGATCCCGATGACCGCGTCGAGATCCGCCCCCCGCAACCCGACGGCGATGGCCGGGGCGAGGTCTCCCTCGGGGCGGATCTGGATCCTGGCCCCGCTGCGTCGGATCTCCTCGATGAGCCCCTCGTGCCGCTCGCGGTCCAGTATGGCGACGGTTATCTCCGAGGGCTCACGGCCCATCGCCTCCGCGATGGCCCGGACGTTCTCCCCCACCGGGGCGTCTATGTCTATGCGGCCCCGCGCCTGGGGACCGACGATGAGCTTGCTCATGTACATGTCCGGCGTCCGAAGCATCGTGCCCCGCGGAGAGACCGCCACCGCAGTCACCGACCCGGACAGGCCTTTGGTGAGCAACGTCAGCCCTTCGACGGGCTCGACGGCGATGTCCACTTCGGGCCCACCGGCCCCCAGCACGTCGCCGACGGAGAGCACCTCCGGATGCAGCAGCCTCCCCTTGCCCGGCCTCTCCTCCCGGAAGACGACCACTTCGGCGGAGACCTCCGCCTTGTCGATCTCCTCCCTGAAGGTCTTGCTGGCCAGCGTGTAGGCCTCCTCCGGAGAACCGGAACCTTCGAGACGGGCCACTCGCAGCGCAACCTTCTCGGTCACGGTCGCAAACTCGATGGCCCTCATCATCCCCCCGGAATGGGGCTCGACCGCGCTAATAGAGGATCACCCACCTCCCGTGCCCGCCGCGGGTCCCTCGCCGGGACCCCTCTCTCAGTGAGGGCGGGGTATTGCGGAATTCGATACGGAGTATCCCCGCGATCGCAAGACCACAGCGGGATACCTCAGCAACGAAATTATACACCAGAGTATGTCTTCAGCCACTTTTCTTCCCGGTGAAACGCCGGAGAGCCCGCCCGGCGGTATCGAGCAGGACGCGATCCAGCCCCTCCGCCACCGGTTCGTTGTCGCAGTAGTAGACCGGCACCCCCTCCTCCAGCCCCCGTCGCACCACCACGTCCACCGCGGCGGCTTTGATCTCGGTGAGGTAGGCCTCCGCCCCGCGGACGTCTTCGAGGTCTCGCTCGAGCGCCCGCCGGTTGGAGAGGTTCCCGGTGGCAGCGACGACCCTGCAGCCGTAGTTCTCCTCGAGGAACCCAGCGAGCCGGCCAAGCATTTTCCGCGGCGCCGTCGAGACGTAGACCAGCCGCACCCCACGCACGTCCATGGCGGGACGCGGGCGGAAGACCACGGGGACGACCTCGATCTCCGGCTTCACCCTCCGAACCTCCTGCCTGAGCCGCTGCATCCTCTCGGGTGAGGCCAGCGGCTCCTCGGCCATCGTGATCAGCAACACCTCGGAGACGAGCAACCGGTAGGCGCCGAGGAACCCGGTCACGTATTCGGGGTCCTGGTTCGCTCCGGCGACGAGCACCCGCGCCCCCGCCTCCACGGGCGGCAAAGCGGCCCCCGAGCCATCGAAGAGGATGAGGCCCCCCTCGAGCCCGGCGGCTACCCTCGCCCCCTCGATCACGTTGGAGACGAAAGGTGCCCCGGCGAGCCCGCCGCCGCAGCGCCGGCATCCCACCGTCGTCACCCGGCTGAGCGCGGCGGTCTCGTAGCAATCGCTCGCCGCATGCGCCCCCCGCCGCAGCGCCTCGAGAAGATAGTCGCTGCCGATCTCCATCCTCTTCCCATCTATCACCTCCGGGCGCGGGGGCCCCCCGCGTCCCATGGAGACGACGATCGGATCGAACCCCTCCCGCGCCAGAAGCCGGGCGAGATACCCCGTCACCGCGGTCTTCCCGATCCTTTTCCCGGTGCCGATGACCGCCAGCGAAGGCTTCCCAAAGACGGGCTGAAACTCCGGCGGGCGAAGCTCGAAGTCACTGCCCACGTAGCGCGCGCCCGCAGCGAGCACCCTCGAGGCTATCCTCATCCGTTCCCTGTAACCGACCACCGGCTCATCGGAGAGATCGACGACGACGTCCACTTCGTAACGTACGATCGCCTCCCTGACGGCGTCTTCCGGATCCTCCCCGAAGACGAGCGGCATCCCGTAGTCGGTTCCCTCCCCGATCTTCTCCGTCCCCCCGAGCAAGACCGCCGCGACCGGTTCCACGCCGAGGGAGGAGCACACCCTCTCCATCGCCTCCAGCACGACCGGAGGGTAGTGTTCCCCGTCTATGAGGAAGAGCGCCCGCCTCCCGCTCAAGGAGATCCCCTACCGCTCGCCGGAGAGCGCGACCCCCGAGTCTATCTTCTCCTCCCGGCGGTAGTAGGCGTGCGTCCTGGGGTTGAAGTCCACCGCGAGTTCGCGTTCCTTGAACGGATACTTCCTGAAAACCCGCACCCGGCGGTCCTCTATCTCGACCACGTTGTAGCAGGGACGGGTGTTACCCCGCAGCCGGGTGGTCGACGCGGTGCCCGCGTTGACGATGAACATGTCCTCGAGCTTCCAGGAATAGGGCACGTGCTTGTGCCCGGAGAGCACGAGGTCCACGCCCACCTCCACCAGGAGCTCCAGGATGTCACCCGCGTCGAAGATGATGTTGCGTTCCCGTCCAGTACCGGGGATGGGCACGAGATGGTGGTGGATCACGAAGATCTTCAACCTGTCGCCAGCCCCGGCGAAGGAGTCGCGGATGAACTCGTAGTGCTCGCGTCCAACCCGGCCGTCGTTCAGATCCGGCTCCGAGGAGTCCACCCCGACCATCACCGCCTCGTCGAAATCCAGGACCGAATACCGCTCCCCGAAGAGACGCTCGAAGTGTACGTAGCCTACGTTGCGCGAGTCGTGGTTACCAGGGATGACCATCACCCTCTCACACCGGAAGCGACGCAAGTAGTCCGCGGCGGTCTCGAACTCCTGCCGGTACCCGGCGTCGGTGAGATCTCCGGAGATCACCACGGCCGTCGGGTCCATCTCGTTGACCTCCAGGATGGTGCGCTCCAGAAGGTCGGGAACGAAGTGCGGGCTCCCGCAGTGGATGTCGCTCACCTGACAGATGACCATCCGCTTGCTCGCGCTCATCTCCTCCCCAGGCCCCTCCTCTCGGGATCACACGGGTGCACCCGGCAGTATACCAGAGCGGCTCAACCCGCCTTATCGACCTCGACGTTGAGCTCCTCCTCTATCTCCTCGAGCGTCTTCCCCCTCGTCTCGGGAACGAGCGCGAGCACGAAGAGGAACGAGACCACCCCCATCCCGGCGAACAACAGCATCGAGAGGCCCTGGCCGAGCCCGGCGAGCATGCTCGGGAAGGTGAGCGAGACCAGGAAGTTGGAGGCCCAGTTCCCCCAGGTCGCGAGCCCCTCCGCGGGCCCGCGCACCCGCAGAGGATAGATCTCCGGGAGCATCACCCAGACCGTCGGGCCCCAGGTGGCCGCGAAGGAGGCTATGTAGACGGCGAGGCAGATTATCGTGATGATCCCGATGGCCCCGCCCTTTATCCCGACCGCGAGCGTGAGGAAACCGAGCACCGCCAGGCTGGCGGTCATCCCGACGCTCCCGGCGAGAAGCAGCCGCTTGCGTCCTATGGTGTCGAGCGTCCTTATCGCGACGAAGGTGAAGAGCACGTTGACGACCCCTATACCGACCTGCGCGAGGATGGAGGCCGAATCTCCGAGGCCGAGCTTGGTCAGGGTGGTCGGCGCGTAGTAGATGATGGTGTTGATCCCGACGAACTGCTGCAGGATCGCGAGCCCGAGCCCGACGATGAGCGCCGGCCGGATCCAGGCTTTGACCAGCTCTCCCCAGCCGGCCTGTTCCCTGGCCCGCCGCTCGGCCTCCTGGATCCCCTCTATCTCCTCCTCGATCCTCTCCTCCCCCCGGGTGCGCTCCAGCACCTGCCGCGCCACGTCGAGCCGTCCGTGGCCGACCAGCCAGCGCGGGGTCTCCGGCATGAAGTACATCCCGACGAAGAGCGCCGCCGCGGGTATCACGGCGAGCCCGAACATCCAGCGCCAGGCCGCGTAGGGGGCGAGCAGGTAATCGACTATGTATGCGACCAGGATTCCCAACGTGATCATGAGCTGGTTGAGCGAGGTGAGCCGGCCGCGCACCTCGGCCGGCGAGATCTCCGCGATGTACATCGGCACTATCACCGAGGCGAGCCCGACCCCGATGCCGAGCACGATCCTGAAGAGGACCAGAACGGCGACATCTGGCGACGCTGCGGCCCCTATCGCCCCGATCCCGAAGACGACCCCCGCAAGGAGCGTGAGCCTCCTGCGCCCGAGCCGGTCGGCGAGGGACCCGCACACCAGCGCCCCGATCATGGCCCCGATCAGGATCGCGCTCGTCACCAAGCCCTGCATGAAGGCATCATGCTGGATCCCGAGGTCTTTCTTCAGAAAGAGGAGTGCCCCGGAGATGACCCCGGTGTCATACCCGAAGAGAAGCCCACCAAGCGCACTTATGCCCGACGCCACGTAGACGAAACGTCGTCGGGCCGAAGAACCTTCCGACATCTTCCGACCCCCAGAAACCCGAGTTATTCCTGTCCTCTATGAGGAGGTTAACCCGCCACGCCGCCCGGCATCACACGAAAATCGGACCGGAGGTGAACCGGTTAACCACCCCGTTCCCGGCGAGGCTTGAACGATCCGGGCCCGGATGTAGCCTATACCCTGGTCTCCCGGAAACACTCCCTTCCCGACACCGGTGCGCAATGGGGGAGCGTCGTGCTTCGAACCAGCCTAGAAAGGAGGTACGCCATGACCGTTACGCTGCAGGCCATAAAGCGGCTCAGGAGGATGACCAGGGCTCAGAAGGAGCGCCAGGGCAGGCGCGCCCGTTCCGGGAAGCGGCGCCAGCCGCTACATCCTCTCCGGAGCCTCGACCCCGAGTAGCTCGAGTCCCGACCTCAGGACGTTCTTGGTGGCGGCGCACAGCGCGAGCCGTCGCCCGCGCTCGGCTTCGTCGTCCACGAGCACCCGGTGAACCGTGTAGAAGCGGTGGAAGATGGTCGCGAGCCCCTCGAGGTAGGTCGGTATGGGGTGCACTTCCCGCCTCTCGGCGGCGCTGTGCAGCACCCGCGGGAAGTCGAGCAGCTCGAGGACCAGCAACCTCTCCTCCGGAGCGAGCCCACCGGCTTCGACCTCCCCCACCGACTCCGAATCGAGCCCGGCCCGCCGGAAGATGGATGCGATCCTTGCGTGGGCGTACTGCACGTAGTAGACCGGGTTCTCGTCCGACTGTCGGACGGCGAGGTCGAGGTCGAAGTTCATCTCCGTGCGGTGCGAAGAGCGCACGTAGAAGTACCGCGCGGCGTCGACCCCGACCTCGTCGAGCAACTCCTCCAGGGTCACGAAGTTGCCCGCCCGTTTGCTGACCTTGACCTGCTCTCCTTCCCGTACCAGCTTGACCAGCCGCACGAACTCCACGTCGAGGAAATCTCCGGGCACCCCGAGCGCCGCGAGCCCGGCCCGGATGCGCGGCGGATAACCCGCGTGGTCGGCGCCCAGCACGTCCACCGCCCGCCGGAACCCGCGCTCGAACTTGTCCAGATGGTAGACGAGGTCCGGCGCCATGTAGGTGTAGGAGCCGTCGCTCTTCACGAGCACCCGGTCACGGTCGTCGCCGAAGTTGCTCGAGGCGAGCCACAACGCCCCCTCCTTCTCGTAGGTGTGATCGCTTAGCCTGAGCCGCCGCAGAACATCCTCGATCTTCCCAGAGTCGTAGAGGGACCTCTCGCTGAAGTACCCGTCGAAGTCGACCCGGGAGCGGGCGAGGGTATCCTTTATCTCCCGCATGCACCACCGGACGGCGAAGGCACTGATCTCTTCGAGCGCCTCCCTCCGCGAAAGCTTCAGCAGTTCATCGGCACGCGCTTCGGAAAGATCGCGGGCTATGTCGGCGATGTACTCCCCGCGGTAGAGGGACTCGGGGTCTGAGACGGGCCACTCCTCATCGTAGAGGGCGGCGTAGCGAGCGGCGACGGACTCCCCCAGCAGGCGTATCTGGTTGCCTCCGTCGTTGACGTAGTACTCACGGAACACCTTCCTCCCGGAGGCGGTGAGTATCCTCGCCAGCGAGTCGCCGTAGGCGGCGTGCCGACCGTGAGCGACGGTCAGCGGACCAGTCGGGTTCGCGCTCACGTACTCCAGTATCACCGGCTCGCCCGAGGGTTCCCTCCTGCCGTAGGAGCCCCCCGCCCGCAGCAGATCCCCAACCTCGCCCCACAGCGCATCGGAGGAAAGCCGGAAGTTCATGAAACCGGGCCCGGCGGCCTCAGCCTCCTCGACGAGGTCACTCTCGAGAGCACCGCACAGCTCCTCCGCCACCTCCCTCGGGTTGCGTCGGAAGACCCTGGCGTTGGCCAGCGCCACGTTGCTGGCATAGTCTCCGTGGCTGGGATCGTTGGGTCTCTCGACGTGCACACCCTTGAGCTCCACGCCGTACACCCGGCGGGCAGCGTCCTCTATGGCCGCAGCGAGCCTCTCCTCAATCTTCATCCCGCTCCTCTCTCCCGAGAAGCTCTTCCATGAGCCTGCGCGCCTCCCCGGCGGCCTTCCGACTCTCCGCCTCGTCCGGTACGAACCGCGCGAGGAGTACGTCCCCCGGAGAACACCCCGGTGGAAGCATCTCCCGCGGCACATCGAAGGTTATGCCGCCCCGCGGGTAGGGCGTCAGTACGGCCCATCCACCGTCCTCGAACCTGTCGATCTGCACGCGCACACGCTTATGGTAGCATCCCGGCGCCGGCTCTCCCTACCGCTGCAGGCGCAGCTGGACGGTGGTCCCGCGCTGAGGTGAGGAGATGACGTCCAGCCCCGCACCGATCTCGGCGGCTCTCAGACGCATCACCCGCATCCCCACCCCCTCACGGACCTTCTCCGGCGAGAACCCGTTTCCGTCGTCGCGCACCCGGACGATGAGCACCGATCCCACGCTCCTGCTCTCGAGCCAGACACGGGCAGCCCCGGCGTGCCTCGCAGCGTTCCACATGGCCTCGCACACGACCCGGCAGACGGCGGCCGCCTCACGAGCCTCGACGCCGTCGAGCGGATCCCGCAGGTCCACGCACACCTCCAGCCCGAAACACTCACACAGATCCCCGGCGAAGCTCCGCAGCACGGCGCCGGGATCGAAAGCCTCCTCGCATCTACCCCGCAGCTCCTCGATGGGGAGCGCCACCTGATAACCGACCTGCCGGGCCTCGAACTCCGCCCGGCGGAGCAAATCCTCCGCCCCATCCCCGTCGCCGCCGGTGAGCGCCACCCGACACTCGACGATCCGCTCGCGCAGTTCCTCTACGCTCCGCTCCAGCGATCCCCGCAGCTCCCGGGAGATCCTCGCCTGCTCCTCCCTCCTCGCCAGCCCGACGGTCTCGGAGCGCACGCCGCGGTTGAGCAGCGTGAGAACGGAGACCCTGAACCCAAAGTAGAGAACGAAAAAGACGCCGCCCCACAAAACATAGCGTGGCGCCGGCGGGTGCAGCGATACCCACCAGATCAGAAATGCATACTGCAACGCTGGGGAGAGTGGACCGAACCAGAAGGACAATGTCCTCCAGGAGCTTATCCCCACCTTCCTCGCCCGCCCGGTCAGACCGCCACCATCCCGCGCCCCCCGGAGGGCGGCGAGCCCCAGCAGCACCATCCCGAGGCTCCAGACCACCACGGGAAACGCACCGGGGTTCTCTCCGCCGAGCGGCTGGCCGAGGAAATACGTGAGGTCCGCAACGACCAGCGCGAAGAGAGCTCCCGCCAGCCGTCCGGCGAAGGCGGGCCTCTCATCCCCCGAGAGCACCACCAGCGCGAGGAAGAGCAACCCGAAGTCCGCCACCCCGCCCGCGAAGTTCAGTACGGCTCCCCTCAAGAGATCCTGCGAGGCTCCCTCCAACGCCCGCCCGAGCACGAAGTACCAGCCGAGCAACCCGGCGGAGACCATGACGGCGATCGTGTCCAGCGGGATGAGCGGGAAGATCCCCCTGGTGGTCACGGCGACCAGATACAGTAAGGCGGAAAAAAGTAGAAGGTAAGAGAGCACGTACATCGGATCCCGGGGCACGAACCCGAGCTGGTAGGGGGTGCGGAAGCCGAAGATCTCCCAGACGAGATACCCCAGGATCATGAACCCGATCCCAGAGGAGCAAAGCCCCCAGAACCACCTCCCGAGAGCCGTACCGCTCTTTGCCGACGCCCAACCGCAGGCTCCGAGCGCGAAGAGCGCCGAACAACCGTACAGCGCGGAGAGGAGCGCGATCGTGAGTGGATCCTCGGCCCAGAAAACCTCCGGCAACGCGGCCGCCAGGGCCCACAGGGTGAGGATGAGAACGGAGCTCGGCACCCGACGGGCGCCGCGCACCAAGACGACCGAGGCCCCCCTTTCGGCGCTCCATCCCTTCACGATACCCCGATTCACCTCCCCCCGGGGCCAGTTCGAACCCTGCGGCTTCCATGGTAGGGGGAGGAGAAGCTCTGGTCAACTACCAGTGGTAGCTCTCGCCGCGTTCGATCTTCACCGCCCGGTAGAGCTGTT
>JAIMBO010000182.1 GCA_023511405.1 Rubrobacteraceae bacterium
CCGTCGAGATGTACATCTCGAGCGTCTTCAGAAGTATCTCGTGCTGTCTCGGGCTGATCTGAGGGGTCCTCATCTCACCGGAGATTTTATCACGGTGGGTGGTGGCTCCACCGCCCGCCCGGACGCCGTCCCGGCGCCCTCTCCCTCTTCCTGCAACGGGACCCTCGCCCGCCGGTTTGCAAAATCACCGACGACAGGGCTTTCTTGAGGTTCCTCGCGGGAAACAGAGATCGGCGGGGAGCTAGAAGACAACCGGCACTCAAGACGGCCCACCTCGAGCCTGCTCGGATAGAGCACGGCTCCGGCGAGGCCGCTCCCCGACACGCAGGAGATGCCCCGGGGGCTACAATCTACTCATGGTGGGGTTCCCACCGTCTGACGGGGCACAAACCGCAGCCACGCCCATCCCAGATGTCCGGTCCTCTGCCCGGCACACCACAACCAGACGCACAGCGAGCGTGTAACACCCTCATCGGGTGAAGCTCATCTCTCTCTGGCTGGCGCGCACCTGCTCTTCTATCCAGAGGTACGTTCTCTTCATACCCTCGACCAGAGGCATGACGGGCTCCCACCCAAGCTTCTCCCTGACCAGAGCGTTATCGGAGCGTCTGCCACGCACGCCGGTAGGACCGGGTATATTCTCCACGTTTATGTTCTTGCCGGCTATGCCGGCGATCATGTAGACTAGGTCGTTGATCGCAATCATCTCTTCCGATCCGATGTTCACCGGCCCGGTAAACTCCGATCGCATGAGACGCAGCGTACCCTCTATACATTCATCGATATAAAGAAATGAACGGGTCTGTCTTCCGTCCCCCCACACCTGCACCGTCCCGCCGTCGGGAGCTTCGGCAACCTTGCGGCACAGGGCAGCGGGAGCCTTCTCCCTTCCTCCCCGCCAGGCTCCTTCCGGGCCGAATATGTTGTGGTAGCGTGCGATCCTTGGTTCGAGTCCGTGGTTACGGCCGTAAGCCAGGAACATGCGTTCGCTGAACAGCTTCTCCCACCCGTACTCGCTATCCGGAGCGGCTGGATAAGCAGAGGACTCCTCGCAGTTGGGATCATCAGGATTGGACTGGTTGTATTCAGGATAGATGCACGCGGAAGAAGAGTAAAAGATGCGCCTGACGTTGCGCCTGTAGCAGGCATCGAGAACATTGAGGTTCACGGCTGCGGAGTTGTGCATTATGTCCGCGTCGTTTTCCCCGGTGAATACATATCCGGCTCCCCCCATATCCGCAGCAAGCTGGTAAACCTCGTCGAAGGGTATATCCACGACCTGCCGGCAGAAATGGGGATCCCGCAGATCTCCAATAACAAAATCTTGTGCCACCGTTTCGCTGAACTCGGGATACTTGAGGTCCACCCCCCGCACCCAGCAACCCTCTTCGACGAGCCGCCTGACGAGATGGTTGCCTATAAAACCTCCCGCACCGCACACGAGAACCTTCTTCAAGCTCCCACTCCTCTCCACCGAACGTCGATCATTCCTCTGCCATCTTCGAGATACCGCCCCTCGCCGCTCTCCCGACGCTCGCCTCTGAGCATCCCGTATAGCAGACCCTCGAACCGGTCCGTGATGGTTTCGATATCGAAATTCCTCTCGGCGTACGCCCGGGCTCTGCGTCCCATGGCCAGACGTGCCGAGTCATCCTCCCGCAGAGAGGATGCGGCGCGGCAGAAGTTACCTACATCGCGTGGATCCACGACCAGCCCGCTCCGGGCACCGAGAACGATGCGCGCAGAAAGGTTCGTTTCAGGCACGGCGAGCAGCAAAGCCCGGCCAGCGCAGTGATAAGAGAGCACCTTCGAGGGCACCGAGAACACGCCCGCCTCCGGTTCCAGGATGCACACCAAGACGTCTGCGCTGCCGAGCACGTCCGAGATCGTCTCATACGGCTGATACGGATTGACGATAAGGTTGGACAGGCCAGCACTCCGGGCCTGCTCCACGAGCCAGTTCGCCGCGTGTCCCTCGGAGTTGACCACCACGCTGACTTTCGGATCCCCCCGGTACTGCCGCGCAAGCTCAAGCAAGAGTCCGGGGTTGTGCTTGAAGCCCAGCGTCCCGGAATAGAGAAAAACGAACCTGTCGTGGATACCCTGGGCCCTGGCCCATGGATTGTCCTTGGGTCTGGGTTCTATCTCTTCGATGGGAGCCCAGTTCGGAATCGTAAGATAACGGGATTCTTCCACCCCGGCCCCGGTCACCAGAGGGCGAAAATCCTCCGTTATACCCACGACGGCATCGCTGTTTCGGAGAATCCTCCTCTCCAACATACGATAGTAGTTCCCCACCAGGCGTCCGACCAGAGGCACGCGCCCCGACAGTATGCGCACGCTGGCTTCGCCGATCAGGTCTTGCAGCCAGAAGATCCAGGGCACCCTCAGCTCCCTGAGTGCTCTCTGCGCCACCTGAAGAGCATCGAGCGGGGTATTCGCCAGTATCGCGGCTTCGGGACGCTCGCGGCGGATGACACAGGCCAGCCTCCTACCATAGGCCTTCTCCAGATACCTGCGCTCGATGAAAGCCCGCTTGTCTATAGGCCTGGGCAACCGAAGTCCTTCGATGCGCAGGAGATCGGAATCCCCCGGAACCCGTCGGAGACCACCCTTGGGCGTCGTCGGCGTGGAGGCACTGTACAGATGCAGAACCCTGTGCCCTCGTCTGGCCAAAGCCCGGCTGAGCTGCACCTGGAAGGGATGCCCGCAATAGTCCTGTACCAGCAGCCGCATCTCACTCATCCAGAGGAAAAATTTCGCAACCTTCGCAACGTGCAGGAAAACTTTCGACCGTTCGTGTCACCCTCCACCGCCTGACGTTCATCCGCGAAGCTCAACAACGGACATCAGCCATTCTAAAGACATTCCCATCGAGTCCACATTAGCCATATGGCCATTCTTCTCCGAGACGGACGGGAGGATCCGTAGTATTTTTGAGAATACATATCCGCGAGAGGAGACTTTTGAGATGGTGGATCCGGGAAGGGACATTGACGAAGACGACCTAGCCGCGGGCGGCTTCGCCCCGGCGTACGGAGAGGCTTCGGCGCGGGTGCCC
>JAIMBO010000183.1 GCA_023511405.1 Rubrobacteraceae bacterium
CGCTGGCAGCTCGAGGAGATGGCCGACGAGCTGGGGGTGGACCGCGGGCGGCTGCGGGAGCTGAAAGTCCTCCTCGGGCGGGCGTTCCGGCGGGTCGCGCGGGAGGATCCCGTGGCGGGGCTGCTCGTGGACGACGTGTACGGCGGGGAGGCGCTGGAGGATCTCACCGGGGGAGGGTTCTGGATCGCACGCGCCGCCGAGGTGGCGAAGAGCCGGCCGGTGGAGCTCGTAGGGGGGGCGAACTTCGCCGCCGTCTTGCGGACCTGGCCGCAGGAGCACGTCGTCAAGTGCAACCTGTACATGCATCCAGACGACGAACCGAAGATAAAGGAGCTCCAGGAAGGGAGGATCCTCCAGCTCTACGAGGCGTGCCGGGCGAACGACCGGCTGCTCCTCGTCGAGGTGCAGGCCCCGCGGGGGACGGACTACGGCGAGGGGGACCTCGCCGCGCTCCTCGAGCGCTTCTACGCCCTCGGCGTGTACCCCGACTGGTGGAAGCTCCCGCCGAGCACGGAACCCGGCGTCTGGAAGAGGATAGGGGACGTGATCCGGGAGCACGACCCCCACTGCGCCGGGGTGCTCGTCCTCGGGCAGGCGCTCGAAGAAGAGCGCCTCGCCGAGAGCTTCGAGGCGGCCTCCCGCGAGCCTTTTTGCCGGGGGTTTGCGATCGGCCGGTCCATCTACGGCGGGGCCGCGCGGCGCTGGCTCGCGGGCGAGGTGGAAGACGAGGAGCTCGTATCCTCTGTCGCCGCATCCTACGGGCGGCTGATCTCGCTCTGGCAGGAGCGCGGCGCACGTCGGGTCGGACAGGGTGCCACGGGATGAGCTGAGAGACGAAGACCGGTGGGGGAAGGAGGAGGCACAGAGAGATGGAACCGGTGCGCGTAGGGTTGGTGGGGCTCGGGAGGATCGGGTGCTTCCACGCCGGGAACCTCGCCGGGCGCATCCCGCGGGTGGAGCTGGTGCGCGTCGTGGACGCCGATGAGGAGATCGCGCGGAAGATCGCCCGCGGGCTCGGCGTGTCCGGGTGGTCCACCCGCTACGAGGATCTTCTGGAGGATCCCGGGATAGAGGCCGTCGTCATCGCCAGCCCGACGCCGCTGCACGCCGGGATGGTCGAGGCGGCCGCCAGGGCGGGCAAACACGTCTTCTGCGAGAAGCCCCTCTCGCTCGACATGGAGCGCACGCATGAGGTCGTCCGGGCCGTCCGCTCGGCGGGCGTCAGGATGCAGGTCGGCTTCCACCGCCGCTTCGACCCCGACTACCGCGCCGCGCGCGAGAAGATCGCCGGAGGCGATATCGGTGAGGTCTACCTCTTTCGCACCTCGCTGAGGGACATGCGCTCCCCCGGCTTCGAGTACATAAAAGGCTCCGGCGGCTTCTTCGCCGACGTGACGCTGCACGACTTCGACACGGCCCGCTGGATGATCGGGGAGATAGAGGAGGTGACCGCCTTCGGCGCGGCGCTCTCGGACCCTGGCTTCCAGGAGCTCGGGGACATAGACAACGCCGTCGTCGCGCTGCGCTTCGCCACGGGAGCCCTGGGTGTCTTGGACAACAGCCGGGTCGCCGGCTACGGCTACGAGTGCTCGAGCGAGGTCATGGGGTCCAAAGCGACGCTCAGGATAGACGACCACCGGCGCTTCGCCGTGCAGACGCTCACCCCGGGGCGGATGTGCCAGGATTACGTCTCCGACTTCGTCGAGCGTTTCGCCGAGGCCTACCGGAGGGAGATGGAACACTTCGCCGCCGTCGTCCGCGGCGAGGTCGATGCGAAGCCGGATGGTGCGGACGCTGCGGCGGCCTTCGCCCTGGCCCGGGCGGCCGAGCGCTCCTACCGGGAGGGGAGGACGGTGCGCCTGGCGCCCGTCGAGAGGGACGGAGGGATCCTCTACGAGGAGGTGGGTTAGGGGTGGGCGGGATCGGGGTCGGCCTCGTCGGCTACGGGTTCATGGGCCGGGTGCATTCGAACGCCTACCGGCAGGTCGCGCGCTTCTTCGACGTGGACCCGGCTCCCAGGATGGTCGCGATCTGCGGCCGGAACGAGGCCGCGGTGCGCAGCGCCGCCCGCAGGCTCGGGTGGGAGGGCTGCGAGACGGGCTACGAGCGGCTGCTCGAGCGCGACGACGTACAGCTCATCGACATCTCCTCCGCCGGGAATACCCACTGTGAGTTCGCCGTCGCTGCGCTCGAGGCCGGGAAGCACGTCCTGTGCGAGAAGCCGCTCGCCAACACGCTGGGGGAGGCGCGCAGGATGGCGGAGGCCGCACGCAGGGCCGGCACCGTGAACATGGTCTGCCACAACTACCGGCGGGTTCCGGCGGTGCAACTCGCGAAGAGCCTCATAGACGAGGGGCGGCTCGGGGAGATCCGACACTGGCGCGCCGTCTACCTGCAGGACTGGCTGCTCGACCCCGAAGCCCCGCTGACCTGGCGGCTCAGGAGGGAGACCGGAGGGGCCGGGCCGCTCGCCGACCTGGGCTCGCACCTCGTCGACCTCGCGCACTTCCTCGTCGGCCCGATAGCCGAAGTCGTCGGGACGGCCGGGACCTTCGTGAGAGAACGCCCGCTCCCCGGGGGGGATGGGATTGGCGAGGTGACGGTGAACGAAGTGGCGGCGTTCCTCGCGCGGTTCGAGAGCGGGGCGATCGGGACGTTCGAGGTCTCCCCGCTCGTGCCGGGGCGCAAGGCCCACGAGTGCTTCGAGATCAACGGCTCGCGCGGGAGCATCGTCTTCGACCTGGAGAGGATGAACGAGCTTCGGGTGTACTTCGAGGACGAGGCGGAGACGGCGGGCTTCAGGACCATCCTGGTGACCGAGCCGGAGCACCCGTACATGGAGGGGTGGTGGCCGCCGGGGCACACGATCGGCTACGAGCACACCTTCGTGCACACGGTGAAGGACCTTCTGGAGGGCATAAAGGCCGGCGAGAGCCCCGCGCCGACCTTCGAGGACGGCTACCGCTGCCAGGCGGTGATAGACGCGGTGGAGCGTAGCCTCGAGAGCGGCGGGTGGGCGAAGCCAGAGATATACGGGGAGATGAGGCGATGAGCG
>JAIMBO010000184.1 GCA_023511405.1 Rubrobacteraceae bacterium
GGGTTGCCGCGCGAGACGTAGGTGGGCTCGCGCGAGAAGAGTACCTCGACCCGGGCGGGCAGGTCTATCGAACGGATCTGGCGCACGATCTCCTGCGGGTCCTGCTCGGGGAGGTAGCGGATGTCGAGGTCGTAGGTACATCGGTCGGGGACGCGGTTTATCACGTCTCCGCCTATGATCCTGGCGAGGTTTATGCTCGGGTAGGGGAAGAGCTCGCTGCGCTCTCTGGTGAAAGGCAGCTCGGTCACCCTGCGGTAGTGTTCGGCGGCGAGCAGCACCGCGTTCTTGCCGAGCCAGGGCCTGGAGCCGTGCGCGCTCTTGCCGAAGAGAGTTATCCTGAGGTCCAGAACCCCTTTGGCCTGCGTCCCGATCCGGAAGTCCGTCGGCTCTCCGGTGATGATGAAGTCCCCTACGTGTCCGTTCTCGATCAGGATCTCCGCCCCGCTCGGTCCGCCGTAGTCCTTTTCTTCGTCGGGCACCACCAGGAGGTCGACCGTCGCGGGGCATCCCAGCTCGTTCAGGTCTTCGAGGGCGTACATCATCGCGGCCAGAGCACCCTTCATGTCGTAGGTGCCCCGTCCGTGCAGTTCGCCGCCCTTCTCGTAGGGCTCGAACTGCTTCTCCTCGGCCGGGACCACGTCCGCGTGCCCGTGCAGCAGGATGTGTGGGCTCCCCGAACCTATCCGCACGGCCAGAGAAGTCAACCCGCCGTCCGGCCCGGCCCCCGGGTACCGCATCGGTTCGAACCCCCGCGCCTCGAACCAGCCCCCGATGAACTCCATGACCGACTGGGCTCCCGCGGGTGAGTAGGAGCGGTACCGCACGAGCGTCTTCGTCAGCGCGAAGACCTCGGTACTTCTCAGCTCAACCGTCAGAACGACACCTCTTCTCCCGGGGCGGCCCGAACGGACCACCCGCGAACCACAAAACCCGAGACGCCATTCTATATCGGACTGGCCGGGGCTACGAGGGCTCAGCGCAGAGCCGGGGCATCCACGGCCTCGAACGAGACCGAGGCGCCGAGTGAGGAGAGCTTCTCATCGAGCCTCTCGTACCCGCGCAGTATGTGGTGTGCACCCTCCACCACGGTCGTCCCGCTCGCCACGAGCCCCGCCATCACCAGCGCGGCCCCGCCGCGCAGCTCCGGAGCCTGCACGACCGTCCCCGAGAGCCGCTTCGGCCCCCTCACCAGCGCCCGGTGTCCCCCGAAGAGGTCTATCCCCGCCCCCATGCGGTTGAGCTCCTCGGCGACCTGGAAGCGGTTCTCGAAGATGTTCTCCGTTATGATGCCGACCCCGCTCACCTGGGTGAGCAGCACCATCATCTGCGCCTGATGGTCGGTCGCGAACCCCGGGAAGGGCAGCGTCGAGATGTCCACGCTGGAGAGCTCAGCCGGCTCCTCGACCCGCACCCGCACACCGGGCTTCCCAGGCTCGAAATCGAGCTCCGCACCCATCTCGCGCAGCTTCTCGAGCTCCATCTTGAGGTGCTCCGGAACGGCGTTTTTCACGTTCACGTCGCCACCGGCGGCAGCCGCGGCCATGATGAAGGTCCCCGACTCTATCCTGTCGGGCATCACGGCAAACTCGACCGGATGGAGCTCTTCCACGCCCTCTATGACTATCCGGCCGGTTCCGGCCCCCCTGATACGCGCCCCCATCGCGTTCAGGAAGCGCGCCAGCTCCACGACCTCCGGCTCGCGCGCCCCGTTCTCCACTATCGTCGTCCCGGAGGCCAGAACCGCCGCCATCATGATGTTCTCGGTCGCCGTGACGCTCGGATAGTCGAAGAAGACCTCCGCCCCCCGCAGCCCGTGGGGAGCCGAGGCCTTGATGAAGCCGTGATCCAGCTCTATGTCCGCCCCGAGACGCCTGAGCCCGTCGAGGTGGAAATTGAACTTCCTCAACCCCAGATTGCATCCGCCCGGGGCGGAGACCTCCGCCTGCCCGAAGCGGCTCACCAGCGGCCCCAGCACGACCAGGCTGGCCCGCATCTGTCGTACCAGCTCGTACGGGGCGGTGTAGGAGGTTATGCTCCCCCCGTATATCTCCAGCGTGCTCCCGTAGAACTCGGAAGGAGCGCCGAGCTCGTCGAGCACGGCGCGCATCGTCTCCACATCCCTTATGTGCGGAACGTTGTGCAGGACCGTCCGACCGGCGGCGAGCAGCGAGGCCGCCATCAGCTTCAGCGCCAGGTTCTTGGCGCCAGAGACCTCGACCTCTCCGTAAAGCCCGCCGCCGCCCTCGACCACGAATCTCTCCAAGATCGATCCTCCCCTTCCTAGAAGCGCGGTAGCCGGTACCCTGCGGCTACTGCTGCTGTCCGTGCCGGCGCGCCACCAACACCAGGTTCTCCCCCACCTTCCGGCGGCGCTCCATCTCCCGTTCGATCCTCTCCCAGCCCGGCCGTTCGCGGTCCAGGCTCTCGAGAGATCTGCTGGCCTCCTCGATCCTGTGCTCCGCGGCCTCTACGTCTATGTCCTCGGGTCGCACCGCCTCCTCGACCAGTATCTGCACCAGGTTCTCGGACATCTTGAAGAACCCGTCGGAGACGGCGAAGATCTTTACCTCCTCCCCCTGTCTTATGCGCACCTCCCCGATCTCGACGGTCGAGATCGTCGGAGCATGCTGCGCCATGACCCCGATGTCGCCGTCGGCGATGCGGGTTATGACGAGGTCGGCCGGCTCGTCGAAGACGACCCTCTCGGGGGTTATGACCCGGCAGTAGAGCTGCCGGCTCTCCTCGCTGCGCTGCT
This sequence comes from Rubrobacteraceae bacterium, assembly GCA_023511405.1. Lineage (GTDB taxonomy): Bacteria > Actinomycetota > Rubrobacteria > Rubrobacterales > Rubrobacteraceae > Rubrobacter_E > Rubrobacter_E naiadicus. Next base: position 2,756 of record JAIMBO010000184.1, read on the forward strand.
CCTGCGTCACCTAGGCCGCCTCGCCCTCTTTCTCCCGCTCCTCGCCGCTTATCTTCCTGGCCTTCTCGAGCGCCTCGTCGATACCGCCGACCATGTAGAAGGCCTGCTCGGGAAGGTCGTCGTGCTTGCCCTCGACGACCTCCTTGAAGCTCTGTACGTTCTCCTCCAGCTCGACGAACTTGCCCTCCTGGCCGGTGAACTGCTCGGCGACGAACATCGGCTGCGAGAGGAACCGCTGCAGCCTCCGGGCCCTCCCCACGATCATCTTGTCTTCCTCGGAGAGCTCGTCGATACC
>JAIMBO010000038.1 GCA_023511405.1 Rubrobacteraceae bacterium
GCGGAGAGCGGGGAGGCCGCACGGCGGACGACGTGCCCGAGATGAGCGAGGAAGACCTCGACGACATCCCGTTCTGAGTCCTCTGGAACCTGGCGGAGGCGATCTGAGGGGAGACGTTCGCGTCTCCTCTCTCCTGTCGGGTTGTGAGATGCTTTCCAGAAGCTCTTTTGCCGGGCTCCCTGCAGGGGTATAAAGTCTCATGAGGGTCCGGAATGGATCCAGAAGCGGATTCGAGCGTTTTCGGAGGTTTTTCGAGGGTATGAACGAGCGGCTTGACAGGATGCGGAAGATCGGACAGGCCCCCTGGGTGGATGAGATCTCGCGCGAGGACACCCAAAGAGGAGGGCTTGAAAAGCTCGTCGAGCAGGGGATAGTAGGGGTGACCTCCAACCCCACCATCTTCCAGCAGGCGATCTCGAACTCCGAGCTCTACGACGAGCAGCTCGCCGAGCTCGCCAGAGAGCTCGACGACCCAAAGGAGATCTTCTTCCGGGTCGCCCAGCGGGACATCCAGGACGCCTGCGACATCCTCGCCCCGGTCTACGAGGAGACGGACCACCTCGACGGCTTCGTCTCTCTGGAGGTCTCCCCCGACCTCGCCTACGACACCGAAGGGACCATCGAAGAGGCCCAGAGGCTGCACGACATGGTCGACCGGCCCAACCTGTTCATCAAGATCCCCGCGACCAGGGAGGGCCTTCCGGCGATAGAGGAGATGATCTCGCGCGGCGTCCCGATAAACGTCACCCTGATCTTCTCGATCGAGCGCTACCGGGAGGTGACCCGCGCCTACATCGACGGCCTGAAGAGGTTCGTCGAGGGTGGCGGCGACCCCTCGACGGTCGCTTCCGTCGCGAGCTTCTTCGTCTCCCGGGTGGACACCGAGACCGACAGGAGGCTCGATGAGGTCGGGCGTCCGGACCTCAAGGGCCGGCTCGCGGTGGACAACGCCAAGCTCGTCTACCAGGAGTTCAAGGAGATCTTCGGGTCGGACGAGTGGAGGGAGCTCGAGGCGCGGGGAGCGAGGAAGCAGCGGCCGCTTTGGGCCTCGACCTCGACCAAGAACCCCGAGTACTCCGACGTCAAGTACGTCGAGGAGCTCGTCGGCCCCGACACCGTGAACACCATGCCGAAGAAGACCATCGAGGCCGTCATGGACCACGCCGAGATCCGGCCGACCATCGAGGAAGGCGTCGAGGAGGCGCGCGCCCTCTTCACCGAGCTCGAGAAGGCCGGGGTGGACTACGACGACGTGACGGCCACGCTCGAGAGAGAGGGCGTCCAGAAGTTCTCGGACTCCTTCGAGGAGCTCATCGAGGTCATAGAGCAGAAGAGCGGGGAGCTCGCGCGCCGGTAGCGCTGGGTTCGGTCCGGGACACCAAAAAGAGAGGAGAGCACAGGGGACATGGAGATAGGGATCTACGGGCTCGGGAGGATGGGTGCCAACATGGTGCGGCGCCTCATCGACAAGGGAGATCATCGGGTGGTGGCCGGGAACCGTTCGCCCGGCAAAGTCGACGAGGCCGTCGAGCACGGGGCCGAGGGGGCGTACTCGGTCGAGGAGTTCGTGCAGAAGCTCTCGCCACCGCGGGTTCTGTGGTCGATGCTCCCGGCCGGGGAGGTCACCGAAGAGATGCTCCACCGCTTCGCCGAGCTCGCCGACGAGGGCGACATCATCGTCGATGGGGCCAACTCCTACTTCCGCGATTCGGTGCGACGGGCGAAGGAGATCGAGGCGAAGGGCCTGCGTTTCCTCGACGCCGGCATCTCCGGCGGCATCTGGGGGTACGAGGTCGGCTACTGCACGATGGTCGGCGGCGACCGGAGCGCCTTCGAGCACGTCGAGCCCGCGCTCAAGACGCTCGCCCCGCCCGACGGCTACGCCTACCTCGGAGATGCCGGCGCCGGGCACTTCGCCAAGATGGTCCACAACGGGGTCGAGTACGGCATGATGCAGGCCTACGCCGAGGGGTTCGAGATCCTCAAGAGCAGCCGCTACGACTACGACCTGAGGGCCATCTCGCACCTGTGGAACCAGGGGAGCGTCGTGCGCAGCTGGCTCCTGGAGCTGGCGGAGGACGCCTTCTCCAAGGACGCGGATCTCGAGAAGATAGCCGGTTACGTCGAGGACTCCGGTGAGGGGCGCTGGACGGTCTTCGAGGCGATACACGAGGACGTGCCCGCCCCGATCATCACCGGCGCGCTCTTCGCCCGGTTCGCCTCGCGGCAGGACGACTCCTTCGCCGCGAAGGTGCTCGCGGCCCTGCGCAACGAGTTCGGCGGGCACGCGGTGAAGGAGGCCGGGGCCCGCGGCGGGGAAGGGTAGGAGCAGGAGGATGGTCCTGACGACCCGCGAGAGCCGGCCTCAGGAAGTCCTGAGGGACGAGACGCGCCTGCCGCAGACCCCCGAGCCCGGCGTGATCGTCATCTTCGGCGCCTCGGGGGATCTCACATCGCGCAAGCTCGTCCCCGCCCTCTACGACCTCGCCGCGGCCAGGCGGCTCCCGATGGAGTTCGCGGTGGTCGGCATCTCCCGCACGAAGATGAGCCACGAAGAGTTCCGCGAGCGGCTGCGCAGGGCGCTCGAAGAGCAGCGGCCTGGCCGGGTGAGCGAGGAGGTGTGGGAGTCCTTCTCCGAGGGGATCTTCTACCTGCCCGGAGACTCGAAGAAGCCCGAGACCTACCGGGAGCTAAAGGACTTCCTTGAAAAGCTCGACCGCGAGCGGGGGACGGGGGGCAACCGGGCGTACTACATGGCATCCTCCCCTTCGCTCTTCCCCGCGATAGTCGAGCACCTCGGGGAGGCCGGGATGAACCGGGAGGAGGACGGCGGCTACGCCCGCCTCGTCGTCGAGAAACCTTTCGGGAGGGATCTCGAGAGCGCCCGGGCACTCAACGCGGACATCCAGCGCTACTTCAGGGAAGATCAGATCTACCGCATAGACCACTACCTGGGCAAGGAGACGGTCCAGAACATCCTGGCGTTGCGCTTCGCCAACGGCATCTTCGAGCCGGTCTGGAACCAGCACTACGTCGATCATGTCCAGATCACCGTCGCCGAGGACATCGGCATCGAAGGCAGGGGGGCCTTCTACGAGGAGGCGGGTGCTCTCCGGGACATCGTGCAGAACCACCTGATGCAGGTTCTTTGCCTGACGGCGATGGAGCCGCCGGTGGCCTTCGATGCGACCCCGGTGCGCGAGGAGAAGGTGAAGGTCTTGAAGGCCGTGAGGCCGATCCGCCGCGAGGAGGTCGGGGAGGTCGCCGTCCGGGGGCAGTACGATCGCGGCTGGATCTTCGGTGAGGAGGTGCCGGGCTACCGCGAGGAGGAGGGGGTCGCACCGGATTCGGAGACCGAGACCTACGTCGCGCTCAAGCTCTTCATAGACAACTGGCGGTGGGCCGGGGTGCCGTTCTACGTGCGGGCCGGGAAACGACTGCCGAAGAAGGTGACGGAGATAGCGATCCAGTTCCACAGGACCCCGCACACCCCGTTCTCCGGCAGCGACACCCGCCAGCTCGAGCCGAACCTCCTGGTCATCCGCATCCAGCCCGAGGAGGGCGTCTCGCTCAAGATCGGGGCGAAGGTCCCCGGGACGGGCTTCGAGGTACGCTCGGTGAACATGGACCTGCTCTACGGGACCGCGTTCATGACCGAGGTGCCCGACGCATACCAGCGACTGCTCCTGGATTTGATGCTCGGCGACCCGACGCTCTTCATCCGGGCCGACGAGGCCGAGGGGGCCTGGAGCATCCTGCAACCGGTTTTGGAGGCCTGGTCGGAGGGCGAAGTCTCCCGTTATCCGGCCGGGAGCTGGGGGCCCAAAGAGGCCGAAGAGCTCCTGGCCCGCGACGGGCGGCGCTGGAGGCGGCCGTGACCGAGACGCGCGCCTCGGACGCCTCCGGCCGGATGAGCGTCGGCGCCATAGAGCACGAGCTCGCCCGGCTCAGGATGAACGACGACGGGACCATCGGCCTGAGGGCGAGCGTGCTGAACCTCGTCGTGGTGACCTCGGAGGAGGCGGCCCCCGCGGTGACGGAGCTCGTCTCCGGGCTCTCGGGGCGTTTCCCGTGCCGGGCGATAGTCTTCATCTCCGAGCCGGAGGCGCCCCACGACGACTTCGACGTGGGGCTGGCGGCCTTCTGCAGCACGCGCGGGGGCGGGCAGGTGTGCGCCGAGCAGATCACGATCCACGCCTGTGGGGCCCCGGCGCGGCACCTGGAGAGCCTCGCCGAGCCGCTCCTCATCCCGGACCTTCCGGTCTTCCTCTTCTATCCGGATGAATTCGACCCGGACGCCGGGGAGTTCGGGAGCATGGTCTCGCTCGCGGACCGGCTCATCGTCGACTCCGGGCGGGCGTCCGACCCGGAGGGTTTCCTGCGCCGGGTGGCATTATTAGCGGAGGAGCCCGGCGTTCCCGACCTCGGGGATCTCGAATGGGTGGCGCTCTCGCCCTGGCGGGCTCTTCTCGCGGACATGTTCTCGCCTCCCGAGAGGGCGGGGATGCTGGATGAGATAGAGCGTGTCCGGATAATCCACGACGGCGGGGGCGAGGGCAGGGCGCGTGCGCTGCTCTTCGCCGGTTGGCTCGCCGCCTCGCTCGGGTGGGAGCCTGAGGAGGGAGGCTCTTTCTCCGGGCCTGGGGGCGGGATCGAAGTCCTCTTCGAGGAAAGTAGGGGTGCGCCGCTGCGCCGGGTCGAGATCTCCGTCCGGGATCTCGTCTTCCGGGTCAGCCGGTGCCGGGATGCGGCGGAGTTCCGGGCCGAGGTCGAACGCGGGGGGGAGATACTGGCCGGGCGGACGGTGCATCTGGGCTACTCCAGCGTGGAGGAGATCCTCGGCGAGGAGCTCCAGCACCGGGGCGACGACCGCAACCTGCTGGATGCCCTCAAGGTCGTGGGGAAGATGGTGGAGCGGTGAAGGTCTCTGTCTTCGAGGACCCGCACCGGCTCGCCGGGGCCGCGGCCGAGGAGTTCGCCCGCCGGGCGCGGGAGGCCGTGGAGCGGACGGGCTCTTTCACGGTGGCTCTCGCCGGTGGCTCGACCCCGCGGGAGACCTACCGCCGGCTCGCGGAGGAGTACGCCACGATGGTCGAGTGGAGCCGGGTGCACTTCTTCTTCGGCGACGAGCGCGGCGTTCCCCCGGGCAGCGAAGATTCCAACTACCGCATGGCGAGCGAGGCGCTGCTCTCGCGGGTTCCGGCCGGGGGCGTGCACCGCATCCGCGGGGAGCGGCCGCCCGAGGAGGCCGCCGCCCTGTACGAGGCCGAGCTGCACCGCTTCTTCGGGGTGAGAAGGAGGCCGCCCAAGATGGATCTCATCCTGCTCGGCCTCGGGGACGATGGGCACACGGCGAGCCTCTTCCCGAAGACGCCCGCGCTGCGGGAACGCCGCAGGTGGGTCGTGGCCAACCCGGTGGAGAAGCTCTCTACCACCAGGATCACGCTGACCCTCCCCGTCATAAACGCCGCCCGCGCTGTGATGTTCCTCGTCGCCGGGGAGGGCAAGGCGAAGGCGCTGAAGATGGTGCTCGAGGAGAACGCCGATCCGGCGGAGTATCCGGCCAGGCTGGTGAGACCCGCCGGGGAGCTCATCTGGATGGTAGATCGGGCTGCAGCCTCACTGCTCGAAAGAACGGCGTCGTAGAGCCGCTACCCGGAGCGCCTGCTGAAGGGGATCGTCCCGTGCGGCTTGTCCGAGATCCAATCGACGAAACGCCGCACCTGCGGGTGGACGGCGAGCGCCTCGACGGTGTTGTAATCGCTCTCGAGCTCTTTCTCCGAGAAGACGGTGTGCACGTGACGGTGGCAGGGCCCGCACAGCGGGACGGTGCGCTCCAGTTCCTCCCTGCGGTACGCCCTGCCGCCGCGCTTCCTCTTGCGCAACCTCCTGTGCCGGGAGCGCGGGATCAGGTGGTGGCGCGTGAGCCGCTGGACCTCCCGCCCGCAGAGGGCGCAGCGTCCCCCGCGCGTATCAGGAGACGGCGTCCGGGTCATCCTGGGTGGATGGAGGAGGTTGCAGGGTGCCTTTCCTCACCAGCTTCACGGCGACCTCCTGGGGGTAGAGACGACCGCTCTTTGGGTTTCTCCAGACTATGGGGCCCTCGCCGTCTTCCACCGGCTCCCAGCCGGCCTCCTCGAGCTGTCGGCGCTGTATGGCGCTCTCGGTCTCCAAGTGGTTTGCCTCGCCTCCTTCCGGGCTATTCGTGCTCCCGAGTGAGGGAGTATCGCACCCTCCTCGCGGATTGTCGGTGAGCGGGGCGACAGGCTCCGGCGTGATCACCGCAGCCCGAGTATCTTGCGGTACCGCTCGACCATGAGATCCCGACCTTTCAGAAGCCTGGTGGTGCGCCTCCCCACGACGAGACCACCCGCGACCGGGAATTGCGTCACACCGTCGTCGGGTCCGACGGGCACCACCACGGGAGGGTTCGGGTTGGGGGCGTAGGCTTTTAGGGCCCTCTTGCGCCCGTTTTCGGTGGCCCGGATGTTCCTTGAGACGACCTCGGCGTGTTTCTGCGCCAGGTAGGCGGTTTTGGGTTCCTCGACGTCCGTTATGTCTCCGATCGCGAATGCGTTGTCGTACCCCGTCACCCTGAGGTAGCGGTCTACTCGTACGCGACCGGCCTCATCGAGCGGGAACCTCCCGCGCAGAAACGAGGTGTTGGGCCTCACGCCGAAGCAGATGAACCCCATCACCCCGGAGAGCGGGTGCGGGCGGAGGAGAGAGGCCTCTATTGTGGTGCCCTTGTCTGTTACGAAGGTCGTCTCGGGGTCGTTCTCATCCTCGGGCAGTACGGCTTCCTCGAAGATGACCCGGACCCCTTTGGCCTCGAGTTTCTCGAGCAGCTTCCCGCCGAGCGAAGGGTTGAACCAGCCTCCCATGAGCGCTTTGTGGCTGTGTACGAGCGCGACGCCCTTCTCCGGGTAGCGGCTCTTTATCTCCCCGGCGAGCTCTATGCCGACGGGCCCGCCGCCGAAGAGCAGGGCTCCGTCGGCCTCCTCGAGCTGACTGCCGGCCCACCTTATCGCCGCGATGGAGGGTGCTTTCTCGTCGAAGGGCGTCTTGGCGGGGAAGGGGTAGCTCGATCCGCTGGCCAGAACGAGGTAGTCGTAGGCGATCCTGCGCTCGTCTCCCAGCACGACCGTGCCTGGCTCGACGTCCTGTGCCTCCCCGCGCACCACGCTGCCGCGTGAGAGCAGGTTGTCGTAGGGCATGAAGAGCTCTTCGAGGAACCCGTGGTCGACCAACCCCCGCAGGGCGCCGATGTTGTGGAAGAAGGTGTCCTTCTTCTCCACGAGGACGACCTCGAAGTCTCTGTCGAGCAGCTTGGCGGCGGTTACGCCGCCGTAACCGCCGCCGACTATCACGACCCGCGAAGGGCTCACCGGGAACGCTCCTCCCCCTGGCTATTGTCAGCTACGTTCCGTCTGCTCTCCTCCGTCCTCACCACCTGCCTCGACCCGGGCCTGCGCCGCCTGCGCCGCGTCGCGCAGCGCGAAGGAGCCGTGCAGGATCAGGGTGAGACCGGAGAAGAAGACCAGCCCGGCTCCGATCCACAGGCTGTTTTTAGTCGCCTCGGTCCAGTGGGCCCCGATCTTCTGGTAGCCGATCGCGAACGGGGCGAAGAACAGCCACAGTCCCACGAAGAAGGTGAGCAACGTGGTGGCCCGGGCTATCAGCAGGCTCCTCATGCTGCGATCTCTCATACGTTATCAGAGCTCCTTCCGTGCTGCTCCTGCTGGTAGGGATTGTCGTTGTGGGGGCGCTCCTCGTGTCCCTCCTGCTGACGCTGGCGCTGCATGTCCTTGAGCATCTCGTTCAGGAGGGGGACTATCGCCTGCTCGATGGAGGCGTTCCCGGCGTAGGCTGGCTGCTCCTGCGGTTGGGGCTCCGGAGCGGCCTCCTCCTTGCGCTCGCGCCGCTCGAGGATGCCGCGAGCGATCATCTCCTCCCTGAGGCTGAGGGCGTAGGCGGCGAACCCGATCAGGGAGACCAGCGCCAGGCCTATCCCGACCCAGAAGTCGTTCACCGTAGCGTCGGCCCAGGAGGCCCCGGAGGGCTGATAACCCTGGGCGAAGGGGGCCAGGATCAGCCAGAGCCCGCCCAGAAATCCCAGTACGGCCCCGACCATTCCCACGACGTGTTTGGTCATACTTTCTTCCTCCTGTCGTTTTCGTAAGCTTCCAGAGAGACCTACGACCTCTGCGGCCGAACGAGGTGTTTCCCTAGCCGCCTTTCTCTCCGTTTCTCCTTGCGGCCAGGGCGCTCACGAGCAGGGTTCTGGCGAGGGGTTTGAGCACCTCCTCGTTGGCCTTGGCCGCCCGCTCGTGCTCGCTCAGGGACCCGTTCGAACGTACCAGGCGCGCCGCGGCGCGGGAGAGGGCCGGGAAGTCTCCGTCGGCGCTCTCCAGGCGCTTGCTGATGAGGTAGAGCGCCATCCCGTAGAGCAGGAGCCTGCCGCGTTCGTCGTCGGGCCGCGTGAGCCCGGGTTGCTGTCCGCCGTTCTTGTCCATATCGGCGAAGGCGATCGTGCGCAGCGGCAGCTCTTTCACGAAGAGCGCAGCCAGGAGCGCCACCCCGATTATCGGCAGGCCGGTGACGAAGACCGGGTGCAGCGAGGCCGCCATCCCCTGCTGGATGCCGTGGACGATCGGTGCAGGCAGCCGCGAGAGCGCGTGCCCACCGAGCACCTGGCCGAGCGCCGAGCTTCCGTTCGTGAGCTTGGAGGCGTCGGGACCCTGCAGCGCCTGCGGCGGCAGGTGCTTGGGGATCTCGGTCTTCATCCGGCTGGTCATGATCGTGCCCATGATCGCGATGCCGATCGTGGCGCCGACCGAGCGGGTGAACTGGGAGGCTGCGGTGGCCACGCCGAGATCCTCGCGGGTCACGGCGTTCTGGACGATGAGTGTGAAGGTCTGCATCACCGCGCCGAGCCCGAGGCCGACGACCACCATCGCCAGGCGCATGTCGTTCTGGGTCGAGTCGTAACCGAGGTTGGAGAGGAGCAGGTACCCGATCCCCATCACGATTATCCCGGCGAGGACGAAGACCTTGTAGCGTCCGGTGCGGGTGATGAGCCGACCGACGACGACGCTCACCGGGATCGCGGCGATCATGAGCGGGATGGTGATAGTGCCGGAGTTGGTCGCGTCCACCCCCAGGACGCCCTGGGCGAAGACGGGGATGTAGTAGATCGCCCCGAACATTCCCATCGCGATCGCGATGTTGGAGATGTTCGAGAGGGTGAAGACGGAGTTTTTCCACAACCTGAGCGGAAGCACCGGCTCCTTGGCTCGGGATTCGTTGAAGAGGAAGATCGCCAGCAGGACCGCGCCCACGGCGTAGGTGCCGATGATGTGGGCTGAACCCCAGGGGTACTGGGTCCCACCCTGCGTGGTGGCGAGCAGCACGGCGGTGAGCCCGGCGGCGAGCGTCACGAAGCCCACGTAGTCCACGTCGTGCTTCTTCGCCACGTGCGGGAAGTGGAAGAAGCGCACGATGAAGGCGAGCGCGACGATGCCGATGGGCAGGTTGATGTAGAAGAGCCACCGCCAGGAGAAGTGGTCGGTGATCCACCCGCCCGCCAGCGGGCCGAGGATCGAAGCGGCGCCGAAGACCGCCCCGAGGTATCCGACGTACTTGCCGCGCTCCCTGGGGCTTATGATGTCCCCGATTATCGTCTGTGAGAGCGGCAGGAGCATGCCCATCCCGAGGCCCTGCACCGCCCGCGAGCCTACGAGCCACCAGAAGTCCTGCGATGCCCCCGCGGCGCTTGAGCCGAGCATGAAGATCACGAGCCCGGCGATGTAGAAGCCGCGCCGGCCGTACATGTCCGAGAGCTTGCCGACTATCGGGACGGTGACCGCCGAGGCGAGCAGCGCCGAAGTCGCAACCCAGCTGTAGTGCGCCGTGCCTCCGAGGTCGGAGACTATGATCGGCAGCGCCGGAGAGACTATGGTCTGGGCCGCGGCCGCGGCGAGCATGCCGAGCGCCACCCCGATGAAGATGATGTTCTTGTGGCTCACCCCGCCGCGGGAGTTCGTCACCCCGCGCGTCATCACCGACAACTCGCTCTACCTCCAGCCTTCATCGCACCAACCTCTTCCTACTCCTTGAAACCTTCGGCGAGCGCGTACAGAGAATCCCTCAGATGCTCGAGGGCCCCCTCGTCGAGAACCTCGCGGACGCGCCGTTCGAACTTCTCGCGCTGCTCGGGGAGCGACCCGAGCAACTCCCGCCCCTTCCCGGTGAGGTAGACCCTGACGACCCGGTTGTCCTCCGGGTCGCGCTCGCGCCGCACGAGCCCTTCCTCCTCCATGGCTTTGGCCAAACGGCTGATGCGCGAGGGATCGAGGTGGAAGGGCTTGCACAGCTCACCCTGGCTCATCCCGTCCTCGTGCCCGAGGACGGCCAGGAGAAACCACCTCGAAGCCGCAACGCCCGTGTCCCGCTCGATGGAAGCCATTATCCGCTTGGACGCCAGCGCGAGCGGCGCCAGAATCGGATTTACTTCCTCTACGGCCTCGAGAACCCGCTCTTTTTGTACACCGTTTTCCGTTTCCATTCGTTGCCTCATCAATCGTTGATCGCGCACGCATTCTGCCACGAATCCGTGCGCCGTCAATCAATCGGTGTGAGAAGGTTCACACGGCGGGCTTTTGCAGGGTGATCCAGAAGGCGGGGCGGCCTCTGCTGGTCCACAACCGCTCGAAGCGCGAGACGGGGCGTTCTTCGTCGGGGGAGTGGGTTTTCACCCCGTGGGAGGTGAGCCATCGGCCGTCTTCGATGGAGAGGGTGAGCATCTGTTCGAAGTACTCTTGGTGGTCCGTTACGACGAGGAGTCTGCCGGATGGCTGGAGGGAGCGGAAAGATTCGTCGAGGAAGCGGCGGTCGAAGAGGCGTTTCTTGCGCTCGCGGGGTTTCATGCCCGGGTCCGGGAAGCGGAGGTGGATGGCGCGTAGCGAGGAGTCCGGCAGGAGGGGGTAGACGAGGCGGAAGTCCGCGCTCACGAAGAGGATGTTCGGCAGGTCCTTAGAAGCGGCGTTTCGCACCGCTTTGTAGAGGGATTTTTTGTGGATGTCGAAGCCCACGAAATTGGCGTCGGGGTTTTGGGAGGCGAGGTGGCAGAGGAACTCCCCGGTGCCGCAGCCCACCTCTATCTCCAGCGGCCGGTGGTCGCCGAAGAGTGAGGGGGAGGAGATCTGCGGGAAGGAGCCGGGGTTCTCGTAGAGCCTCTTGCCGGGCATCCAGCGCAGGTATCTCCGGGCGGTCTGCTCGTCCGGAGGGGAGACGCGCATCCTGCCGAGCTTTCTGCGCGGCATCTCTTCTAGGACGGACGGGGTGGAGGAGCGGGCCGTGGGCCCTTCGGGGCGGCGGTATGAAGGAGTGAGAGCAGATGGTTTGAAGAAAACGGTTCTGCCATGTTCCGGTCCGCTCCTCTCAACCCACTACTACGCGGCCGGTGGGGTTACTGGATCACCCTGCGCTAGAAGACCTTCTTCAGGAGGGCTATCGCGCCCTGGCTCCAGGGCACGCGGTGCGAGACCCCCGAGGAGTTCTCGAAGCGCGGGCGGTTCTCGACGTACCAGGCGTAGTTTCTGAGCAGTGCGTCCTTGTTCGAGTATTTCGGGGAGAAGCCCAACTGTCGTTCGGCCTTCTCGATCGAGACGAAAGAGTCCTTGCCCGCCGTCTCGTAGACCCACTTGTAGAGCGGGGAGAGGCCCAGGGTGTCGAGCGCCCGCAGGGCCCAGATGGCCGGAGCCTCGACCGGGAAGCCGATCACCCGCTTTCCATGGCCCGCCGCGTCGAGTACGGCCTGGAAGTCCTCCTTCATCGTGGTGAACTCCTTCGCCCCGATATTGAAGGTGTCGTTGACCCTCTCCTCCGGGAGCGTCAGGCACAGCTCTATCGCGTCGCAGAGGTCTTCGACGTCCAGGAGCTGGTAGCGATTGTTCCCGCTGCCGATCATCGGGAAGTTATGCCCGGTGTAGGCCCAGTCGTAGAGCAGGTCGAAGACCCCCAGGCGCTCGGGGCCGACGAACGACTTCGGGCGGATTATCGGGACGACGAGACCCTTCGCGCGATATTCCAGGCAGATCATCTCGGCCTGTATCTTGGCCTGACCGTAGGGACCGACGCCCTCGAGGCGGTCGTCTTCGTGGATCGGATGATGGTCCGGGATGCCGTAGACCGCCGTCGAGGAGATGTGGACGAAGCGCTCGACGCCGTGCTCGTGGGCCGCGGCGAGCAGGGTGCGCGTGCCCACCACGTCGGTGGTGTAGATGTCGCGGGGAGAGTAGAGTGGGAGCGCGGCCGCGGTGTGAACGACGAAGTCCACCCCCTCCATCACCCTCTCCACGAGCGCCCGGTTGCGGATGTCCCCCTTTATGACCTCGACCCGGTCTCTCTCGGGGTAATCGAACTCCGCGATGTCCAGCGAGGCCACCGCGTAACCACCTTTCAGGAGGTGGCGGATCAGGTTGATCCCCAGGAAGCCCGCCCCGCCGGTGACGAGCACCTTCTTCGCATCTTCCGTCATCTACGCCTCCCGTGATCTTGACAGGATCGCCGCTCGTGCAGAACGAAAATCCTAGCACAGGGTCGCCTGGGGACGGGGAAGTCGTCACCGGACGGCGCGCCGGGACGCCGGGGGACTTAGAATAGGGTCAGGAGGAGCGAGAGCTGGAGAGGTCTGGAGAGAACTCTGCGAAAAGGGATCATCAAGGTCGCCGGGGCCAGGCTGAGGTTCGGCCGCAGGATGGCGCAGCGTAGGGAACGGGTCTCCATAACCCCCATACCGGTCTCGCGGCGGGTTATGTTCGCCATCGTGGCGATGGTCCTCGTCGCGCTCGCCTGGATCGTCTACAGGGCGCCGACCGTCGCCGTGGTGGCGATAGGCGGCGCGGCCGTCGCGGTGATCCTCTCCTACCCGGTCAGGCTGCTCTCGCGGCTGATGCCTCGCAAACTGGCCATCCTGGCTACCTTCCTGATCCTGATAGGCGCCGTCTCGCTCGGGATCTTCTTCCTCATCCCGCTGGTCGTCGAGCAGGTCGGCCAGCTCGCCAAGGTCGCCCCGGAGATCGTCTTCAACGCCCGGCATTTCTTCAACGATCGCCTGCAGCCGCTCTACCGCAACAGCCCCCTGAGCCAGATGTTGCCCAAGAACCTCTCCTCCGGGATCACTTCGAACCTCGTGGGAAGGATACAGGGGATCGCCGAGGGCTTGCTCGGCAGCATAACCGGCTTCGCCTCTGGTCTCTTCAGCGCGGCCGTCACCCTCTTCGGCATCCTCTTCGTCGCCGTCTACCTGCTGATAGACGTGCGCAAGGTGAAAGCCGTCTACCTGAAGCTCGTGCCCAGGGGCTACCGCAGGGACGCCCGGGAGCTGTGGGAGGCGTTCGGGGTCTCGCTCTCGCGGTACCTCGGCGGTCTGCTCTTCACGGTGGCCATAGAGGGCTTCCTGGCCGGCATCGCCATGTGGATGATCGGCATACCGTACCCGGTGGCCCTCGGGGTCTGGATCTCGATAACCGCGATAATCCCCTACGTCGGCGCGGTGATCGGAGCCATCCCGGCCGTCGTCCTGGCCTTCCTGCAATCGCCGACCAAGTTTTTTCTGGTCTGTCTGGCCTACGCGATCATCCAGCAGCTCGACAGCCACATCCTCACCCCCCGCATCCAGGGGCAGGCGTTGCGGGTGCACCCGATCATAGTGCTGCTGGCGGTGCTCGCCGGAGCGGAGATCGGCGGGTTTTTAGGGGTGATCTTCACCGTGCCCATCCTCGCCGTTTTGCGGGTGCTCTTCGACTTCTTCTGGCTGCGCCTCAAACTCGACGAGGAGGAGGTCGAGGAGACGGAAGAGCGGGTGAAGCCCTGAGGGAGCCGGTGCTTCACCCTCCTCGTCGGGCCAGGCGGCGGCCGATCTCCCCGGCGACCTCCGGCACGCGCGCGACCTCCTCGGGCGTCGTGCGGAAGTTGACGAAGCAGACCCGCAAGCAGATTCTCCCGTCGAGGTTCGCGGGGGCGAGGTAGACCCTGCCGTCGCGCTGCATCGCGCGGGCCAGCCTGAGGTTGTGTTCGTCGAGATCCTCGACCCCTGCTGGGGTGTGCCGGAAGCACACCACGGAGAGCATCGGCTCGTGCAGCAGCTCGAACTCGGGGTCCTCCCGTAGCAGATCCGCCAGACGCCGGGCGTTTTCCAGCGTCTTACCGATCCAGACCCTGTACTGCGCGGCCCCGTGCACCCGGAAGGCCATCCACAGCCTGAGCGAGCGCAGCGGGCGCGAGTACTCGAGCGTCCGGTCCACCGGGTGGGCCACGTCGCCCGCGTGCGGCATGTAGCTCTCCTCGTGGCCGAATGCTGCCCGCAGCCTTCCGGCCTCCCGCAAAAGGACCGCGCTGCAGCTCTTCTGTACCCCGAGCCACTTGTGGGCGTCCACGGTGGCGGAATCCGCCAGCTCCACCCCCGAAAAGAGCGGGGCCGTCTCCGGTGCCGCCGCGGCCGGAAGGCCGTACGCCCCATCCACGTGCAGCCATACCCCGTAACGACCGCAGGCTTCGGCGATCTCTGCGATGGGGTCGACGGCGCCGGTGAGCGTGGTGCCGGCGGTCGCGACCACCGCGACTGGCACGACCCCGGAGGAGATGTCCCTCGAGAGCGCCTCCTCGAGCGCCCCGGTCTCCATCCTGTGCCGCCCGTCCACGGGGATGCGCCGGACGGCGCCGCTCCCGAGGCCACAGACCTCCACCGCCCGCACGACCGAGTGATGAGCCTCCTCGGAGCAGTAGACCGCCGCCCGGTGCCCCCCGACGCCCTCGACGCGCGAGCCGGGAAGCGCCCGCTCGCGCGCGGCGAGCATCGCCGTCAGGTTCGAGGCCATGCCCCCGCTCGTGAACGCCCCTTCCGCGAGCGGGAACCCCACGAACTGCGCGAGCCAGCGCAGGGCCTGCTCCTCTACCAGATCCGCCCCCCCGGCGGCGGTGGCCAGGTTGACGTCGTAGGTGGCCGAAAGCGCAGAGGCGAGAACCCCCATCTCGAGCCCCGTGGAGCCTATGTACCCGAGAAAGAGCGGCCTGGAAGGGGAGACGCTGGCGTCCAGCACGCGCGCGGCGTCCGCGAGCGCGCTCTCGGCATCCCCGGCCGCCTCGGGAAGCGGCTCCCCGAGCCGCCGCACGAGCTCCTCGTCGAGCTCGGGCTCCCGCGGCCGCGGCGCATCGAAAGATGCCCAGGCTTCGGCGACGACGCGACCGAGGTCGGAGAGCACCCCCGCGCGGTTGGCCAGCGCCGGAAGATCGACCTGCTCGTGCTGCGGGGCAGACCCCATCCGCCCCGCCTCTCGCCTTTCGTTCATGATCTCATCACCAGAGAATACCCCACTGGTCTCCGTCGAACGCCACCCCCCTCAGACGACAATGAATAATGTATCCAGAATGTCGGGGGGCGTCAAGGATGGTGGGGTTCGAGGGGGGTATTCTGGCTGCGGGGCGAGAGGTTCGCGGCGGTCCGCAGGAGGTGGGCAGCCTCCGTTCGGTTTCGCACGCCGAGGACCTTGTAGGCGCCTCTGAGGTGTTGTTTCACGGTGGATTCCGAGAGGTAGAGGTGGGAGGCTATCTGGGCGTTGGAGAGTCCCTCGCAGGCGAGGGTGAGCACCTCTCGCTGGCGGGGGGAGAGGGCCTTGAGGTCGGGGGCGTTCTCACCCTCTATGAGGTATTCGAGCAGCGCCCTCGGGGCTGCGAGCTCGCCATCCAGGACGACTTTGATGGCGCGCACCACCTGGGCGGGGGGCATGCCGGCGTGGACGAAGCCCCTGGCTCCGGCTCTGAGGGCCCGTTCTGCGAGGGCTAGGTCTTCGCCGGACGCGAAGACGACCACCGGTGAGCCGCCGAACTTCCTCCGCGCCTCGGCGACCCTCCTTTCGGATTCTGCAGCGTCACCCGTGATGCACAGGACCACGCAGTCGGCGTCCGGCTCGCCGGCAGTGAGCAGCCGGAAGTGGTCCTCCAGGGCCCTCTCCAGCCCGAGCTCCAGCACCGAGTCGCCGCAGGCGATCCTGACTTTCGGGCGTTCGTCCATGGCTAGCCTTTGATCGCGCCGCTCGTGAGCGCGCTCACGATGTAGCGCTGCAGCAGGACGAAGATGAAGATCACCGGGGCTATCGCGACGATGCTCGCCGCCGAGAGGTAGTGCAGCGTTATGCTCTCGGTGTTCGACTGCAGGTTGACGAGGCCCTCGGAGACCGGGAACATCCCCGGGCTGTCGATCAGGATGAACGGGATCACGAACTGCGACCAGGAGAGGACCGCCGCCAGGATCGCCGCCGTAGCTATCCCCGGGGCGCTCACCGGCAGGATTATCCTGGTCAAAACCTGCCAGCGGGTCGCGCCGTCGACGATCGCCGCCTCGTCCACCTCGTAGGGGATCGTGTCGAAGTATCCCTTGAGGAACCAGGTTATGAACGGGAGCACCACCGCCACGTAGACCAGAACCAGCGAGGCGTAGTTGTTGAGCAGGTGCAGCGCGGCGAAGGTCCGGTAGAGCGGGATCGCGATCACGACCGGCGAGATCATCTGGAAGGCCAGGACCGCGAGCAGCGAGGGCCGCTTGTAGCGGAAGGTGAACCGCGAGAAGCCGTAGGCCGCGAGCGTCGCGATGAGCAGCGCGAAGAAGACCGTCGCCGCCACTATCACCGCCGAGTTGAACAGGTAGCGCAAAATCGGGGTGTTCTCGAAGACGTAGGAGTAGTTCGAGAACTGCGGCGGGATCGGGAACCACACCGGGGGTGTGGCGAAGAGCTGCGGCACGGTCTTCAGCGACATCGAGAGCACCCAGTAGATCGGGAAGAGGAAGAAGACGATTATCGCGGTGTAGGCCGCGTAGAGCCAGAAGCGCGTCAGGCGCTCGGTCCGACGCCGGCTCGCGCGGGGTTTGTACGGGCTACTCACGAGAGCTCCTCCGGGCGCTCGAGCCTCAGGTAGACGAAGGTCATGATCGCATTTATCGCCAGCAGCACGACGGCGGTAGCAGCGCCGGGCCCGAGGTCGAACTGCTGGAAGATCTGGTCGTAGATGCTCAGCGCGATCACCTCGGTCGCCCGCCCCGGTCCTCCGCCGGTGAGCGCGAGCACCATGTCGAAGGTGTTGAAGGTGTCTATCGAGACGATGACCAGCGTGACGAGCAGTATCGGGGCCAGAAGCGGCACGACTACCCGCGTGAGGCGCTGCCAGGCGTTCGCCCCGTCCACCCTCGCCGCCTCGAGCACGTCGGCCGGGAGCGTCTGGATGCCGGCGTAGAGCAGGATCATCGAGAAGGCCGTCCCGCGCCAGATGTTCGCCACCGTCACCGAGGCGAGCGCCGCCCTGGGGCTGGAGAGGAACGGTATCTGCCCGAAGCCCAGGAGCTGCGCCAGGTAGTTGAGCACCCCCGCCCCGGACTCCTGGTAGAGGATGCCCCAGATGATCCCGATGATCACCCCCGGTATCGCCCACGCCGAGAGCACCGCGGTGCGGGTGACGATCGAGGCCCGCATCCCCCTCCTCGCTCCCTGGTCCACGGCGAGCGCGATCAGAAACCCGAGCAGGATCTGGAAGACGACGCTGAAGAACACGAAGATCACGGTGACCCGCACCATGCTCGCGAAGTACGGCGAGCCGAAGAGCCTCGCGTAGGAGCCAAGGGTGTACGAGTAGTTCCCTCCCGTAAGGGAGGCGTTGGTGAAGCTCAGGCGGATTATCTCGACGATCGGGTAGAGAAAAGTGATCGCCAGGACGAGCCCGAGCGGAGCCAGCCAGGGGGCGGGCGAGGCGGCGAGCCTCTCGGCCCACGACCGGCCCCGCACCGCTCTGACCTGGCTCGCCATCGTCCTCTCTCTAGGAGACGGTCTGCACCGCGGTCGCGAGCGCCTGCTCGGGGGTCTTCTGGCCCGAGACCACCTGGGTCACCGCCACCTGCAGCGCGGTGGAGATGTTCTGGTAGGAGTCCACGCCGGGGCGGTTGCGGGCGTACTTCTGCAGGTACTCGCGGAAGGTGCCGGTGTACTTGTTGCCCTTGTACGTCTTGACGTCGTAGACGGACTTGCGCACCGGCAGGTACCCCCCGACGTTGCACCACTTCGCCATCCCCTCGTTTCCGACGAAGACCGCCTTGAGGAAGTCCACCGCCGCCTTCTGCTTCTTCTTGTCCTTGGTGAACACGCCCCACATCTGGCCCCCGGCCGAGGTGACGAAGTTCGTGCCGCTCTTGGAAGGGATGATCGAGACCTCCCACTGCGAGGTGAACTTGTCGCCCATTATCTGCTGCAGCAGGGGAACCTGGAAGTTGGCCCCCTGGAACATCGCCACGTCCCCCGAGGCCACGTCCCCGTCCAGATCGGTCTCGAGCCCGTACTGGGAGACCTTCTTCGGGGTTATCCCGCTCTTCACGCACCGGTCTATGAAGCTCAGGGCGTTCAGCATCGCCTGACGGTTCTTGCCCTGCCCGAAGGTCGGGTTGCCCTTCGCATCGGTGAGCTCCCCGCCCTGCGACCAGAAGTACGGCAGAAGCGTCGTCGTCATCGTCCCCTCGTCGCGACCGGCCGGGAAGAGGAACGGGCTCTTGACCCTGCCCTTGAGCTTCTGGCCGGTCGAGAGCACCTCGTCCCAGGACTTCGGCGGTGTCGGGACGAGGTCCTTGCGGTAGAAGAGCACCCGCACGTCGGTCGTGAACTGAAGCCCTTTTACCTTGCCCCCGCTCACCATGTGCGCCCTGGCGAACGGGAACCAGTCGTCGAGCGAGAGGTTGCCCAGATAGTCGTCGAGCGGCTGGGCGTACTGGAAGAAGCGGGGGAAGATGTAGGAGTCGACCTGCGAGATGTCCGGCGCCCGGCCCTGCTGCGCCTGCTGCAGGAGCTTCGCGTTAGCCGCGGTTATGTCCGAGGAGCTCACGAGCGGCTTCACGTTCCAGCCGCTCTTCTTCTCCCAGTCGGAGATGGCTCCCTTGAGGTAGTCGACCCGTTTCTGGTCGGTGTTCTGCTCGGTCGAGTAGGTCGGGATGGCCTGCCACTGGAGCGTGCCCTTCGACCCCTGGCCCTGCTGGTTGCCGCCGCCGCAGCCGGCGACGCCGAAGAGCGCGGCCCCCGCGAGCGTCGTCCCCCCGAGCTTTAGAAAGTCCTTGCGGCTCACGTTCCCGGACATCTCTACTCCTCCCTCCATCTCCAGCGGGAAGCTCTCCTCACCTTCTCCGCCCACCTGTCGGGACGGTCGAGCTTGACCATCAGCGTCTGTATCTTGCCCGCCCCGAGCGTCACGTTCAACCTGTCGCCGCGGGGTGCTATCTGCTCCTCCACCTCCTCGGCGAGGTTCGTCCGGTAGGCGGAGGCTATGGGAAAGCCGAACCGGACGGTGGCCTTGGAGGGCTCGTCGGAGGCGTTGAAGAGCCGCAGGATCAGGGCTTCCTTGTCTATGGCCTTCTTGAGCGCCGAGAGCACGATGCCCCTGCCGCCGACCTTCAGGAAAGATCCCGGGGCCCCGCCGGTTGACTCCTCCTCGCGGCCCTCCCGCTGCTGCGCGGCCCGTGCCTCCAGCGGGAGCCAGTATTCCTCTGCCTCCCGGAAGATCTCCGCGTCGAGCCAGCTTTCGGTGTATGGAACTATGGCATACTCGAAGACGTGGCGACCCTGGCACTGGGCCTCGGGGGTGGGGAGGGCCGGCCCCGCGTGCCCCCGGCGGGTCGCGAGGTCGTTCCTGGAGAGCCAGCCGACCGAGCGCAGGAGCGTCAGCCTTATCTCACCCTCCGGCGTCACCTCGTACTCGGGCAGCCCCTTGTTGAGGATCGCGAGCCCACCCTGTCCGTCCTCGACGCACACGAAGCGTCGCTGGGCGAAGGTGGTGCTCTCCAGCTCGCGCCAGTCGTGGTGTTGCTCGACCCGCGTGGGGCGGCGCACGACGCCGAAGGCGCTCTCGGCTATGGACTCCTCCGCCTCCATCCCGCTCGGGAAGCAGGCCCGGAGCCGGTGGTCCTTGACCCGGTTGTAAAACTCGGTCTTCACCTCTACCCTGCGGGAGCCGGGGTCGAGGCGGACGTGCACGTTGACCGGGCAGCGCACCAGCTCCTCCGAGCGGGAGGCGCGCCCGGCCGAGAGGCCCCGGGGAAGCCTCAGGGCTCCACGCAGGACCAGGCTCTGCTGGTCCTCTCCGCGTTCGATCTCCCAGTCGGTCTCCGAGGAGTAGAAGGTCTCCTGCTCCCTCGGCGGCGAGAAGTTGTACTCGTCACCCGCGTCCCCCTCGTCCATGAGCAGGTTCATGCCCCTGTAGAACCGGCCGGACCGTTTGTCCAGCACGCCCAGCGTGAAGTCGCCCTCGACCGTGACCTTGAGGTTCTCGTTCTCCAGCTCGACCTCCCACGGGGGCTCGGCTGGCTCCTCCACGCTCTCCTGGCCGACCCCGGACCTGAGGTGGTAGACCTTGTACCCGAGTGGTGGGATGCCCGAGGCATGAAACTCTATCGTCGCCCTCCTGACGGCCTTGCGCCGGTAGAGGGCGTCCTCGATGTGCAGCGTCTCGCCCCTGGTCGTGAACGGGATCCTCTTCCCCCCACCGTCCACGAGCACGGAATGCCTGAGATCGAGGCGCTTCTCGCCGATCCAGTCGAAGATCCTGCGCCGGAAGGGTACGTCTATGTCGAGGGAGACCTCGACCGCGACCCGCCCGCTCCTCTCCCACGGGCTCGGGTTGAAGACGGCTATCGGGATCGAACCCTCATCGGAGGGCGGGGCGACCCTGGCGGCCAGATAGTCGAGCGACTCCTCGACGATCTTCTGCCCGACGCGGGTCGCGGTGTCGAAGCGCCCGAACATCTGCCGGTGGACGGCGTCCGCCGAGCACCCCCCGATCGAGTCGTGGGCGTGGTTGGCGATGAGCGTCCTCCAGGCGTACTTGAGAAACGGCGAGTAGTCCCTTCCACCCATCGAGTAGACCACCGCGGCGGCCCGCTCGGCGAGCCCCTCCAGGAGCTGCTGGTTGCGCTCGTTCTCCTGCTTTATCGGTATTCTGGAGGAGTAGGTCCCCTTGAGCACCGGCTGGTAGCGGGGCTGGCGCAGCTCTCCCCGGTAGACCTTGAGCTCCGGGCGGCTGCGCAGCACGCTGCGGGCGAAGTCCGCGAGGCTGCCGTTGAAGACGCGGTCCCGCATCGCCCGGTTCAGCTCGAAGATGTACCGGGAGAAGCGGGGCTGGACGGTGACGTGGTCGCTGCCGTTCAGGAGGAGTATCGCCCTTCCCGCCGCCCGCGAGGCGAGCCGGTCCCTGAGCTCGTAGAGCGAGTCGTAGCTCACGAAGTAGCTCGACGGCTCCGAGATGCGGTCGTGGCGGAACGAGATCCTCTCGGGGTCCGGGCCCAGAACGGCGGCGTTGGAGTAGGTCTCGGAGAGGAAGTGGGCCAGGACGCGCGAGCCGTCCGGCGCCTCCCAGAGAAACTCCGAGCGCAGCTCCTCCACGTCCTCCCCGAGCCCGCGCATGAAGTAGAAGGTCTCGATCCCAAAACCCCGCAGGATCTGCGGCAGCTGCTGGACGTGGCCGAAGGTGTCCGGCACGTACCCCTGTTTCATCACCGGCCCGAACTCCCGGCCCCGCCGGTCGCCGAGCAGCAAATTCCGGACCAGGGCCTCCCCGGAGACGAGGAACTCGTCGGGCTGGACGTACCACGGTCCGATCTCGAGCCGCCCCTCCCGCACCAGCTTCCTCAGCTCCTCCCGTTTCTCGGGCCTGACCTCCAGGTAGTCGTCGAGCAGCGAGACCTGCCCGTCGAGCAGGAACGTCCTGAAGCCCTCGTCCTCGTCGAGGAGCTCCAGCAGCTCGTCCATGAACTCGACCAGGTAGAAGCGGAATTCCTCGAAGGTCGCGTACCACTCCCTGTCCCAGTGAGAGTGGGGGATGACGACGATGTCCAGAGGTTCTCTGGCTTCCTCGCTGCGCTCGGCGATCTCCCTGGCGGTGCTCATGACTCCCCGTTCTTAGATCGGAACGCTTCCCCTATCTGATTCGCCAGCGTTGAATTTATCCTAGCACGGGTGGTTCGCCGTGGAGGATCGCGCGTCTTCGAGGAGGAAGATCCTTATCTCCCTCCCGCAGCGCCGCTGGTAGGCGGCGTAGGCGGGCCAGAACTCGATGAAACGCGGCCAGAGCTTCTCGCGCTCTTCGGATGTAGCGAGGCGTGCCCGGCGCTCTTCCAGCGCGGCGCCAAGCCGGACGAGCGCCCGCGGGTTCGCCAGAAGGTTCTCGGACCACTCTGGATGGCGCCCCCGCCCCCAGTTGCTCGCGGCGACCGCCAGACGCTCCCCGTCCCGCACGTACATCAGCGGGACGGTCCGCTGCCGGCCGGTCCTCCTGCCGAACGTGGTGAGCAGCAGGGTCGGGGGGCCGGCGCCGAGCGTCCTGCCCCCGAGCCACCGGTAGAGCGCCCGATCCGCCGGCGGCGCCACCTTCGAGGCGACGGCGGCGAAGAGGCGGCTGCCCCCGATCTTCTCGGCCAGGTCCTTTGCAAACACGATTCCTCACCCCTTCCGGGAAGCATTGTACCTTGACCCGGCCTGCCGCATGGCCTAGCCTGTTCTTGCAACCGGCGGGGAGCTCCGTCTTCGGGAGGCTGCGGCTTTGTTGCACGGCAGGAATGCCTTTTCGATGCCGGTGTATGGCCGGGCGCTGGTCGCACTCGCCCTGTGGAGTGCGGCGGTCGCCGGCGTGCTGGCCGGGACGAGGGGCGGGTTTGCCGGGTGGGATCTGCCGCTGACGATTCTGTATCTTCCTGTCGTACTCCTGGTTGCCTTCTCGCTTGCCGGGGCCTGTGCGGGGTCC
>JAIMBO010000185.1 GCA_023511405.1 Rubrobacteraceae bacterium
GGCAGGCTCATGAGCGGGAACAGGGGTGAAGGTGTGAGCAGGGGCACGAGCACGAGGGCCAGCGCGTAGAGGCTCAACCCCGGCGGGAGCACGAAGACCCCGAAAGCCATCACGGCGGTAAAGAGGGCGAAGAACGCGAGGTTGAGGGTGTTCGAGGCGGCGAGCGAAGGTTCCGGAAGCGTGCTCACGAAGAGAGCGTGCGGCTCGACGAGGTAGCGGGCACCCTCCCTCGCGCTCCTCCACGCCATCCGGGCGGTCGCGAGCGGATCGGTCAGCGTGCGCCCCCAGTAGGCCCGCTGCTGCCGGGCGAAGACGAGCGGGTCTCCGAAGCGCCCGGCGAGGTAGAGAGCGTAGGCGCAGAGCCCGGCGGAGACCACCGCTATCTCAGCGAGCCCCCGCCGACCGAACTCCCTGCGATTGCGCACCCACTCGAGAAAGAGCGGCAGGAGGAGCAACACCCCGAGGTTGCGGGTCGCCGCGGCGAGCGCTCCGAGGAAGCCGGCGAGGAGCAGGTCGCGCCGCACCAAGGCGGCCCAGAGGCACCCGGCCGAGAGCGCGAGGAAGAGGCTCTCGGTATAGACCGCGTTCAGGAAGAACGCCGTAGGGAAGAAGGCGAGCGTGAGCACCGAGGCGCGGGCCGCCCGGTCGCCGTGCAACCGCGCGGCCGTCTCGTAGACGAAGTAGAAGGCGAAGGGGAGAGCGGCGAGCGAGACGGCGACACCCCACGGCGCCACCCCACCTCCCAGGCGCACCCCGAGGTGCACCAGCAGCGGATAGAGCGGGAAGAAAGCCGTGCTCTCGGGGGCGTGCAGGCCGTAGCCGGAGGTCGCGATCCCGGAGTACCACGCCCCGTCCCAGTTCGCCCAGTAGCCCAGTACCCCTCGGGGGCCGGGGATGCCGCCGGGAAGGGCCTGCGGCAGGAGAAAATGAGCGAGCGCCCCCACCCCGAGAAAGAAGGCGCGGGAGAGCACGAAGGTCCAGAAGACGAAACGGAGGGGGCTGCCCTCCCGCCGCGTCCTCCTAGTAGCGGAGGTTCGGGCCACGGCTTATCGCCCAGCAGGCCCCGGCGAAGCAGACGGCGGCGAGGAAGAAGACCACGGCGAGCGCCGGGAGGATGTCGAGATCCGAGATGCCGAGAGCCGCGTAGCGGGCGGCGTCCACGGTGTGGAAGATCGGGTCGAAGAGCGTCGCCACCTTCAGCGGGTGCGGCAGCATCCTGACCGAGTAGAAGACACCGCCGAGAAAAGCGAGCGGCTGGATTATGACGTTGCCCATGAAGGAGATGTGGTCTATCCGGGTCGAGACGACCCCCACGATCACGCCGAGCGAGGAGAACGCGAACGCGGCGAGGGCCCAGACCGCGAGCAGAAGCAGCGGGTTCTCGGCCCCGGTCCTGGCGAAGGGCATCCCGACCAGGAAGACCCCGCAGCCCACGATCACGCCGCGCAGCGTCCCGCCCAGAGAGTATGCCAGCGCGATCTGCAGGTCGCTCATCGGGCTCGCGAGGACATCGTCTATGTAGCGCTCGCGTTTGGCGTCGAAGACCGAGCTCGAGGTGTTCGAGTACGCCCCGGTCACCAGGCTCATCGTCGCGATCCCGGGGAGGATGTACTGCAGATAGGGGATGCCCTCTATCTCCTTTATCCTCCCACCGAGCGCGAACCCGAAGACGACGACGTACAGAAGCGAGGTCAGAAGGGGGGGCACGATCGTCTGGGACCACACCCGCAGAAAGCGCAGCACCTCGCGCTTGAGCAGCGTCAGGAACCCTCTGTCAACTATCAGCATGGATCACCTTCATGTAGACCTCTTCGATGCTCGACGCACCGTGCCTCTCCTCGAGCTCCCCGACGGTGCCCCTGTCGGCGATCCTGCCGCCCGAGATCAGGGCGACCTCCTCGCAGAGCTCCTCCGCCTCCTCCATGTAGTGGGTGGTGAGCACGATCGTGAGCCCCCCGCGGTTGAGCTCGCGGATGTAGCTCCAGAGGCTGTAGCGCAGCTCGACGTCGACCCCGGCCGTCGGCTCGTCGAGGAAGAGTATCCCGGGGTCGTGCATCAGCGCCCGGGCGAACATAACCCGCCGCTTCATCCCGCCGGAGAGGGTGTTGGTGCGGGCGTTCCTCTTGTCGGAGAGCCCGAAGCGCTCCAGCAGCTCCGCCGCCCGCTCGCGCGCCTTGCGTTTCGGGACGCCGTAGTAACCCGCGTGGTACAAAAGCGTCTCCTCGACCGTGAGGAACTTGTCGAGGTTCACCTCCTGGGGCGAGACCCCGACCATGCGCCGCGCCCGCCGGAAGTCGCGGATGGCGTCGTGGCCGAAGACCTCGATGTTCCCGGAGTCGGGCCGGGCCAGGTTGACGATGCTGCTTATGAAGGTCGTCTTGCCCGCACCGTTGGGCCCCAGGAGCCCGAAGAAGGTCCCGGGCTCTATCTTGAGCGAGACGCCGTCGAGGGCCACGAGCCCTCCGGGGTAGGTTTTCCTGAGTTTTTCGACCTTGAGCGCCGGGACCGTCTTCACCCGGCGCTCCTCTCTCCTGTCGTTCCATCCTGCATACCGCAGGAGAGTTTAACGCGAACCGGACGATCCGTTCTTCCCGCGCTCGATCCGCACTTTCCCCTCCTCATCCAGCACGAGAGCGGCTGAGTAGGTCCCGCCGGATCTGCTCCTGAATCCCTTCAGCACCCCGGTCCTCCGCTGCTCGAGCAGTCGCCTCGCCTGCGCCTCGCTCACCCGCTTGCCGGAGATGGTCTTCCAGATGGCGAAGTCGCATCCGGTCCTCCTCCACGCGGAGCAGGAGTACGCCTTCTTCGTCTCGACGACCGGGGAGCCGCACTTCGGACAGGCGCCGATTGAACCGTCGGCAGGCTGCGGCACCTTCTCTCCCGCCTTACGGCGCACCTCCTCGACGAGCTCCTTCGTGAAGGTTTCTATCCCCGCCATGAAGCGCCGTCGGTCTTCCTCGCCGCGCTCCATCTTCGCCAGGCGCTCCTCCCAGCGGGCGGTCATCTC
>JAIMBO010000186.1 GCA_023511405.1 Rubrobacteraceae bacterium
TCGCCCGTGATCTGGAGCATCCGCCAGCTCCACATCACGCTGCCTATCGCCGCGCAGCTCTCCGCGTAGGCCCTCTCGTTCGGAAGCTCGTAGTCCTTCCCGAACGCCTCCCCCTCGTAGCGCGAGCCGATCCCGCCGCTCACGTACATCCGTTTCGTTACCATGTTATGCCACAAGCGCTCAAGAGCATGGAGGATGTCTTCGTCGCCGGTTTCGGCGTAGACGTCGGCTGCTCCTGCGTTCAGGTAGGTGGCGCGGACGGCGTGGCCGGTGATCTCCTGTTGCTCGCGAAAGGGCAGGTGGTCCTGATGGTATTCCCTGCCGCTGACCCTGCCGCGGCCCCGGACGTCGAGGAAGAAGCGGGCCTGGTCGAGGTATCTGTGCTCGCCCGTCTCTCTGAACAGCTCGACGAGGGCCATCTCGATCTCCTCGTGTCCGTCGGCGGTCTCGAGTTTGCCCTCGCTCTTCGGGCCGAAGGTCTTGCAGACGAGGTCTGCGAAGCGGCGAGCCACATCGAGGAGGCGTTCGCTTCCGGTCGCGCGGTGGTGGGCTATGGCCGCCTGGATCAGGTGCCCCCCGCAGTAGAGCTCGTGCAGGTCCCTCAGGTTGGTGAAGCGTTCCCGTTTTCGTTCGAAGGTGAAGTAGGTGTTTATGTAGCCGTCGGGCTCCTGGGCCGCCTCTACCTCGTCGATCGCGCGCTCGACCATCTCCCCGAGTTCCGGATCTGGGTTCGCGGTCAGCGTCCAGGAGGCTGCCTCGAGCCACTTGTACACGTCGGAGTCGGCGAAGTACATCCCGCGGAAGGGAGCCTCGATCCTGCCTGATGCCCGCTGGAAGTTGTCCAGCGTGCCGGAGCTCTCCAGGTGCTCGTACTGCTCCCGCAGCGTCACCTTGCGGTTGATCTCGCGCCGTGGTTCCCAGAATTCGTCCGAGAGACGCACGTCCCCGAGCGGTACGGGTTTGAGGCGGGCGTGTGGGCTGCCGGAGACGTCCACCGTGAAAGAGAGATCGTATCTGGAGTGGTCCAATCTGGTTCTCCGATCCAGGAATTTTCTCTTGCCAGCTCTGTTATACGCGCGAACGGTACCCGGAAGGGCTCTTCTGCTACTTCACGGATCCCAGCGAGAGCCCCTCGGCGAGCCTTCGCTGGGTGGCGGCGAAGAGCACGAGCACCGGGATCGAGGTAACGGTCGCCAGGGCCATCAGCCCGGGCCAGTCTATGCCGTAGGCGGAGACCTGCTGGCTTATCACCGCGCTTATGGGGTAGGCCTCCGGGTTGGTGAGGAAGCTTATCGCGTAGAGGAACTCACCCCAGGCGATGATGAAGATCAGGGTGCCCACCGTCGCTATGCCGTTGCGGGCCAGGGGCAGAAGGATAGTCACGAACGTGCGCAGCCGGCTGGCCCCATCTACCGCCGCGGCTTCCTCCATCACTTCCGGTATCGTCTGGAAGAAGGGCCGCAGGAGGAGGACCGCGAAGGGTATCAGCATCGCGGAGTCCGCGATTATCACCCCGGTGAGGGTGCCGAGCAGGTTCCAGCCCGCCAGCACCTTGTAGAGCGGGATGACCGAGGCGGTGGGCGGGATCATCTGCAGCAGGATCAGGGCCCCCAGCCCCACGGGCAAAAGGACCGTCCTGGTGCGCGCGAGCCCGTAGGCTGCGGGCACCCCCAGCACAAGCGTGAGTGCGGTGGTGCAGACGGCTATGATCCCCGAGTTCAATGCCGCGTGGGCGAGCGAGGCGTTCAGCACCCGGTGATACGCCGAGGTCGAGGGCGAGAAGACGATGCCCGCCGGGTCTGCGAAGATCTCCACGTTGGTCTTGAAAGAGGTGGCAACCAGCCAGTAGAGGGGGAACCCGTAGACGATCAAGAGCACCGTGCTTCCCACCCTGGAGCCCCAGGCCGGGACGTGCCGCCAGGTAGACATCAGCCGACCTCCTCTCTGTTGGCCCGGATGTAGAGCAGCGCAGTGGCGAGCACCATGACTATCGAGATCACCGCCGTAGCCGCCCCCAGCCCGAACTTGTAGTTCTCGAACGAGAGCCGGTAGCTGAGATAGGGGAGCGTCGTCGTCGCGGTCCCGGGACCTCCGGAGGTCATCACGTAAATGAAGTCGAAGCTCCTGAAAGCGTAGACAATGGTCAAGACCACGAGTATCAGGAACGTCGAGCGCAACATGGGCAGCGTGATGTGCCGGAAGACCTGCAGACGCGTCGCTCCGTCTATCTGCGCCGCGTCGATGGGGTCGGGTGGTATGTCCAAGATCGCTGCCCGGAAGACCAGCGCCGCGAAGGGTACGACGACCCAGGCGTTGACCACCGCCACGGCCAGAAGCGCCGTGTGGTTCTGCGCCTGCACCAGCCAAGGCACCGGCTGCGCGATCACGTGGAGGTTGGCCAGGACGTAGCTGACCACACCTTCCTTGTCGAGCAAAAACTTCCAGAGGCTCCCCGCTACCACCGGAGGTAGCATCCAGACGAAGACCATCATCCCGAAGACGAAGCGTGAGAACCTCACTTCGAGTCCGCCGGAGCCCCGGGACCGCGGCGTGGAGCTCAGCACGAGTGCCGCCAGAAGCCCGCCCGCGATCCCCACGATCAGGACGACCGCCGTGTAGATCAGGGTATTTATCAGCGCCTCGATGAACTGTGCTGAGGATATGAGCTGTTTGAACTCGGCAAGCCCTACGAACGGCCAGGTGCGCAGTATGTTGGAGACCGTCACCCGGCTCAGGCTCATGCGGATGAGCTCGATCAGGGGGTAGATCGCTGTCGCGAATAGGAACAGGGCGGCTGGAGCCGCAAAAAGCGTGGAGGAGTGCTTGATCCTCTGCAGCGGGTCTCTGCTCTTCTTCATCTCAGAGGCGTTCTGCTTGGGATCTCAGCGCTACCCGAGGTCTTTCTTGATGCTACGCACGACGCTCGAGGCCGCCGCTGCTGCGCTCTTCTGCCCGGCTATCACCGCGCTCCAGCCCTG
>JAIMBO010000187.1 GCA_023511405.1 Rubrobacteraceae bacterium
CGCTTGTCCGGGGTCTCGAACTTGGAGATCTTGTCCCACCCGAAGCGGGTGATGATGTGGTTCTTCTTGTTCATCACCTGCTCGAAGGTCCAGCGCGCATCCTCGCTGGTGAGGGGCTTACCGTCGGACCAGGTGAGCCCGTCTTTGAGCTTGTACTCGATGGTGAGCGGGTCTTTCTTGAGGATCTTGGGCATCCCGTCGGCGAGCTCGGGCGCGAAGGACAGATCA
Source organism: Rubrobacteraceae bacterium (assembly GCA_023511405.1). Taxonomy (GTDB): domain Bacteria; phylum Actinomycetota; class Rubrobacteria; order Rubrobacterales; family Rubrobacteraceae; genus Rubrobacter_E; species Rubrobacter_E naiadicus. Next base: position 229 of record JAIMBO010000187.1, read on the forward strand.
GGCATGATCTTGAGCGGGCTCTGCAGGATGCCTACGGTAGTGTCCTGGGTGGCCTGCAGGTCACCGCCGGTCACGTAGTTGTTGAGGATGTTCGGCTCCTGGTCGTAGCCGATTATCAGCTGGCTGTTCGTGCCCTTCTTCGGCCCACCGCCGGCAGTGCCGCCACCGCCGCTGGAGCCTCCCTGGTTCCCGCCGCCGCATCCGGCGGCACCTAGTACGGTCACCCCGGCTAGCCCGGCACCCCCGACCTTGAGGAAGTCGCGGCGGCTGATACCGCTGCCGGGTTCCCGTTTTGTATCCTTGCTTCTCTCGCTCCTCACGTGCTCCTCCTCTCTTGCGTAACGGGTGTTCAGGCTCCGGCCTTCTACCGAGATCGATATCCTTGCGACGGTCGGACCTCTCTGGTAGAACACCCTTTCCCCCGCGCCTGCACGAGGCGGCGCTTCTTCTCACCAAGCGCAGTATATCGGCCCGTGAAAATTACGCAACCTCTATGCACCAAGGCTCGCCCGCTCCCGCAAGAAACCGAGCACGGCGCGGTCTATGCGACCTTCCTCCTGCTCACGTTCCTCGAAGTTCTCGGTGCGCACGAACGACCCGAGCGCCCGGTGGAGATCGTCGTCGGAGACCTCTCCGCTTCGCAGGTAACCGAGCCGGGCGAGACAGCGCACCACCTCATCCCGGACCTCCCCTTCGATCGCGAGAACGTCCTCCTGAGAGCTCCTCCCGAAGTAGAGCCGGTGCAGCCCGTAGAGCCGGGCGAGCTCCTCTATGGGCTCGGGATGGTCGTCGACCCGCAGATCGACCGCCCGGTCGTCGAACCCGCCGTACCCCCCACCCTCACGCACAACGAGCAGGGCGGCCGACTGTCTGCCCCGCCGGTCCCCTCCTGCCTCCTGGCCGGCTCGTAGGGCCGACAACAACCTCTCGGCCAGGGGGCCGTCGGAAGCCTGGAAAGCGCCGGCCATGGCCTCTACCGTCTCGCCGTCGACGAGGATGTTGCCCTGGGCGGCGAACCCCTCCCCGGCGACCCCGCCGGCCCACTCCATACATTCGTCCCCGGTGAAAGTCGCGCTCTGCCCCGTCGCATCCACCATCCCCACCTGCCGGTGAGGGCTCTCGGGATCGGAGGCCACCAGCTCGGCGATGGTCTCCCGCGCGCTCTTCCCCTCGGACATCATCTCCAGCCCCCGCGGACCGTAGGTGGTGTTGGCCATCGCCTGGGTCGCCACGGCTCCGACGCCGGCCCGCGCCCACGGCACCACGGCCCCGACGGCGAGGAACTTGGACTGCACCGCGACACCAAGCTCACCGCTACGGGCATCGTACCCGACGATGGAGAAGGTGGCCACGAGAGGTGCTCTCCCCGGAGAATGGTTCACGACTTTCCTCCTCTGCCCGTTATGCCAGCTTTCGTCCCCCGATATCGAGATTGTAGTTTTTGTGCCCCCTCTCCTGAAAGATCCCGGCCGGGATGTACCGCCACTGCATATCCTTGCCGACAGACCTGCACCGTCGTCCGAAGACGGGTAATGGGTATCCGGTCACCTCCCCTCTGAGCCTGCTACCCTGCGAACGTGTACCGTAAGAAGTTAACGTGTACCGTAAGAAGTTTACAGAAAAGTCCCGGCCGATCCTTCGGCCCTAAGGACGAAAATTCCACGACGGAGCCGCGAGTACGTTCGGACCCCTGAAGGAACCATGGACGATCCCTTGGCTCATGCCTCCGGAGAGCGAGATCTGACACCCCTCCCGCAAGGAAGCAAGATCATACGAATACACCGACGTGGGAACACCGTCACCCCCCACGGACATCAAAGCATGCGTGTTCCCGACCGGACGAGCGGCAGGCAGAAAGCCCTCGCCAGCACGTCCGTCGCGCTCCGCACCGGCTCCCTGGCGGCCCCGGGGTCACCCTCCGTGATCACGCAGAGAGCATAGGCGTGCCCGGGTAGGATCACGAACCCCGCATCACCCGCCATCCCTTCGAGGTCGCCGGTCTTGTGGGCCAGCATGGCCCCGTCCGGCAGCCGCACGGGGAGCGGGGGCTCGATGCGCTGCCGGCGGAGCATCTCCAGAAAGAGGCGGCGATGCCGTCCGGAGAGGAGATCTCCGCGCCACACCGCGGAGAGGAGCCCCACGACGTCGCGAGGTGAGGTCAGGTTCTCTTCCCCGCGCCCTGCGGCACGTACGTCCATCATCTCCCGCGCGAGCACGGTGTTCCGCAGGCCCAGGGAACGGGCGAGGTGGTTGACGGCATCTACACCGAGGCGTCGGATCAGGACGTTGGCCGCCGTGTTGTCGCTCGCGGTGATCATGGCCCACGCAAGCCCCCCGACCGTAAAGACACCCGGCGTGCTGACCTCCGGCGAATACGCGACGAGGTCTTCCGCCCGGACCCTGAGCGACTCCTCGAGCGACGCCACGCCTCCCTCCACCTCGGCGAGAAGCGCCGCCAGGACGAAGAGCTTTATCAGGCTCGCGCTCCGGAAGGCCTCGTCCTCCCGAACACCGAAGCTCTTACCGGCCGGCTCCCCCTCCAACCCGAGAGCACAGAGCCCTACCCTGCACCCGGGAACCACGCCGAGATCAGCGAGCGGCCCCAGGTTCACCGCATCCCCCTCCGTAACGCGCGAAGCCGACGTACCCATCCTCCGAAACCCTTCGCACCGAGACCCCGCCGTCCTCGCCCTTCGCCGAGACGTAGCAACCATCTCCGAGGTAGAACCCGACGTG
>JAIMBO010000188.1 GCA_023511405.1 Rubrobacteraceae bacterium
GTCCCGTCGTGGGGCGCCTCGAGCTGCTGCAGGACGGGGTCGGGGGTACGCGAGGCGAAGATGTCCCCGGGCAGGAGCAGCACGGGGAGGCGGTTCACGGTGGCGAGCGCCGCCCCCGTGACCATGTTGGTCGCGCCGGGGCCGATCGAGGTGGTGCACGCCAGCGTGCGGAGGCGGTTGTTGTGGCGGGCGTAGGCCGCGGCGGTGTGCACCATCGCCTGCTCGTTGCGGCTCTGGTAGTAGGTGATCAGGTCGCGGTACTCGTGCAGGGCCTGTCCGATCCCGGCGACGTTGCCGTGGCCGAAGATCCCGAAGACCCCGCCGAAGAGCCTGCGCTCGACGCCGTCACGCTCGGTGTACTGGTTGGACAGGAACCTGATGAGGGCCTGCGCCGTCGTAAGCCTCACGGTGCCCATATCGCACCACCTCCTCCTCTCTCACTCGGGTCTCTCGCCCGCCGGCGGCTCGGACCCCATCTTCTGCAGCTCGGCGCTCAGCCTCTCGAGCTCCGCGCCCCCGGCCATCATCCGCTCGAGCTCGTCTATGCTGATCTCCTCGCGTTCGAAGGTGCCCATGCTGCGCCCGTGGTTGAGGACGGTGAACCGGTCGCCTATGGCGTAGGCGTGGTGTACGTTGTGGCTGATGAAGATGACGCCTATGCCCTGCTCGCGGGTGCGGGCGATGTAGCGCAGAACGATCGCCGCCTGCTTCACCCCGAGGGCGCTGGTCGGCTCGTCGAGGATCAGGACCTTCGCCCCGAAGTAGACCGCGCGGGCTATCGCCACCGACTGCCGCTCGCCGCCGGAGAGCGTGGCGACCGGCTGGGAGGTATCGCGCAGCTCTATGCCGATCTTCCGGAGCTCCTCGCGGGTGATGCGGTCGGCTCTGGCCACGTCGAACATCTTGAACGGCCCCACCCTCTTTACCGGCTCCCGCCCGATGAAGAAGTTGCGCGAGATGCCCATCAGCGGGATCATCGCCAGATCCTGGTAGACGGTGGCGATGCCGTGGTTTATGGCGTCGCGCGGCGAGTCGAAGACGACCTCCTCGCCGTTGACCAGGATCGAACCACGGTCGGGCCGGTGGACGCCGGAGAGGATCTTGATCAGGGTGGACTTGCCCGCCCCGTTGTCCCCGAGCAGGCACATCACCTCCCCGGATCTCACCCCCATCGAGACGTCCTCGAGCGCCACGACCTTGCCGAAGTACTTGGAGACCCCCCTCGCCTCCAGGATGGGCGTCGTCTCTTTCATCATCACCTGGCCTCCGAAGCCCGCTTGCGGATGTAGTTGTTGAACAGCACGGCCACCAGCAGCATCACCCCGACGAAGACCAAAAACCAGTCGGTGTTGACGCCGGTGAAGAAGATGCCCTGCTGCACCATGCCGAAGATGAGCGCCCCGAAGAGCGCGCCCACCACCGAGCCGTAACCCCCCGTCAGCAGCACCCCGCCTATGACCGAGGCGGCTATCGCCTGCAGCTCCAGGTTCTCTCCCCTGAGAACGTCCGCAGAACCGGCCGCAAGAACCTGTATCGCCGCCAGAAGCGCCGCGGAGACCGCCGTGCACACGAAGAGCGTTATCTTCACCCGGTCGACCGGCACCCCGACGTTGCGCGCCGCGTCCGGGTCCCCGCCGGCCCCGAACGTCCAGTTGCCGAAGACCGTCCTCTGCAACACCCAGGTCCCTATCGCGGCCAGGACCAGCCACCAGATGATCGAAACCGGAAATCCCCCCACCGTCCCGGCGAAGATCGGCCGCAGGGGGCTGCCGTGCGTCGCCGAGTCCAGCCCGCCTATCTGGGTGCGGCTGGTTATGAGCCGGGTGAACCCGATCGTCAGCCCCCGCAACGCGAAGAGCATCCCCAGCGTCACGATGAACGAGTGGAGCCTGGTCTTTATGACCACGTACCCGTTGAACAGCCCCACCAGAGCCGCAAAGACGATCGCCGCCGCTATCGAGAGCCAGAGCGGCCATCCGAACTGCGTCACCCCGAGCGCGATCAGCATCCCCGCCGCCCCGACCATCGAACCCACCGAGAGGTCGAACTCCCCGGCGATCATCAGGAGCGAGACCGGAACGGTCACGACCCCGAGCTGCGCCGCGACCTCCAGGTAGCTCGCCGCCCCCCCGAGCGTCAGAAAACCAGAGTCCCCTGCGACGATCGCGAAGAAGGCGAAGACCAGGACGGCCCCGGCGACCGCCGCGAGCTCCGGCCGGGTGAGCCACCTGCGCAGGAAGCCTACCTGACGTACCCTCTCATCGGCCGTAGCTGTCTGCGCCATCAGCGTCAAACCTCCTCCTCTCCCGTGGAGAGGGGACCGAAGTCCCCTCTCCTAGCGGATACCCTCCTTGCTCAGGCTGATCACCTTCTGCGCGTTGTCTTTGGTGACGAACGCCGGACCGGTCGGCACGACGCCTATCGGGTGCAGCAGATACTGCACGTAGGTGGTCAGGAAGGCCACCGGCAGATACCCCTGCAGGAACTGCTGCTGGTCTATGGCGAAGAGCATCCTGCCGTCCCTCACCGCCCGGAGGATCTCCGGAGCCAGGTCGAAGGTGGCGAATTTTATCCTGTTGTTGCCCTTGAGCGCCTGCAGGGTCGGCAGGGCACCCTGCGGTCCCAGCGTGAGCAGTCCGTCGACGCCCGGGTTCTGCTTGAGGGCGGTCTTCACCCCGTTGCGCACCGCGGTGGGGTCGTTGCCGTTGACCGCGATCTGCTTGGCGTTTCCGCCGATGCCCTTCTTGAAGCCCTCGAACCGCTGGTCAAGCGTGACGACACCCTGCTGGTGGTTGATGACGAGCGCCGACTTTACCCCGGATTGGGCCATCTTCTTCCCGGCCTCGACCCCGGCCTGGTACTCGGTCTGGCCCACATAGTTGAGCGCGCCGAGCTTCTGCCAGACGTCCAGCCCGGCGTTGAGCATCACCACCGGGATGCC
>JAIMBO010000189.1 GCA_023511405.1 Rubrobacteraceae bacterium
GTGCCGCCGAGGTCGTTGCACCCTGCCTCGAGGCACGCCTTCGCCCCCTCGACGCCCAGCTTGACCCAGGAGACCTGCACGTTGTCTATGTAGCCGTGCAGCGCGATCCTGCCGACCGCGTGCATCTTCACCGTCTCGGCGAAGGTCGGGCCCCTCCGCGAGCGGCCCTGCAGGAAGAGGGGCGTCGCCATGTGCACGAACGGGAGCGGGATGAACTCGGTGAACCCACCCGTTTCGGCCTGTATCTCGCGCAGGACCAGCAGGTGGCGCGCCCAGTTCACCGGCCCGTCGACGTGGCCGAACATGATCGTCGAGGTAGAGCGCAGCCCGATCGCGTGCGCCTTGCGCATCACCTCCGCCCACTGGGCGGTGTTGATCTTGTCCGGGCAGATGATCCTGCGTATCTCGTCGTCCAGGATCTCGGCCGCCGTACCGGGGAGTGTGGCGAGACCGGCCTCCTTCAGCCGCACCAGAAACTCATCGACCGAGATGCCCAGAGTGTGCGCCCCCTGCCACACCTCGAGCGGCGTGAAGGCGTGGACGTGCATCCCGGGTACCTCGTCCTTCACCGCCCGCAGGTAGTCCAGGTAGTTCTGGCCGGTGAACCTGCCGTGTATCCCCCCGACCATCGTGACCTCGGTCGCCCCCCGCTCCCAGGCCTCGCGTGCCCTGCGCGCGACCTCCCCGGCATCCATCAGGTAGGGCTCGCCGCGCAGATTGAGCGACTTCGGTCCTTTGGAGAAGGCGCAGAAGCGGCAGCGGAAGTAGCACTGGTTGGTGTAGTTGATGTTGCGGTTCACCACGTAGGTGACCACGTCCCCGTTGACCTCCCGCCTGAGCTCGTCCGCAACCCGGCACAGCTCCGCCAGCTCCCGACCGCGGGCGGTGAAGAGCAGCGCTATCTCCTCCTCGTCCAGATCCCTCTCCCCGGCCCCGGCGAGAGCGGCGACGAACTCGGGGCGCATCCGGGAGGGCCTCCGGCCTCTCATCTCCTCGAGCGTCCTCTCCGGCACCGGCTCGTCCTTGCCCGGGGCCCAGCTCTCGACGCGCGCGAAGCCCTCGGCGTCCATCCCGGCGAGGACCTTCGGCCTCAGGGCCTCGTCAACCCACCGCTCCGCCTCCAGCGCGTAGCGTGGGTGGACCGCGAGCCGCTCGAGGAGCAGATATCCCTTGCTACCGGTGGCCCGTTCGAGTTCTTCGAGGTGCGGCCAGGGCCGCTCGGGGTTGACGTGGTCGGGGGTGACGGGGGAGACGCCTCCCCAGTCGTTGATCCCGGCGTCTATGTACCTCAGGTACCCGGCCTCGCCGTCGGCCAGGTTCGGCGGGGCCTGCACCGTGACTTCGGGCGGCAGGATGAGCCGGGCGAGCGCTATCGCCGCGAGCATCTCCTTCTCAGAAGGCTCGGGTGCGTCTTGCATCCTGGTCCCCGGCTTGGCCCGGAAGTTCTGCACGATGCACTCCTGGATGTGCCCGTAGCGCCCGTGCACCTCGCGGATCGCGAGCAGAGTCTCCACCCGCTCCTCGGGGCTCTCCCCGATCCCGACGAGGAGCCCGGTCGTGAAGGGCACCGCGAGCCTCCCCGCCGCCTCGAGCGTCTCGAGTCGTCTCTCGGGGACTTTGTCCGGCGAGGCCCAGTGGGCCATGCCCCGGCCCAGCAGCCTCCCCGAGACCTCCTCCATCATGATACCCTGCGAGACGGCCACCCCCCGCAGCAGCCGTACGTCCTCCTCCGAGAGCACGCCGGGGTTGGCGTGCGGCAGGAGCCCGGTCTCTTCGGCCACCAGCCCGCAGCAGTGCGCCAGGTACTCCACGGTCGTCTCGAACCCCATCTCCCTGAGCTCGCGTCGGGCCTCAGGATAGCGTTTCTCCGGCTTGTCCCCGAGCGTGAAGAGCGCCTCTTTGCACCCGGCTTCGGCCCCATCCCGGGCTATCTCGAGTACCTCCTCCGGCGTGAGGTAGGCCCTCTCTCCCTTACGCGGTGGATGGGCGAAGGTGCAGTAGCCGCAGTTGTCCCGGCACAGCCTGGTCAGCGGGATGAAGACCTTGCGCGAGTACGAGATCCTCGGCCCGTACGTCCGGTCTCGTACCCGTGCCGCCGCCTCCATCGCGGGCTCGGGATCCTCCACGGCCATTCGCGCCAGCACCCTGGCCTCTTCTGCCTCGAGCGAGGCCTCCGCCGCTCTCTCCAGTAGCTCCCTGTATGCGTGAATTCCCTCCATGGTTTGGGCAGTATAAACCCGGAGCCTCCAACCTTACATCGACGCTCCCCATATCCGACAAAATTTATCGGGATATGTTCTACAATGGGAGCTGCACACACCTCTGAATGTGGAAGAAGAAGGAGGCATTTGAGGAAGATGGCCGAGGTGGAGAAGGAGATACGCGAGAAGGGCTACGCCCATCCGGAGAAGCTGGTCAGCACCCAGTGGGTGGCAGATCACCTCGACGATACCGAAAACGTGCGCATCGTGGAGAGTGATGAGGATGTTTTGCTCTACGATGTGGGGCACATCCCAAACGCGGTGAAGATAGACTGGGTCGAGGACCTCAACGATCCCCTCATCCGCGACTACCTCGATCCGGAGAAATTCGCCTCGCTGATGAGCGAGAAGGGGATCACACCCGAGACCAGGGTAATCTTCTACGGTGACAAGAACAACTGGTGGGCGACCTATGCGCTGTGGGTCTTCGAGCTCTTCGGGCACACCAACACGGCGATAATGGACGGGGGAAGGAAGAAGTGGGAGGACGAGGGCAGGGAGATGACCCAGGAGGTGCCCACCTTCCCCAGAGCTGACTATCCCACCCCGAAGAGGGATGACACGAAGATAAGGGCTTTCAAAGCCGAGGTCGAAGAGCACGTGAAGGCGGGCAGGCCGCTTGTGGACGTCAGGAGCCCCGGGGAGTACAAGGGGGAGCTTTTGCACATGCC
>JAIMBO010000190.1 GCA_023511405.1 Rubrobacteraceae bacterium
GCGAGCCGGGCGCTGTATTTCGCCTCCGGGGCGATCTTCGCCGGGCTCCTCCGACCGAGCCCCGGCCCGGCCGACACTCGTCCCGTGCACCACCTGGTGACCAATATCTGGGCGAGGTGGGACGGGATCTGGTACTCCTACATAGCCGCCCACGGGTACGAGCGCTTCCTTCCCCCCGAGACGGCCTTCTTCCCGTTGCCACCTCTTCTGGCGCGGACCGTCGTGCGGTTCTCGGGAGCCCGGCCGACGCTGGAGAACCTGAGCGTGGCGCTGACGCTCATCTCGCTGGTCGCCACCCTGTTCGGCTTCTACTTCGTTTATCGTCTCGCGGAGGACTGCTGGGGGGAGAAGGTGGCGCGCAATTCGGTTCTCGTCCTGGCTTTCTTCCCCACGAGCTTCTTCTTCAACGCCGCCTACTCGGAGGGGCTTTTCCTCGCGTTCTCGTCCGGGGCTCTCTGGGCGGCGCGCCTGCGGCGCAACCTGCTCCTGGGATGCATTCTCGCCGCGCTCGCCTCGGCGACCCGCGAGGCCGGGGTCTTCCTCGTCGTGCCGCTCTTCGGCAGCTGGCTTGCGGACCGGGAGCGATACGGACTGCACCGCCTGTCCTACCTGGCGCTCGTACCCTCCGGGATGGCGGCGTACCTCGTCTATCTCTGGCACCGTTACGGTAACCCGCTGGAGTTCGCGATGGCGGAGAAGGCCCACTGGCACAGGAAGTTCTCCGGCCCGTACGTAACCTTTCGGGATGCTCTCGTCCGGGCGATCCAGGGCTGGCGCTGGGCTGTGCACCCGGAGAGCCTGCTCCATGGCTACGGCTCCCTGCTGCACTCGTTCCTCGCCGCCAACACCTTCTACTTCGGGTTCTTCGTGCTGACCGTGCTGTTGCTGGCCGCCGGGATGCGGGTGTTGCCGTGGGACCTTCTCATCTACAGCGCCTGTCTCACCCTGCTCCCCGCCCTGGATGGGGCGGCCGGGATGCCCCTGATGAGCTTTTCGCGTTTTCTCCTCGTGGTGTTCCCGCTCTTCTTCGTGCTCGGGCTTCTGCTGCGGAGCCGGGCCGCGCTCGCGGTCTGGCTCTCCACGAGCACGGCCCTCTCGCTCTTTTTCTGCGCCCTCTTCGTGAGCTGGCGGTGGGTGGCCTGAGGTGAGGGCTCAGCTCCGCTTGCGAGACATCATCCAGCGGAAGAACAGGTAGGCCCCGGCGAGGACGAGCGCCGCGGCGACGGCGTAGGTCAGGTAGTGCATGTACACCGCGATCTCCTCCCAGTGCCTGCGGAGCGCGTATCCTGCGTAGGTGAGCCCGGCCACCCACGGCACGCATCCGAAGAACGTGTAGGCGCTGAACTTCGCCAGGTTCATCCTCGCCGCCCCGGCCGGGTAGGAGACGAAACCCCTGACCAGAGGGAGCATGCGGCAGATGAAGACCGTGGCCGCTCCTCTCCGCGCGAACCATCCTTCGGCCCGCGTGAGATCTTTTTTCTTTATCCCGACGAAGCGGCCGTAGCGGATCACCGCCCCTCGTCCTCCCTTGAGCCCGATGTAGTACGAGGCCCATGAGCCGACCATGTTGCCCGCCACGCCCGCGGTCACGGCCCAGAAGAAATTCATCCTGCCGGTGGCCGAGAGAAAACCCGCGAACGGCTGGATGATCTCCGACGGCAACGGCGCTCCCATGCTCTCGAAGATCATCAGCGCGAACGTCGCGAGCGGACCGTAGACCCCGACCGCGGAGAGCACCCGCTTCGTGAGCGAGCCGACGATGAGCGCGAAGGCCACCCCGCTCAACGTGCCCTCTCCCGAAGGCTTCCCGCCATCTCCGCTGATACGTTTCTCATGTCATTTCGCTCCCGTGTTCTTCTCGCGTTGACGCCCCCTGCTAAAGGGGCCGACCGAACCTCTGGTGAGTATGCCACGTGTGCCTGAGAGTGGTCTGAGAGCGCCGGAGCTCCCGTACGCCCCAGCGTCCTGAAATACCCGATAAAAAAAGTAGGATATATTCTACAATGCTCTGTACGAGAGAGACGTGGGAGAAGATCGAGAAAGCTGGTACGCTGGAGGCGCCACGCCCGTCGAGAGGGCCGGTCACCGTACGATGGGGCCCGTCCCGAACGGGTGAGGTCGGGGTTTCCACGATGAAGGGGTTACGGGGAAAGGAGAGGCGAAGATGACGGAAGAGCACGAGCACCACGCCTGCTGTGGGCCGGGGTACGCGAGCCCCGAGGAGGCGATGAAGGCCGAGCCGGAGAAGATCCTCTACACGGTCGCGCTGCACGTCGGCACCGGGGTCGAGGCGCCGGACTACCTGGCGACGATAGACGTCGACCCCGAGTCCCCGACCTACTCGCAGGTCATCCACCGCACCCCGATGCCCAACATCGGGGACGAGCTGCACCACTTCGGTTGGAACGCGTGCAGCTCCTGCCACGGTGACGAGAGCAAGGAGCGGCGTTTCCTGATCGTCGGCGGGCAGCGCTCGAGCCGCATCCACATCATAGACACCGCGGACGAGCGGGCGCCGAAGATCCACAAGGTCATAGAGCCCGAAGAGATCGTCGCGAAGACCAACCTCACCGCGCCGCACACCGTACACTGCCTGCCGGACCGGGTGATGATCAGCATGCTCGGCGACGCCGAGGGCAACGGGCCCGGAGGATTCTTGCTGCTGGACGAGGACTTCGAGATCGCCGGGCGCTGGGAGCGCAGCACCGAGGGGATGGACTTCAACTACGACTTCTGGTACCAGCCGCGCCACAACGTCATGATCTCCACCGAGTGGGCCGCACCCAGGACCTACTACCCGGGCTTCGAGCTCTCCGACGTCGAGGCCGGGAAGTACGGGCGCAAGCTCCACTTCTGGGACTGGGAGAAGCGCGAGCTGGCGCAGACGATAGACCTCGGCGAAGAGGG
>JAIMBO010000191.1 GCA_023511405.1 Rubrobacteraceae bacterium
CGACGGCCGCGTCGAGCCCCTCGACGGCCACCGCGTCGGTGCGGGCCATCACCACGAAGTCGGGGTCGGTCTTCGCCGAGGTGGCCGCCTTCACCCGGTCGGCCATCTCCTCCGGCTCGACCAGCTCCTTGCCGGGCCGGTGCCCGCAGCGCTTGGCCTGCACCTGGTCCTCGATGTGGATCCCGGCGACGCCGGCCCGGATCATCTCGCGCACCGTCCGCCCGATCACGAACGCCGGCCCGAAGCCCGTGTCCGCGTCGACCAGAAGCGGCAGATCGGTCACCCCCGTGATCCTGCGCGCGTCGCAGAGTACGTCGTTCAGGTTGGTCATGCCGAGGTCCGGCAGGCCGTACGAGGCGTTCGCCACCCCTGCCCCCGAAAGATAAAGGGCCTTGAAGCCCGCGCTCTCGGCCAGAAGAGCCGCGTAGGCGTTTATGACGCCCGCGACCTGCAGCGGCCTCTCCTCGCTCCAGGCCCGCCTCAAACGGGCCCCCGGCGAGGGTGCCGCCCCGTTCTCCGTCAGGCTCATGTTACTCCTCTCTCATGCTCTCTCCTGTTCGGCGGCCCGGATTCCCTCGAGCGCCGAAGGGTCTTCCAGCGTCGAGAGGTCGCCCGGGTCCCGGCTCTCGGCCACGGCCTGGATGCCGCGCCGCAGCAGCTTCCCGCTGCGCGTCTTCGGGAGCGCCCCCACGAAGTGTACCCGCTGCGGGCGGGCCACCGTGCCGACCTTCTCCGCGACGAGTTGCTTTATGGATGACTCTAACCCGGGGGAGGGCTCGGCGTCCTCCTTCAGCACGACGTAGGCGAAGATCGCCTGCCCCCGGTACTCGTCGGCGACGCCGACGGCCGCGGCCTCCGCCACCGCCGGATGGGCGCTCAGCGCCTCCTCGATCTCCCGCGTCCCGAGCCGGTGGCCGGCGACGTTTATAACGTCGTCGGAGCGACCCATCATGTAGTAGCGGCCGTCCTCCGCGCGCATCGCCCAGTCGAAGGTCGAGTAGAGCTCCTTATCCGGGAAGCTCGAGAAGTAGGTCGAGACGAAGCGTTCGTCGTCGCCCCAGACGGTGGACATGCACCCCGGCGGCAGCGGTGCCTTGATCGCGAGGATCCCGCGCTCGCCTGGGCCGACCTCCTCGCCGCTCACCTCGTGCATCACCCGGAGGTCGTAGCCGTAGCAGGGGAAGCCGGCGCTGCCGGGCACCACCGGCTCGTCCTCGAGCCCGGGGAGCATCGCGCTCAGGATCGGCCAGCCGGTCTCCGTCTGCCAGTAGTTGTCCCGCACGGAGACGCCGAGCGCCCCGGAGATCCAGCGGGCCGTCGGCTCGTCGAGCGGCTCTCCGGCGAGGAACAGGTTCCTGAGCGAGGAGGTGTCGTGCTCCTCCATGTACGAGGTGCCCTGCTTCCTGAGCGCCCTTATCGCCGTGGGGGAGGTGAACATGGTCTGCACGCCGTGCTCCTCGACGATGTTCCACCAGATCCCGGGGTCCGGCCTCACCGGGAGCCCCTCGTAGACGATGGTGGTGAGGCCGTACAGGAGCGGGCCGTAGACGATGTACGAATGTCCCACGACCCACCCGATGTCCGAGGCGGTGAACATCGTCTCGCCGGGATTGGTGGCGAAGACGTGCCTCATCGAGGCGGCGAGCGCAACCGCGTATCCTCCGGTGTCGCGCTGGACGCCTTTGGGGGTGCCGGTCGTCCCGGAGGTGTAGAGGATGTAGCTCGGCTCGCTCGACTCCAGCCACTCTACCGGGACCTCCTCGCCGAAATGCTTCTCTCTGAGCGCGGCGTAGTCGAGGTCCCGGCCCTCCTCGAGGTTCAGGTTCTCGTCGATGTGGCGGTTGCATACCACGACGTGTCCGGGCGGGTGTTCTGTCATCCCGAGCGCCCGATCCACGAGCGGCTTGTAGCGGATGACGTTGCCGCCGCGCATCCCGGCGTCCGACGTGATCAGGGCCTTCGGCCGGGCGTCGTCTATCCTCCTGGCGAGGTTCTCGGCAGCGAACCCGCCGAAGACGACCGAGTGTATCGCCCCGATCCTGACGCACGCCAGCATCGCGAAGATCGCCTCGGGCATCATCGGCATGTAGACGACCACCCGGTCGCCGCGCCCGACGCCCAGCTCTCTGAGCGAGGCGGCGAACGCGCTGACTTCGGCGTGGAGTTCGCGGTAGGTGAAGGACTTCTCCTCGCCGGTCTCGCTCGAGACGTAGACGAGGGCCTTCTGGTCGCCGCGGGCTTCGAGGTGGCGGTCTACGGCGTTGTGGCAGAGGTTCGTCTCGCCGCCCGGGAACCAGCGGGCGAACGGCGGACGTGAGTAGTCGAGCACCCGCTCGAATTCGGTGTGCCAGTCCACGAGCCGTGCCTGCTCGGCCCAGAAGCCGTCCCGATCTTCGAGCGAGCGGCGATGGAAGGCTCGGTACTTCTCAAGGCTCATCTCTCCTCCCTTCCCTTCGCGGGAGCTTCCTCCACACGGATGAAGGATACAACGCGAGGAGGGGGTTCTCCGTCCTAGGCCCGCTCCTTACGGGAAGAGGCTATCAGGAGTAGGAACGCACCGACCACGATGGCCGTGTCGGCGAGGTTGAAGACGGGCCAGTGCTCGAGCGGCCAGAAGCGCAGGTCGAGGTAGTCGGTGACCTCGCCGCGCAGAAGACGGTCGGTCAGATTCCCTGCCGCGCCTCCCAGCACGAGGCCGCACCCGAGGGTGACGACCTTCGAAGGGCCTAAAGAGAAGAGGATCCAGAGCACGAACCCCACCGCGACCGCGCTGCCGGCCACGAGCAGCACGCTACGGCCGGCGAGGATGCCGAAGGCTCCGCCGGAGTTCTCGATGTAGGTGATGTCGAGCACGCCGGGGATCGCGACCAGGCTCTCACCGAG
>JAIMBO010000039.1 GCA_023511405.1 Rubrobacteraceae bacterium
CGCGACGGGTCCATCGTCGTCTCCCACAGCTGCTGGGGGTTCATCTCCGAAAGCCCCTTGAACCTGCTGACCTCGGCGTTGCCGTTCGCCCCCAGTTGGTCCAGCAGCACCCTGAGCTCGGCCTCGTTCTTGACGTAGTAGTCCCGCCGGTTGTGGGTGACCTTGAAGAGCGGCGGCTGGGCTATGTACACGTAGCCGGCCTCGATGAGCTCCGGCATGTTGCGGTAGAGGAAGGTCAGGACCAGCGTCCTTATGTGGTTGCCGTCCACGTCGGCGTCGGCCATGATCACGATCTTGTGGTAGCGGGCGTCATCGAGGTTGAAGCTGTCGCCGACCCCGGCGCCGATCGCGCTGATCATGGCCTGTATCTCGGCGTTCGAGAGCACCTTGTTCATCGTGGCCTTCTCGACGTTCAGGATCTTGCCGCGCAGCGGCAGGATGGCCTGGAAGTTGCGGTCCCTTCCCTGCTTGGCCGACCCCCCGGCCGAGTCCCCCTCCACGATGTACAGCTCGCTGCGCGCAGGGTCCCTGGAGGAGCAGTCGGCGAGCTTGCCCGGCAAGGTCGAGCTCTCCAGATATCCCTTGCGGATCGTGTCACGCACCTTGCGCGCCGCCTGCCGCGCCCTCGCCGCCTGCAGCGCCTTCCCGACGATCGCCTTCGCCTCGCCGGGGTGCTCTTCGAGGAACTCCGAAAAAGCCCGCCCGAGCGTGCTCTCGACGAGCCCTTTGATCTCGGTGTTCCCGAGCTTGGTCTTGGTCTGTCCTTCGAACTGCGGCTCCCGGAGCTTGACCGAGATGACCGCCGCGAGCCCCTCCCGGATGTCGTCCCCGGTGAGGTTCTCCTCCTTCTCCTTGAGAAGGTTCTTCTGCCGGGCGTAGTCGTTTATCGTGCGCGTGAGCGCCGAACGGAAACCCGAGAGATGCGTCCCCCCCTCGTGGGTGTTGATGTTGTTCGCGAAGGTGAAGACCGAGTCCTGGTACCCGGAGTTCCACTGCAGCGCGATCTCCACGTCCCCCACCTCGTCTTCGCGGTGGCAGTAGAAGATCGTCTTGTGCACCGGGTCCTTGGACTGGTTTATGTGCGCTACGAAGTCGCGTATCCCGCCTTCGTAGCGGTAGGTGACCTCCCGCCCCTCTTCCCGCTCGTCCACCAGTCGTATCTCGAGCCCCCGATTGAGGAAGGCAGACTCCCTGAAGCGCCGGCTCAGGGTGTCAAAGGAGAACTCCACCGTCTCGGTGAAGACCTCCGGATCCGGCTTGAATCGCACGCGCGTCCCGGTCGGCTCCCCTTCCTTCAGCCCCCGGACCTTCTCCAGCCCGCTCACAGGGAAACCACGCTCGTAACGCTGGCTCCAGACGTGACCATCACGCCGCACCTCGACCTCGAGCCACTCGCTCAAGGCGTTCACGACCGATACCCCGACCCCGTGCAGACCACCGGAGACCTTGTAGCCCTGCCCACCGAACTTGCCACCGGCGTGCAGCGTGGTCATCACCACCTCGACCGCCGAACGCCCGTACTTCTCCATCACCCCAACGGGCATCCCGCGCCCGTCGTCGTCGACGCTCACGGAACCATCGGGGTGTACCCTCACGTCTATCCTCGTGCAGTATCCGGCCAGCGCCTCGTCTATCGAGTTGTCCACTATCTCCCAGACGAGGTGGTGCAATCCTCTCGGCCCCGTGGAGCCGATGTACATCCCCGGCCGACGTTTTACGGCCTCCAGTCCTTCCAGAACCTGTATGGAACTGGCATCGTATTCGCTCTTGGCATTTTTCAGGGCAGGATCAACCGTCAAAAGAGATCCCCTTCCTTCTGCTTACCAGAACCGCGAGAGTCTTCGTGGTGGGCCGGACCCTGTACACATAGCTTTGCACTCGTGGATTGTAACATAACTTGTACGCTTTCCCAACACCCGACACGAGGCTCTTTGCAGCATTCGAAAGCGGTTTTAAACGCCGTTTTTCAACACGAGAGATCCTCTCTCGTAACTTCCGAGGCCTTCCCTCCACACAAGCGCACCACCCTGGAACGCTCGATCATCCCCTCCTCGAAGTAATCGAGGTTGGTCGTGGAAACGACCACCTGCGTGCTCCCGAGGAAGTACTCTGAGAGATACCTCCGCCTCGACTCGTCGAGCTCGCTCATCACGTCATCGAAGAGCAGGATCGGATCCTCGCCCGCGATCTCCCTGACGAACTCCCTCGCCGCGAGCTTGAGCCCCAGCGTGGCGAGCCTCTGCTGTCCCTGCGACCCGTAGGTCGTGAGGTTCACCCCACCGAGCAATACCTCCACGTCGTCCCGGTGCGGCCCAACGGAGGTGCTGCCGCGTTCTATGTCGGCCTCGTGAGCTTCTCTGAGAGCCTGCGCGTACTCTTCTGGTGTCGCACTATAGGAGTAGCGCACGGCGGCCTTCTCGGGGCCATACAGGGCCCTCAGAGAGCGTGTGAAGTGTTCGGCGAGGGCGGGGAAAGCTTCCGAGCGCTCTTTCAGTAGGGTGCGTCCGAGCTGCACCACCTTGCGATCCCAGGTGGAGAGCGTTTTGCGGGAGGAGAGCCCGTCGCGTATGCGACGCAGGAGCTGGTTGCGCTGCTGAACGGCCTTCGCGTACTCGGAGGCGGCGCGGGAGTAGGACGGCTTCAGGGTGGAGAGCAGCGCGTCGAGGAACTCCCTGCGGTCCGAAGGGGCTCCCTTTACGATCCTTATGTCGTCGGGGAAGAAGGTTATGACGCGTATCCCGGCGGCGCCGGCGGCATACTCCGCGAGAGAACCCGTCGGCGATCCGTCGACGCTCAGTCGTTTCTTCTGTCCCGGTGCATACCCGACGGAGACGCGCCGCTCTCCGCCGGATCCGAGAGAGACCCTCATCTCCACGCGGGCGAATTCCTCCCCCCAGCGCACCACCTCGGAATCGTTGGACGTGCGGGGAGAAGAACCAGAGGCGGCGAAGGCCAGCCCCTCGAGCAGGTTGGTCTTCCCCTGCGCGTTCTCGCCGAACACGATGTTGAGCCCGGGGGAGAGCGTGACGCTGGTGTCGACGCAGTTCCGGAAATTCACCAGCCTTATGGCCTCGATGTACCGCATTTCAGCGGAATTCTATGCGCCGTCCGGCGACCTCGACGACGTCCCCGGCCTTCATCCTGCGCCCGCGCCGGGTCTCGACCTCCCCGTTGACCATCACCCCCCCGCTCTGGATGAGCACCTTTGCCTCTCCACCGCTGCCGACGACGTTCGCCGCCTTCAGGGCCTGACCGAGCGTCATGCCGGAAGGCAGATGCACGGGCTATCCCAACCTCAGACGCGCGCCGGATCGCGCATCGGCATGATCAGGTACAGGAAGTTATCCTCCTCGTCGCCTCCGGGCACGATGAGCGCCGGCTTGAGAGACTCGTTGAACCTGAAGAGCACCCGCTCCGAGTCGACGGCGGAGACCCCGTCGAGCAGATATCCGGGGTTGAACGAGATCTGGAACTCCTCCTCGCTCGTGGCGGGTAGCTTCTCGTGCGCCTCGCCCAGCTCCTGGCTGCGAACCGACACCTCCACCTCACCCTCGGCGAAGGAGAGCGTCACCGGAACGGGCGGATTCTGGCGCTGCGTGAAGAGGCTCACCCGCCGCAGCGTGCCCACGAGCTCCTCCCTCGGAACGTAGACCTCCCTCTCGAACCGTTCGGGCAATAGCCTGCGATACTCGGGGAAGTTCCCCTCTATGAGGCGCGTCCCGAACAACACGTCACCTATCCGAAAGAGCGCCTGATTCTCCCCGAGCACAACCTCGATGTTCTCCTCGCCGGAACCGGAGAAGATCCTCCCAACCTCCTGCATCGCCCGGGCCGGGATGATAGCGTCCCGCTTCCCCTCGAAGTTGGTCACGATATCGGTCTCTTTTATCGAGAGCCGGTAGGAGTCGGTCGTCACCATCCTGAGCCGGGCACCCTCGAAGCTTATGAGTATGCCGGTGAGGACCGGACGCGTCTCGTCCCTGGAGTACGACCTCGAGACCTTCTCCACGGTCTCGACAAGGACCTCCCCGGAGATCGCGAACGCGTCCTCGGCCGTGAATACGGGTAGCTTCGGGAAATCTTCCACGGCGTAGGACCTTATCCGGTATTCGTTCTTCCCCGCAGCCAGACGCACGGTGCCCTCTACCGACTCGTGCTCCAACACCAGCTCCCCGACAGGCAGCGACCGTACGATGTCGTTGAAGATTCGGGCCGGAATGACCACCCGCCCTTCCTCCTCGACCTCGGCCGGCGAAGAAGTCTGGATCGAAACGTCCATGTCGGTCGCAGAGAGCCGTAGCTCGCCTTCGGTGCCTTCGAGCATTATCCCACCCAACACGTCCACCGAAGATCTGGTGGATACCCCCCGCGAGACCAGCGCGAGCTTCCTGCCAAGTTGTTCCGTGTTACAAACAGCCCTCATGCGACCTTCCTCTCGACCTTATTATTATTAAACTAACCTTATCTTATTTAGAATAATAATATTAATAAGGGCTGTGGATAGTGTGGATAACTCGGGAAATCCCTTTACTCAAGCGGGAAACCAGCCAGGGCGCCTGTGGATAAATCTGTGGATAACTCCCCCCACCCTGTGGATAGCCTGTGGATAACTCGCGAGTTATCCACAGGCCGGACTTATCCACATTTTTATCCACAGGGTTATCCACAGCTTTGACCCCTCTTATCCACAGGGTTATCCACAGGTGTGTAAGCAATGTATGTCTGCATCTTGTGATATATACGATCAACGGTATTGAGTTATCCACAACTCACCCCGGTTATCCACAGTTTTTGTGGATAACTCGACGCTGGCTGTGGATAACCCGGCCGGGTTATCCACAGGGTTTCGGTCGACCTGTGGATGGATTGTGGATAACTAAAGAAACGTGCGTTTCTTTTTCGGTTACAAAATACCACCCTGGGGTATAGGGGTATGAGGGTAAATGGGGGTGGTTTGGTGGTTTGGATCATCTCTTTGACTTTATCTGTTGGGTGAGGTCGTGGATCTGGTTGAAAGCGTCGCGGTCGTTGTTTATCAGGTTGGCGATCTTGTTGGTTGCGTGCATGACGGTGGAGTGATCGCGGCCGCCGAAGGCCTTACCTATCTTGGGCAGGGATTCGTCGGTGATCTCGCGGCACAGGTACATGGCCACCTGTCTGGGGTAGGCGAAGGTTTTGGAGCGGCTCGATCCTATGAGGTCTTGTCGGGCTATACCGAAGTAGCGGCACACCTCGTGCTGGATGAGCTCTATGGGTATCTCGCGGTAGGGCTGGTCTGGAAGTATGTCCTTGAGGACTTCTTCGGCGAGGGCCACGGTGACCTCCCTTCCGTAGAGGGAGGCGTAGGCGAGGATGCGCACCAGGGCCCCTTCCAGCTCGCGGATGTTCGTCGAGACCTTCGATGCTATGAAGGTCAGTACGTCGTCGTCCACCTCGAGCTTGTCCATCGCCGCCTTTTTGCGCAGGATGGCTATCCTGGTCTCAAGATCCGGTGGTTTTATGTCGGTTACGAGGCCCCACTCGAAGCGCGAGACGAGCCGGTCTTCGAGCGTCTGGATGTAGCGCGGGTGGCGGTCGGAGGTGATCACGATCTGTTTGTTCTCTTCGTAGAGGGCGTTGAAGGTGTGGAAGAACGCCTCCTGGGTCTCGACTTTGTTCTCGAGGAACTGGATGTCGTCGATGAGCAGAACGTCGTTCTCCCTGTAGCGCTTCTGGAAGCCGAGCGGGTCGTTCTCGCCTATCGAGTTGATGAAGTCGTTCGTGAACTGTTCGCAGGTCACGTACCGGACGCGCATGCTGGGGTCCTGCTCTTCGACGTACTGACCGACCGCGTGCAGCAGGTGCGTCTTGCCGAGGCCCACCCCGCCGTAGATCAGGAGCGGATTGTAGACCACGCCAGGGGATTCGGCGACGGCCATCGCCGCGGCGTGGGAGAACCTGTTGCCGGCCCCGATGACGAACGTGTCGAACGTGTACTTGGCTTTGAACGGTCTAGGGGTCCTGGCGCTGAGGACGTGCTCGACACCGCTGCCGCGTTCCGCCCCGTTCTCCTTCCCGGTGTTTCCGACCAGGACGTCTACGGAGCTCCCTTTCCGACCGAGAATGTGATCCAACGCCTCTTCGAGCGTCGGTCGAAAGCGGCTCTCTATGTACTCCTTGGCGAAGGAGTTGGGAACGGAGATTTCGAGCCTCCCGTCATCGAGGGACACGGGGACTATGCTCTCGAACCATACCTTGAGCGAGGATTCGTCGATCTCCTCGGCGATACGGCTGAGAACCTCCGCCCATACCTCCTCTATCCTGCGCGCCACGACCGTCTCCCCCTTACACCCAACTGGAGATTATTGTCCGAACGAGGTCGCGTCCGAGCGGTGAGATGAAGCGCTTGCCCGACTCGTCGCAGAGGAGCAGACCCTGCTCCTCCAAAACGGAGAGGTCACGGTAGGCCGTGCTTACGCTCACCTCAAGAACCTCGGCCACGGTGGATGGACCCGCCTCTCCTTCTTCCATGACCGTTATGAGGGCTTTCTGCTGTCTCTCGGAGAGGTTTATCTTCGGTACGGCATCCGGGTAGCGCGGCCGCGTCGGTTGCTCCTTCGCCCGCGGGCTTTCTCCTTTCTCCTTTATGGAGATGGTCACCACGGTTCCGGTGCCGATGTTGTCTTCTATCTCCACCGTGCCACCGGCCTTGGCCACCGCCTCCCGGGCTATGCCGAGGCCTGCACCCACCCCTCTGATATGACTCAGTACCTCCGGACGGGCTCCGCTGAACCCGAACTCCATGGCTTTCGATTTGTCCTTTATCCCAGGCCCTCTGTCGGAGACCCTTACGGTCCTCCCTCCATCCAGTACCGAGACGACAACACCCCTGTATTCGGCGTGGATCAAATTCTGGATTATCTCGCGCAGGGCTTCCTCCGGGAAGCCATCCGCTACGTGCTCCATGATCACGCGCGTGAACTTGGGCGTGGCGGCACGCGGCCCGGAGGCGGAGACTTCCATGATCTCGGGCCCGCCGCCCTCCGGATAGACGACCACCCTGATGCCTAACTCAGCCCGCCCCGGCTCGCCCGATGTCTGCTCTGCACCGATCATCCCCGCCACGGAATTTAACGCACCATCACTCCTCATGCCAGAATCAGGGATTAAAAAAACCCGTTTTGCAGGTAATTGGTCTATTTATCCACACAGTTATCCACAGCCTGTGGATAACTGTGTGGATAAAACCTCGTCAGGGAGTTCGGCGTGGGCTTCCATGGCGGCGTCAAATCATGGTGTAAACCTGGTTTTGCAGGACTTTCTTTATAAAAACGTGCGTATTGTAGGTGGGTTTTCGATCCTCTGTTACTCCTGGATGCCGTCGTGCCGTTTGGATATACTCCTGGGCAAAAGATCTTTTGACGGGCGTAACGAGAAAGGAAGTGCTTCCATGAAGCGTACTTATCAACCCAACCGGCGCAAGCGTGCGAAGACTCATGGTTTTCGCCGTCGGATGCGCAGCGTCGGTGGCCGCAGGATCCTGGCTGCTCGACGCCGGCGTGGCCGCCGCAGGTTGACCGTCTGATCCACCACCACACGCTCTCCTGTGGCGCGGGTTTGACGCGGGCTCGGAAGATGCGCCTCACCGATTCGCGGGACTTCGAGCGCGTTTACCGTGAGGGGAGCGTCTACCGCGGGAGGCTGCTCTCCGTCCATGCCTACCCCAACGGGTTGGAGAACCCCCGCCTGGGCCTGGCCGTCTCCAAACGCGTGGGGTCTGCCGTGATCCGTAATAAGCTGCGGCGAAGGATCAGGGAGATATTCTTCTGGCGTCGTTCGAGGATCGATGGCAAGGGATATGACCTCGTGGTGTCGGCGCGTCCCGCGGCGGCTTCGGCGAGCTTCGGAGAGCTCGAGGACGAGTTCGACCGTGCCCTCGAGAAGCTTGTGAACGGGACTGGTGAAGGGCGGGGTGACGTATAGGGGACTGGTTCGGGCCGCGAGCGGTTATACTGCATTGTGTCGGAGGGCGAATCCCGAGCCGTGACGTCCTCCGGCCGAACGGAATGAAGTTGGGACGAAGAACGGAAGATGACTGATCCTACCTATATTCTCCTGGCGTCGAGCCCGACCAACAACGGCATAGTACGCTTTTTCGAAAACGTGCTCAGCCCGCTGATAGGCCCCCTGGGCGATGGCTTGAAGTTCTTTCATTCTCTGGGCCTTCCGTGGTGGTTGAGCATCGTCGTGATTACCGCCATAGTTCGCTTTCTGCTCTTCCCTTTGACCATAAGACAGGTGCGGAGCATGCGGGCTCAGCAGCAGCTGCAGCCGGAACTAAAGCGGATCCGTGAGCGGTTCAAGGACGACCCGCAGAGACAGCGGGAAGAGCAGATGCGCCTCTTCCAGGAAAGGGGCGTGAACCCCCTCAGCGGATGCCTGCCGGCGCTCATACAGCTCCCCATCTTCCTCAGCATCTACTACGTGATCAGGGAGTTCGGAGGATACTTCGGCCAGCCGCCGCAGGTGCCGAGCTTCAGGACGGGTGGCTTCTTGTGGTTCACCGATCTCTCTCAGGCAGACCCCTACCACATCCTCCCCATAGTCTCCGCCCTGACCATGGCGGCCGGCATGGCGATCACGATGAGGGAGAACCCGGCACCGGCCCAACAGCGAATCCTCATGCTGATCCTGCCGTTCGTCTTCATGATCTTCTTGTGGAACTTTCCTGCCGGACTCTTCATGTACTGGATCACCACGAACGTGGTGACGATAGTTCAGAACTACGCTATCTACGGATACGGTATCGGTGGTACCGGCCACAGGTCGTCCGATCAGGAGAGTCCACAGCCCGAACGGCGGATGACTCAGGAAGAGGCCGCTGCACACGCGAGAAAGGTAGCCAAGAGGAAGCGGAGAAAGAAGAAGAGATGAGCCGATCGGTGGAATTCAACGGAGCAACGGTTGATGAAGCTGTCGAAAGGGCCTGTTCTGCTCTGAGCCTGAAACGGGAGAACCTGCACTACGAGATCCTCGACGAGGGATCTTCTGGTTTTCTCGGTATAGGCGCCAGAGACGCGAGGATCTTGGTTAGAGTTCCCGAAGAGGAACCCAGCGGGGAGGCTGGCAGCGAGGAGGCGACCATCTCTCTCACCGATTCCGTCCCAGAGGAGGACTTCAGCGAAAACGGTCGGCCTTCTTCTACTCCGAACGGCACTGAAGGAGAGGTTCCAGAGGAGATACTTCGGGATATCAGGGATTATGTCTCGAACGTCATCTCGCAGATGGGTATAGATGGAAGGGTCGACGTCTACGATGCAGGCGATTACATAGCCGCCGACGTCAACGCCGTCGAAACGGGTCTCTTCATCGGACAAAAGGGGGAGACCATCGACTCCCTCCAGTACCTGGTAAACGTCACGATGGCCAAGCGGCACGGGTTTACGAAACGGATCATCCTCGATTCGGAGGGTTACCGCCAACGCAGAATAGAGGCCCTGCAGGGTATGGCGCACCGCAGCGCTCGTAGAGCCTTGCGAGAGCGCCGGACGATCGAACTGCCGCCCATGAGCCCGGCCGAACGCCGGATAGTGCACCTCTTCCTCCGGGACGACGACCGGGTCACTACCTTCAGCGAAGGGTCGGGCGAAAACCGCCGGGTGAAGATCGCCCCGGCCCGCCGACGCGTTTCACGTGAAACGCGTCGGTAGACGACAACGGTTTGTAGTGACAAACATCTGTCGCTGGTTCTCTGGATGGCGGAGTTTTGGGTATCGTTTCACGTGAAACGGAGAAGGAGCGGCTAGGGTTCCTCATCGAGGAGCAGTTGTCGAGTTGGGGGAATGAGGTTGGGTGGGATCGGGTAAGGATGCTCATCCGTTACGCCGAGCTTCTGGGTGGCTATGAGAAGGCCAATGTAATCGGGGACAGGGGGCTCGAGCGTATAGTCAAGCGTCATGTCCTGGACTCGTTGTCTTGCTCGATCGGTGATCGTCTCGCGGGGGTGCGCGATATAGTCGACATCGGGAGTGGTGGCGGGCTTCCCGGCATACCGCTCGCGATCCTCCTGCCGGCGGTGAAAGTTTTGCTCGTCGAATCCGCGCGCCGGAAGGTTACGTTCCTTCACCGCGCATTACGGGAGCTGGATTTGCCGAATGTTCGTGTGTGGTGTGGGAGGGCCGAAGATCTCGGGCGTTCTCCGGAGCACCGTGAAGCCTTTCAGGTGGCCGTCAGCCGGGCGGTGGGGCGGCTGGACGAGGTTATGGAGTATTCCCTACCGCTGGTGGAGCGCGGAGGATTGATGGTCGCCATGAAAAGAGAAATTTCCACCGAAGAGATCCAGAAAGGCGAAAGAGCCGCCGCGTGCCTCGGGGGAGGAGAGCCGGTGTTCGAAGAAGTAAGGTTTCTCCCGGAGGTGGGGAACGCGGGTCATGGGGTCGTCACCGTGAGCAAAGTCTCCGCGACGCCACGAGAGTTTCCGCGAGCTCCGGGGAAGGCCCGGAAAAAGCCGCTCGGGGGGTAGCTGTGTCGCGGGCCATGTTAAGATGCAGCCGGTGAAGCGGGTAATAGCCATAGTCAACCAGAAAGGCGGCGTGGGGAAGAGCACCACGGCCATAAACCTGGGTGCATACCTCGCCAAGATGGGGGAAGAAGTACTCGTAGTGGACATGGATCCCCAGGCCAACGCCACGAGCGGTCTCGGGGTGACGCCTGGTGAAGGAGCCTGCATGTACGACGTCCTCCTCGAAGAAGCGCCGCTGGAAGACGTCGTGGTAGCCACTGGTATCGAAGGCTTACATCTTGCACCCGCCAGCGTTCACCTCGTAGGAGCAGAAGTCGAGCTCACCTCCGCGCTGGCACGAGAATTCAAGCTGAAGAAAGCCATAGAACAGTTGCCGGAGGAGAAGTACGGCAGGATCCTGCTCGATTGCCCCCCATCTCTCGACTTTCTGACCATAAACGCCCTCACTGCCGCCGACGAGGCCCTCATTCCCGTGCAGTGTGAGTACTATGCTCTCGAGGGACTCAACCACCTGAGGGAGACGATAGACGAAGTACGGAAGTATCTGAACCCCCGGCTGGAGATAGGTGGAGTACTGCTGACGATGTTCGACGTACGCACCAACCTCGCCAAGCAGGTTGCGGAAGACGTCCGCGCCTTCTTCGGGGACAGGGTGTTCAGGACCGTGATCCCGCGCAACATCCGCCTCAGCGAGGCACCGAGCTTCGGGCTACCCATAATCCTGTATGCTCCGAAGAGCAGTGGAGCCGAGGCCTATGCGGCGGTGGCCGAGGAGGTGAAGAGCCGTGGGTAGGAGGGGGCTTGGCCGCGGGCTCTCCGCGCTGATAGCGACGGGTGAGAGCGTCGCCGGTTTCAGGTTCGAAGAGCTCCCCATTACGGCGATACGTCCCAACGCTCGTCAGCCGCGCCGGGATTTTCCCCAGGAAGGGATACGAGAGCTGGCGGCGTCCATAAAAGAGGTCGGGATACTCCAGCCTCTGGTGGTGAGGCCTGCCGGGAGCGGGTTCGAGCTCATAGCCGGAGAGCGAAGGTTGAGGGCCGCGCGCGAGGCCGGGCTGGAGAGAGTGCCGGTGCTCATACGGCAAGCAGGGGAAGGAGAATCCGTCGAGCTGGCTCTGGTCGAGAACATTCAGCGGGAGGATCTGAACCCGCTGGAGACTGCCGGAGCTTACCAGGCCGTGATGGACAGCTTCGGCCTCACCAAGGAGCAGCTCGCGGCTCGGCTCGGGAAGAGCCGAGCCGCGATCTCCAACACGCTACGGCTAATGCAGCTACCCGACGCCATAAAAGCGCTGCTCGTAGAGCGAAAGCTCTCGGAGGGGCACGCCCGGGTCCTGCTCTCCCTTCCCGACGAGCAGAGGATGAAAACGTTGGCGGAGCAGGTGATCAGAGAGAAGCTCTCGGTGCGAGCCACCGAGCAGCGAGCCCGGGAGATGCTGCGCGCGGGAGAGGACCAGGATCCGAAGGGCGATCGAAGAGCCGGGAGGAGTCGCCCTCCGGAGCCGTACGAGAGAGCCTCCCGCGACATACAGCAGGTGCTGTCGATGCCCACACGCATCCGACCCCTCAAGCGGGGAGGGAAGATAGAGATCCGGTTCTCCAGGCCGGAAGAGCTTGAGGCCTTCCGCTCCCTCATCACCTCCCTGAGAGAGCAGGGACGGTAGCCTTCAGAAGCTCTCCCCTCCGTCCTCCGAGAGGATCATCACGTCCGTAGCCTTTATAAGGGCGGTAGCGTGCTGGCCGACCTGGAGGTTGAGTTCCTCGGCGCTCTCGGTGGTGATGAGGGCCACCATATGGTTGTCGCCGACCTGAAGCGACACCTTCGTCGCGGCCTTGCCCTTGACGACCTCCGTTATGACGCCGGGCAGCCTGTTGCGGGTACTGGCCTTCATCGCTTCCCTCTCCTTTCTCTCGACACTGCCAAGATCCCGAGCTGGAGGGCCAGCCGGGCCGACGGGTCCTTCAAGTCTAGCCCCGTCAGTTCGCCGATGCGCGCCAGACGATAGATCATGCTGTTACGATGGAGGAAGAGCCTGTCCGCGGCCTCGCTGGCGTTCGCGTTCGACTCGAAGAACACCCGGAGGGTACGAACCAGGTCGCTGTTGTGATCCTCGTCGTAGGAGATGAGCGGCGAGATCAGCTCCCTGAAGGGGAGGAGGGCCTCCGAAGCGGAGAGGTCTTCCAGGAGCGCCAAATAGCGGTTCTGCTCGGACATCCGTGGAGGATTGTATTCCGATCGCGCCGCAGAAGTAAGGGCTCTCTGCGGATTCCCATATGTACTGGGAAAACACCCCGTGCTAAACTGGGGAACGCTTGGTGGAGCGAAAGGAACGACGCGAAAGCACGGGTCAGGGAGAACGAGGGATGCGCCGCGCGAGCCGATCGCTTCGCCCCGTTCGTTTGCTCCAGGCAGAGCGAAAAGTCGGGAAAGGAGGAAGCTTTTGCGAAGGATACGGATGACCGTAGACGGCCGACCCCATGTGGCGGATGTAGAACCGAGGCTTCTCTTGCTGCATCACCTGCGGGAGAACCTCGGCATAGGAGGCGTCCACTGGGGGTGTGACACCACCAGCTGCGGAGCCTGTACGGTGCTCATCAACGGAGAGTCGGTGAAGAGCTGCACGGTGCTCGCGGTGCAGGCCGACGGGTGTGAGATCACCACCGTACGCGGAATCTCCAGCGATGGTGAGTGGCATCCGGTCCAGAAAGCCTTCCACGAGAATCATGGATTACAGTGCGGTTACTGCACGCCGGGGATGATCATGGCCTCCGTGAGCCTCCTCAAGGAGAATCCGGAGCCCAGCGAGCAGGAGATCCGGGAAGCGCTCGAAGGGAACCTGTGTCGGTGCACGGGATACGAGAACATAGTCAAAGCCGTACAGCAGGCGTCCCGCGAGATGCGGCAGACGACGGCGTCCTGAGCAGAGAGAAGGTGGAAGGAGGAGTGCTCAAGTGACCCAGGCACCGGAGAAGTACGTCGGCGGCGGCGTGCTGCGCAAGGAGGATCCCGCGCTCGTAACCGGGCGGGGCACCTACGTGGACAACATGCGGCTGCCCGGCATGCTGCACGCGGCGGTGCTGCGCAGCCCCTACGCCCACGCGAAGATAAAGTCCATAGACACTTCGGCAGCGAAGGAGCAGCCGGGGGTGGTCGCCGTCTTCACCGGTGAAGAGCTCGCCGGAGAGTGGGCCTCGCCGCTGCCGTGCGGATGGCAGGTGACCGAGGATCTCAGGATCCCGGATCACTGGCCGCTCGCCAAGGACGAGGTCAACTACGTCGGGGATGCCGTCGCGGTCGTGGTGGCGGTCGACCGCTATCGGGCCCGCGACGCGGTCGACATGATCGAGGTCGACTACGAACCGCTGGACGTGGTGACGGACATGGAGGAGGCCCTCAAGGACGGCTCTCCCGTGGTGCACGAGGACCTCGGGACCAACGAGTGCTACACGTGGCCCCTCGAGGTGGGGGATGTAGAAGGGGCCTTCGAGAAGGCCGATGTGGTCGTCAAGGAGCGGTACATCCAGCAGCGGCTGATCCCCAACGCCATCGAGACCAGAGGAGTGGTGGCGCAGCCCGACCCCGTGACTGGCGGGTTCACGGTCTACTCCTCGACGCAGGTTCCCCACCTGCTCAAGATCACGCTCTCCGCGGTTTCCGGCGTGCCCGAGAACAAGCTGCGAATCGTCGCCCCCGACGTCGGCGGTGGGTTCGGCTCCAAGCTGAACATCTACGCCGAGGAGGCGCTCGCGCTCGCGCTCGCCAGGAAGCTCAACACCCCCATAAAGTGGGTCGAAGACCGCTCGGAGAACTACCTGGCCACGATACACGGCCGGGATCAGATACAAGATATAGAGGTTGCTGCCACATCTGATGGCAAGATTCTGGGCATGAGGGTCAAGATCCTGGCGGACATGGGGGCATACCTGCAGCTCGGGACCACCGTGGTGCCGCTGCTCGGTGCGTTCATGTATCCGGGTGTCTACAACTTCGACGCGTACTCCTTCACCTGCACGGCCGTGTTCACCAACAAGACCCCGACCGATGCCTACAGGGGAGCCGGGCGTCCCGAGGCGGCCTACGCCTGCGAGAGGATCATCGACGCGCTCGCCCGCAGGCTCAATATGGATCCGGTCGAGGTGAGGCGCAAGAACTTCTACGAGCCGTTCGACGAGCCGACGACGACCCCTGCGGGTATCCAGTACGACTCGATGAACATGCAGGGGGCGCTGGACAAGCTGCTCGAGATCTCCAACTACGAAGAGCTGAGGGAGGAGCAGCGGCGCCGGCGGGAGCAGAACGACCCGGTACAGCTCGGGCTCGGTTTCTCGACGTACACCGAGATCTGCGGTATAGCGCCCTCTCAGGTCGTCGCCTCGCTCGGCGGCGGTGGCGGTGGCTGGGAGGCAGCCTCGGTGCGCGTGCTCGCCAGCGGCAAGGTGGAGGTCGTGACGGGCACCTCGCCGCACGGCCAGGGACACGTGACCAGCTGGTCCCAGATAGCGGCCGACGTTCTCGGCGTCTCCCCGGACGACGTCGAGGTGATCCACGGCGACACCGCATCGGCACCCTGGGGACGCGACACCTATGGATCGCGCAGCCTCCCCGTCGGGGGCGTGGCCGTATATCTGGCGGCGCAGAAGGTGGTCGAGAAGGCCAAGAAGATCGCCGCCCACATGCTCGAGGCCGCCGAAGGCGACATAGAGTTCGAGGGCGGGAGATTCTCCGTCGTCGGATCTCCGGACAAGTCCGTCTCCATGCAGGAGGTGGCCGGGAGAGCTTACCTCGGTGTCGGGCTCCCCGAGGGGATGGAGCCGGGGTTGAGCGAAGAGCAGTTCTTCGACCCGCCGAACTTCACCTTCCCGTTCGGGGCGCACCTGTGCGTGAGTGAGGTGGACACCGAGACCGGGAAGGTCAGGATCCGTGACTACTTCGCGGTCGACGACTGCGGGCCGATCATAAACCCGCAGATCGTCGAGGGGCAGCTGCACGGGGGAATCGCGCAGGGCATCGCGCAGGCCCTCTACGAAGAGGCCGTCTACGACGAAGACGGGAACCTTGTGACGGGATCGATGGTCGACTACCTCGTGCCGGCGGCACCGGAGCTCCCGAACTACACCCTCGAGCGTACGGTGACGCCCTCGCCTTCCAACGCGCTCGGTGTCAAAGGCGTGGGCGAGGCCGGGACGATAGGCTCACCGCAGGCGGTGATCAACTCGATCATCGACGCGCTCGCGCCGTTCGGCGTCACCCACATAGACATGCCGGCTTCGCCTTGGAAGGTGTGGCAGGCCATACAGGAGGCCCGCGGTGGAGAGGCTGGCGACCGGGAAGCGAATCTCTCGGGCAGACCGGCCCAGACCGATCAAGGAGGTGAGGCGTAGTGATACCGGTGGCCTTCGAGTACGAGGTTGCCGAGTCGGTAGACCACGCGATAGACCTTCTCCGTCAGAACGGGGAGGACGCGAAGCTGCTCGCCGGCGGGCACAGCCTGATCCCGATAATGAAGCTCAGGCTGGCGGCGCCCTCGATGCTCATAGACCTCGGCCGCGTGGACGAGCTCAGGTACGTTCGCGACGAAGGGGATCACATCGCCATCGGTGCGATGACCCGCCACTGTGAGGTGGAGAGGGACCCGACCATCAGGGAGCATTGCGGGCTCCTCTCCTACACCGCCTCGCTCGTCGGAGACCCGCAGGTGCGCCACCGCGGCACCATCGGGGGCTCCATCTCGCACGGGGACGCGGCCTCGGATCTGCCGAGCGCGCTGCTCGCGCTCGACGGGGAGCTGAAGATAAAGGGTCCGAACGGCGAGAGGATCGTGAAGGCCCAGGACTTCTTCAAAGACTACCTGCAGACCGACCTCGCCCCGGACGAGGTGCTCACGGAGATCCGGGTTCCCAAGCTCGGCTCCGGAACCGGCTGGGATTATCAGAAGTTCAACCGTCGGGCGCAGGACTGGGCCGTTGTCGGCTCGTGCGTGGTCGTCGAGCGCTCGAACGGCTCCATCGGGTCGGCCCGCGTGGCTCTGACCAACATGGGAGCCACACCACTCAGGGCGCGGGCCGTGGAGGAGGCGCTCGCCGGGGCGGACACGAGGTCCCTGGAGGAGGCCTGCCGGGTCGCGGACGAAGGGACCACGCCCTCTTCCGACCTCGCGGCCTCGGCCGAGTTCAGGCGCCATCTGGCGCGCGTACTCACCCGGCGGGCGGTGGAACAGGCCCTGCAGCGGTGAGCAGCGGTGCGAACGGACGCCGGGGGGCATTGCCTCCCGGCGTCACGAATGCCGTGGAGCTGCAGAAGAAGCTCATGGAGCACGACTATCTGGCCGACGAGGGGCTCTCCACCGCCATCTACCTCACGCTCAGGCTCGGGCGGCCGCTGTTCCTCGAGGGCGAGGCCGGTGTGGGGAAGACCGAGGTGGCAAAGGTCCTCTCCCGCATCCTCGACACCCCGCTGATAAGGCTCCAGTGCTACGAAGGCATAGACGTCTACCAGGCGGTCTACGAGTGGGACTACGCGAGACAGCTGCTGCACATCCGGGCCACCGAGGCGCTCGGCGGGGACAGAGAGAACCTGGAGCGTGACCTCTACAGCCGGGAGTTCCTCATCAGCCGGCCCCTGTTGCAGGCGCTGGAGCACGAAGGAGAGAACCCGCCGGTCCTGCTCATCGACGAGGTGGACCGCTCCGACGACGAGTTCGAGGCGTTCCTGCTCGAGATCCTCTCCGACTTCTCGGTCACGATACCCGAGATAGGTACGATCCGGGCCGAGAGACCACCCATCGTCGTCCTCACCTCCAACCGCACCCGGGAGGTGCACGACGCCCTGAAGAGGCGCTGTCTGTACTTCTACATCGAGCACCCCGGCTTCGAGCGAGAGGTCGAGATAGTGCGCGTGAGGGTGCCGGAGGCGGAGGAGCGGCTGGCGAGACAGGTCGCCGCCGCGGTAGGCAGGATGCGTCAGATGGACCTCTACAAGCCGCCTGGGGTGGCGGAGACGATAGACTGGACGCGGGCCCTCGTCGCGCTGGGGGCCAGAGAGCTCGACGAGCGGCTCGTCGAGGCCACGTTGGGCTCGGTCTTGAAGTACCACGAGGACCAGCAACGCGCCTCGTCGGCGGGCCTCGCCGCGCTAGTCGCGGGGGGGATGGGTGCCTGAGGGCCCGTCCATGTTGGACGCAGCCGTCGCCTTCGGGCGGGTGCTGCGCGGGGCGGGTCTCAGCGTTGGACCCGACCGGGTGATGGAGTTCGCCCGGGCCCTGGAGGAGCTCGACGCCGGGAGGCGGGAGGACGTCTACTGGGCCGGGAAGGTCACGCTCACCTCCCGACCGGAGGACGGCGAGACTTATGATCGGGCCTTCGAGATATTCTGGGAGAGAGGCGGGGAGTACAGGCAGAGACCGGTGCCGAAGATGCGGTTCAGGATACCTTCCCCGAAGGACTCCGTGCTCCCGGCGAAGAAGACCGTAAGGCCTGACCGCGAAGGAGACCAGGAAGCGGTCACGCTCCGCTACAGCCCCGTCGAGGTCCTGCGGCGCAAAGACTTCTCTGAGTACACGCCCGAGGAGTTCGAAGAGCTGGACGGGCTCCTGAGCGAACTGCGGGTCGGAGGGGCCCTCAGGAGGACGCGCCGCTTGGAGCCCGCCAGGAGAGGTCTATACGACGCACGCCGGACGATGCGCGGGGCGATGCGCACCGGGGGTGAGGCCGTGCGGCACCGGTTCAGGAGGGCGCGGAGCGAACCGAGGCGGGTCGTGGTGCTGTGCGACGTCTCGGGTTCGATGTCTCCCTACAGCCGGGCTCTCTTGAGGTTCCTGCACGCCGGCGTGATCTCCGGCCTCCCTTTCGAGGCTTTCTCGCTCGGCACCCGGCTCACGCGGCTCACCAGGGAGCTCGCCACGCGCGACCCGGATGTGGCGCTCCGGAGGGCGGCGGATGCGATGGAAGACTTCTCCGGAGGAACGCGGCTCGGGGATGCCATGAAGGAGTTCGTGGACCGGTGGGGACAGAGGGGGATGGCTCGCGGTGCGATCGTCGTCATACTCTCGGACGGGTGGGATCGCGGGGAAGTGGACGTCCTCGCCGAGCAGATGAGCCGCATCCACAGGCTCGCCTACCACGTCATCTGGGTCAACCCGCTCAAAGCCCGTCCGGGGTACCGACCGCTCGCCGCCGGGATGGCCGCCGCTCTGCCCTACGTCGACACCTTCCTCTCCGGGAACAACTTCGACTCGCTGCGCCGCCTCGCGCGAGCCATCGCCGAGGCGGCGGGACATCACCGGTAGCAGCTTCGCCCTTCCGGCCGTCGAGCGACGGAGGTGTCTCGGAGGTTACCGGTGGAGAAGGAGAGCGGATAGAATAGAGGTAAGAAGGGCAGAGGAGGCCAGATGCGGAACCCGGTCATAGACAGAGTGGCAGGCTGGAGGGAAGAAGGAAAGAGAGCCGCGCTCGCGACGGTCGTCAAGGTAGAGAAGTCCGGTCCCCTCGGTCCGGGAACCTCGATGGCCGTCAGCGAAGACGGGGAGGTGGTGGGCTCGGTGAGCGGGGGATGTGTCGAGCCCGCCGTCTTCGAGGAGGCGATGTCCGTGATCCGGAGCGGGAAGCCCAAGCTTCTGACCTACGGCATCTCCGACGACGAGGCCTTCGGGGTCGGGCTCACCTGCGGAGGTACGATCCACATCTTCGTCGAGCGGGTGGACTTCTGATGGGCGAGCTGCTCGCGCGCTGGAAGGAGGCGCTCGAGGACGAAGTCCCCGTCGCCGTCGCGACCGTCATAGACGGTCCGGAGGAGTATCTCGGCGGGAAGCTACTCGTCTTCCAGGAAGAGCACCTGGGGGGTACGGGCAACGAGGACCTCGACCGCGCGGTGGTCGAATCGGCACGCGGGATGCTGGCGAGCGGGGTCACGGGTACCCGCCACTTCGGGCCTCGAGGGCAGCGCCGGATGGATGACGTGGGCGTCTTCATCCAGGCGTTCGCTCCTCCTCCGGCGATGTACGTCTTCGGGGCGATAGACTTCGCCTCCGCCGTGGCGCGCATCGGGAAATTCCTCGGCTACAGGGTCACGGTGTGCGACGCGAGGCCCGTCTTCGCAACCCGGGAGCGTTTCCCGACGGCGGACGAGGTGGTCGTGGCCTGGCCGGACGAATTCCTCAAGAGCGCTCTCGTGGACAGGCGCACCGTCATCTGCGTGCTCACGCACGACCCCAAGTTCGACGTGCCGGTGCTCAAGGCCGCACTCCAGACTGAGGCCGGGTACATAGGGGCGATGGGCAGCCGCCGCACCCACGACGAGAGGACGGCGCGGCTCAGGGAGGAGGGGGTCAGCGATGAGGAGCTCTCCCGCATCTCGAGCCCCATCGGGCTGGATATAGGGGCCAGGACTCCGGAGGAGACGGCGGTGGCCATCGCAGCCGAGATCATCGCGCTCGAGACCGGACATCGTGGCGGGAGGCTGGCGGAGCGGAAGGGGCCGATACACCTGCAGCGCTACGAGGAGGCCACCACAGAGCGTGCCGGGTGAGACGGTGGCCGCCATCGTGCTCGCCGCCGGGGAGGGGAGCCGGTTCGGCGGCGGGAAACTCTTCGCCGACTTCGGTGGGAAGCCGCTCGTGTGCGCCGTCGTCGAGGAGGCGCTGAAGTCGCCGGTGGATGAGGTGATCGTCGTCGTCGGATACGAAGCCGGGAGGATGCGCGGGATCTGCGGGCATTACGGGGTGCGGATCGTGGAGAACCGTGACTGGCGGGAGGGTCAGTCCACCTCGGTACGGGCAGGGCTGGCGGCGTGCGGCCCGGAGGTCGGTGCCGCCGTCGTGATGCTCGGAGATCAACCCTTCGCCGGGGCCGGGGCCGTGCGGAGGCTCGTGGAGGCTTACGAGCGCGGTGCAAGGGTGGCTGTTGCCACCTATGGCGGGGAGCGGCGCAACCCGGTACTGTTCCGCAGGGACGTGTGGCCTTCCCTCGAGATGGAGCTCTCCGGCGACAGGGGGGCGAGGCCTTTTCTGCAGCGGCACCCGGAGATGGTCTTTGATGTAGAGTGCGGGGAGGTCGCCAGCCCGGAGGACGTGGACACCGAAGAAGACCTTGTGAGGCTATCGAAAGAGGAGGAGAGAAGATGAAGATAGAAAACCAGTTCACCGTCGGCGTGCCGGTGGAGCGAGCGTGGAAGGTGATGCTCGATCTCGAGCGGATAGCGCCGTGCCTTCCAGGGGCCTCCATACAGGAGCAGCAGGAGGATGGCACCTACAAGGGCACGATGAAGGTCAAGATCGGTCCGATCACGGCCAACTATAGAGGGACAGTCTCCTACAAAGAGAGAGACGACTCCGGCCACCGGGCCGTGCTCGAGGCGACGGGGCGGGATTCCCGCGGGCAGGGCACCGCTTCGGCCACGATAACCGCCACCCTCGAAGAGGCCGATGGAGGCACGCGGGTGAACGTGGAGACCGACATGCGCCTCACGGGCCGCGCGGCCCAGTTCGGCCGGGGTGTGGCGCAGGACGTCGCCTCGAAGATCTTCGAGCAGTTCGCAGACTGCCTCGAGCGCGAGATAGCGGGCGGAGAAGAGAGCAGCGAATCCGAAGCTGACGGTGGCTCCGGGGCGTCCTCGAGCGGCGGCGCGGGGTCAACCCCGGCGGGCGGCG
>JAIMBO010000040.1 GCA_023511405.1 Rubrobacteraceae bacterium
TCTCACCCACGAGCAGGCGGCGGCGGTCCCGCTCGCCGCGCTGACCGCGTACCGGGCGCTCGTGACCCGGGGCAACCTACAGCCGGGCGAGACCGTCGTCATCCCCGGCGTCGGGGGCGGCGTCGCCACCTTCCTCGTGCA
Organism: Rubrobacteraceae bacterium; assembly: GCA_023511405.1. Classification (GTDB taxonomy): domain Bacteria; phylum Actinomycetota; class Rubrobacteria; order Rubrobacterales; family Rubrobacteraceae; genus Rubrobacter_E; species Rubrobacter_E naiadicus. The sequence continues at coordinate 142 of JAIMBO010000040.1, forward strand.
GCTTGCCTCCGCCCTCGGCGGGCGCGTCTTCGTCACCTCCTCGAGCGCAGAGAAGGTAGAGAAGGCGAGAGAGCTCGGCGCCGAGGGCGGGGTCACCTACGAGGACGAGAACTGGTCGCGCACGCTGCGCGAGATGACCGGGGGCGTGGACCTCTCGGTCGACTCGGTCGGCGGGGAGGTCTTCGACGCGCTGCTCGCGCTGGCCAGACCGGGGAGTCGGATCGTCACCTTCGGGGCGACCGCGAGCCCGAAGGTCTCGCTCACGATGCCCCGCGTCTTCCTCAAGCAGCTCGACGTGCTCGGCACCGCCATGGGTACGAACCGCGAGTTCGAGGCGATGCTGAAGCTCTACTCCGAAAAGGGCCTCGAGCCGCTGCTGGACCGCACCTTCCCGCTGGAGGAGACGCCCGCGGCCATGAACCACATGGAAGAGGGCAGCGGGATGGGAAAGATCGTGCTCGAAATTCCCTCCTGATCTCCTGGAAGCGTAAAAGCCGCAGCACGAAGAGAGGGGCCCCTGGCGGGGCCCCCCCTCTTCGTCTCCGTTGGATCGTCGCTCAGGCCGCGGCGCTGCTCGACCGCTTCGTGCCGTTGCCGCCGAACTCGCCGGCCCGCAGCATCTGCTCAGCCTCACGCTGCAGCTGCCGCACCCGCTCGCGCGAGACCCCCAGCTCGTCCGAGAGCTCGGCGAGCGTGGCCGCCTTCCTGTCGTCGAGGCCGTAGCGACGGATCAGGACGTAGCGGTTGCGCTCGGGCAGGCGCCGGATCATCTCACCGATGCGCGCGGCCTCCATGCCCTGCACGACCCTCTCCGGGGTGTTCGAGGCGGCCTCGTCCTCGATGAACTCCCCGATCTCGGAGGCGTCCTTCTCCTGGCTCAAGGGCTGGTTGAGGCTCGTGGCGTCGGGCATCGCGCTCTTCACGTCCCGCACCTCTTCCGGCGTCCAGCCGACCCTCTCGGCGACTTCCTCGTCGGTGGGCTCCCGCTCGAGCTCGGTGGAGAGCTCGTTGTACGCCCGGGCCATCTTCCTTATCTTCTCGGTCATGTGCACCGGGACGCGGATGGTGCGGCCCTTGTCCGCGACCGCCCGCTGCACGGCCTGACGCACCCACCAGGTGGCGTACGTCGAGAAGCGGTAGCCCCGCTCGGGGTCGAACTTCTCGACCGCCTTCATCAGCCCGATGTTGCCCTCCTGAATGAGGTCCTCGAAGGGTAGACCCATCCCCCGGTACTTCTTCGCGACCGAGACGACCAGCCGGAGGTTCTTCTCTATCAGCTTCTGACGAGCCTTCTTGTCCCCCTTCTTCGCCCTCCTGGAGAGCTCTATCTCCTCCTGATGGGTCAAAAGGGGACCGGTGTCTATGTGCGCGAAGTAGCTCGGGAGCAGCCCCGGAGCCTCTTCCCTGTTTACCGTCCGACGCTCGTTCGCCTTTTCCATCTTCCCTCCTCGTGGTATAAAATCTCTGTCCGACCAACTACTGCTACTTTTACCCGCGGGAGCCTCCCGCGCAACCCTTTTTGCCTCTCCAAAAGAGAAGGAGATCACATCCCGCCCGTACCGACCGTCCTCGGGCTTTTTCTCGGACCTTCTCTGAAGTGGTGAGGGGGCTTTCTGCTCCTCCGGAAAAAGGAATTATACTCGTTCGTATTCGCTTGTCAAATGGACGTGGGAAGCTCCTCTATAGAGGGGCTTCCCACGAGGATGTCCGATGGCTCAGAGCCCGGCGAGTTCGCGGACGGCCGCGGCGATGCCCTCGGCGTCTATACCGGCCTCGTGCAGGAGCTCGTCCGGGGTACCGGAGCCCGGCATGTTCCTGACGGCGAGATGCCGGAGCTGCAGGGCGTCACCGTCCTCCGCGAGCGCCGAGAGTACGGCCTCGCCGAGGCCGCCTTCGGGATGATGGTCCTCGGCGACCACCAGCCTGCCACCGGTGACGCGGACGGCCTCACGCAGGGTGTCGGCGTCGATCGGCTTCACCGAGTAGGCGTCTATGACCCTGACGGGGATGCCGCTCTTCTCGAGCTCGTCGGCGGCCTCGAGGGCTTCGTGCACCGTTATTCCGGCGGCGACCACCGCTACGGCGTCTTCGTCGGAGGACCGCAGGACCCTGGAGCCGCCGACCGGGAACTCTTCATCCGGGGAGTAGATCACCGGGGTATTGCCGCGGGTGGTCCTTATGAAGCTGATGCCCTTCGTGTCGGCCATCTCGGCGACGAGCTTCGCGGTCTGGTTGGCGTCGCAGGGATAGAGGACGGTCGAGCCGTGCACCGCGCGCATCATCGCGATGTCCTCGAGCCCCATCTGCGAGGGGCCGTCCTGACCGATCGAAACACCCGCGTGCGAGCCGCAGAGCCTGATGTCCCCCTCGGAGATGGAGGCCATCCTGATGAAGTCGTAGGCTCGGGTCAGGAAGGCCGCGAACGTGGAGGCGAAGGGCGCGTATCCACGCACGTTGAGCCCGAGGGCCGCCGCGATCATCTGCTGCTCGGCGATGAACATCTCGAAGTAGCGGTCGGGATGGGCCTCGGCGAACTCCTCGGAGTGGGTCGAGTTGGAGACCTCGCCGTCGAGTGCGACGACCTCGGGACGGGCGGCACCGAGCGCCTTCAGCGCCTCGCCGTACGCCTTGCGGGTCGCCACGGAGGAGCCGACTTCGTAGGTGGGCAGTTCCAGGGCGCCCGAAGGAGCCGCGCCGCCGTTCGTCGGAGCCGTCTCCGGTTTGTTCACCTCTACGACGATGTTCCCCTGGCTGCCTATCTCCCGCAGCGCCTCCTCTTCCCGCTCGGGGTCGAGCGGCTTGCCGTGGAAGCCGTTCTTGTCCTCGACGAAGGAGACGCCGCGCCCTTTCCTGGTCCTGGCGATGATGAAGGTCGGCTTCTCCTCCTGTTCCAGCGCTTCGGCGTAGGCGCGGTCTATCTGCTCGACGTCGTGGCCGTCTATGGTAATCGTATGGCAGCCGAAGGCGCGGGCGCGGGCCTCATAGTGCTCGCCGTGCCAGCCGTCCATGGTCTCGCGGGTCTGCCCGAGGCGGTTCATGTCCAGGATGGCGATCAGGTTGGAGAGCCTGTAGTAGGAGGCGTGCTGCAAGGCCTCCCACATCGAGCCCTCGGCCATCTCCGAGTCGCCGCAGAGCACCCACACGTGGTAGGGACGCTTCTCGAGGTATCTGCCCGCGAGAGCGACCCCGACGCCTATCGGGAGACCCTGCCCGAGCGAGCCGGTCGCCACGTCCACCCAGGGGATAGCCGGGGTGGGGTGCCCCTGCAGCCGGCTCCCGAACTTGCGGAAGGTGAGAAGCTCCTCGTCGGTGATCGCACCGGCCGCCTTGTACATCGAGTAGAGCAGCGGCGAGGCGTGGCCCTTGGAGAAGATCAGGTGATCGTTGCCCGGGTTGTCCGGATCGTCGAAGTCGTAGACGAGGTACTTCTCGAGCAGCACCGCCATGAGATCCGCCGCCGACATCGACGACGTCGGGTGCCCGGAGCCCGCCGCGTGGCTCGCCCGCACGGAGTCCGCCCGCAGCTGCTGCGCCAGGGCGTGCCAGCGCTCGGCTCTTACGGCCGTCGTGCCCGTCTGAGATGTCACGTCGCACCTCCCGCTTCTGGTCCTGATACCCGCACTATACACTCAATGGTTTATCTACCCGCCGGGACGGGCAGCGAAAACCCAGCAAAACACAGGCTACCATCAAAGTAAAGGAGGATCCGAAAGGAGAGAAGACGAATGAAGCTCGCAGGTTCCTGCCACTGCGGGGCGGTGCGGTTCACCGTCGAATCACAGAGTCCATACCCGTATCAGGCGTGCTACTGCAGCATCTGCCGCAAGACGGCCGGTGGCGGCGGCTTCGCGATAAACCTCGGCGCGGATTACCGTACGCTCGAGGTCGAGGGCGAGGAGAACGTGAGCACCTTCCACGCCAGGCTCTACGATCCGGAAGACCCGCAGAGCTACGAGGAGAGCCCCGCCCGGCGACACTTCTGCAGCCGCTGCGGGAGCGCCCTGTGGCTCTACGACCCGCGCTGGCCGGAGCTGGTGCACCCCTTCGCCTCGGCGATCGACACGCCGCTCCCGAAGCCCCCGGAGCGCTACCACATCATGCTCGACTTCAAGGCCCCGTGGGTCGAGGTGCCGGAAGGAGAGGGGGAGCGGCACTTCGAGAGGTACCCGGACTCCTCGCTCGAGGAGTGGCACCGGCGCCACGGCCTCTACGACGCCTGAGTCACCTCCCCGACCGGTAGAGCTCCCTAACCTCGGGGGTGGAGAGGGCACGGTCGTAGACGTGGACCTGGTCTATCCGACCAGACCAGAAGTCCACCTGCTGCCCGCCGTACTTTGCGCGTCCGATGACCGTGTGTCCCGGGGCGGCCTCGCCGGGGCAGTAGCCGATCATGCCGACCAGGTCGCCGTCGACGTACAGTTTGATCCTGCTGTGGAACGCATCCCTCACCCCGACCAGGTGGTACCACCGCCCGGTCTCTGGTGGCTCTCTGTCCAGGGCCCGCCCGGAGACGGTGCTGAAGGCGAAGCGGTCGTCGGCCCCCGAGTACTGCAGGAAGAACTCGCTCGCGTTCTCGCCGTCCTGGCTGACGGCGGTGTGGAAGCCGTCCCTGTCGTCGAGCAGGACCCAGGCGGCCACGCTGTAGTTGCCGGTGGTATCCAGGATGCTCACGCCGGTGTCCACCCACTGGTTCTGCCCGTCGAAATGCAGCGCAAGACCCGTACGTCCGTCGGTCCAGTCGGGACCGTTCACGAGCGTGGCGGTGTGCCCGTTGCCCGAGGCGTCTGCGGTGGAGGACCCGCTCCCCTCCTCGAACGGCCAGAAGCCCACGCCGGTGAGACCGGGCGTGCCGGGCGGCGGGGGTTGGGGTTTCTCGACGCTGCCGGATGCGGCTATCACCTGGTGGTTGGCCTCCCGCACCCGTCCGGCGTCGGGCTTCAGAACCTTCCGGTCGTAGGTGAGGAGACCGTTGATCTCGGTCTCCACGTCGGTGGTCTGGGTGTAGACGGCGGCGGAGAGGCCGCAGCGTTCCTCGAGCCTCTCGACCTGGCCGAGGAGCCCGGCGTAGCGTTCGGTCAGTTGGGCGGGGCTCGTCTCGGTCTCGTAGGCGTGGTTTCCGTTCTCGGTCCACAGGTGTCCCTCGACCAGAAGACCAAGCCCACCGAACTCCCCGACCACGGAGGTCCGCCCGTCGTCGGGCTGCGGGGCGGGTCCGGGACCGACGTAGTTGTGCAAATCGAGCACGTCACCGTCGTCCCCCGCACAGCCGCAGACGTTGGTGCCGCTCATCTCGTCCACCAGACGGCTCGGATCCCAGCCGGAGACCATCCTGGAGACGCGGGCGGCGTCGAACTCCCCCCACCCCTCGTTGAAGGGCACCCACATCACGATCGAAGGGTGGTTGCGGTGGCCGTCGACCATCCGCCTGAGCTCCCGCAGAAACTCCTCCTGGTCGGCCGGTGTGGGCTCGCGGCCGGTCGGCATAGAGGGCATGTCCTGCCAGACCAACAGCCCGAGCCGGTCGGCGAGGTAGTACCAGCGGTCGGGCTCGACCTTGACGTGCTTGCGCACCATGTTGTAGCCGAGTTCCCGGGTCTTCTCGAGGTCGAACCTGAGCGCGTCCTCCGTCGGGGCGGTGTAGATCCCGTCCGGCCAGAACCCCTGGTCGAGCGGCCCGAGCTGGAAGATGAACTCTCCGTTTATGAGGATATGCGGCCTCCCGCCCACCTTTCCGAGCGAGACGGAGCGCATCCCGAAGTAGCTCTCCACCTCGTCGGCCGCGTATTCTCCGCCCCTGCCTTCCAGCAACCCGACCTTCAGGCCGTAGAGGAAGGGGTCGTCGGGGGACCAGGGACGCGGGTCGGACACCCGCAGCCTGAGGGGGCGGTTCGCCGGGCCCGTGACCGAGCCGACGCGTCTCTTCCCCTCGTAGACGGTGGCCTCGACGCGCGCGCCCGCGGAACCCCGGGCGCGGACGGTGAGCCACAGGGTTTCCGACCCGACCTCCGGCCTCATCTCGAGACGCTCGATGTACGTCGTCGGCACCGGCTCCATCCAGACGGTCTGCCAGATGCCGGAGGTGGGGGTGTAGAAGATCCCGCCGGGACTCTGCAGGGCGTACAGACGCTGTTTCCCGAGCGGCTGACCGCCGTCGTCGGTGGGATCGTAGACTTCCACGGCAAGCTCCTGCTCACCTTCGGGGTGCCCGCTCCTGCCGGTGCGCAGCGCGTCCGTCACGTCGAAGGTGAACCGGTCGTAGCCACCCCGGTGCCCACCCACCGCGTGCCCGTTCACCCAGACCTTCGTCTCGTAGTCCACCGCGTCGAAGTGCAGCAGCAGGCGTCGCCCGCGCCTTCCGATACCCCAGCGTTCGGGGACGAGAAAGCGCCTGCGGTAGAACATCCGGCTCTCGTGGCGCATGATCCCCGAGAGCGCCGATTCGACGGGGAAGGGGACCAGTATCCGCTCTGGGAGGTCGCGGCCCACCGGCGGCCCCTCTCCCTCGCTCGCGGCGGCGAACTGCCAGACACCGTTGAGGTTCAGCCACTCGCGGCGCACCATCTGCGGCCTCGGGTACTCCGGATGTACGTTCTCCGGTGAGACCCTGTCGGTCCAGGGCGTCGAGATCGGCGGCCGTTTGGGCTGCCAGCCGGTCTCCTCCGGGCGGGCGTAGATGCCGCGCCCGGTATCGGCGACGGCCACGGGCCCGAGAAACCCGGCCCCGGCCGCCACCCCTGCGGCTCCGGCCCCCTTCAGGAAGTCACCCCGGCTGATGAGTCCCCTCGAACGCTCCTTCATCTTCCCCCCTTCCTAGCGGGCCTCTATCCGGAAGACCGTCACCGAGATGGGCGGGAACTCGTGATGGAAGGTCCTGCCCACCCGGATCTTCCTCCTGACCGGCGCGACCTTGTCCGGGTCGGAGAGTGTGTTCTGGTCGCTCCCGCTCGCCGAGGTGAGGACGGTGGCAACGGCCTCCGGCCGCACCCTCTTCACGCCGTCGAGCACGACGCGCATCGTTCGCGGTGAGCCTGAAGCGTTGACCACCTTCAGGTAGATCGTCCCGCGCCGTTCGTCGCGGCTCGCGACGTACTGCAGGTCGGACGCCCTCCCGGCCGAGGCGTAGACGACGTCCGAGTTGGCCTGCGGGTCGTCGGCCGGGAGGCGGGAGAAGGCGAAGGTGCCGGTATCGTCCCGCTTTTGCAGGTAGAAGGCGCTCACCTGATCCCCGTCGATGCTGACGAAGGTCTGGTAGCCGCCGGTGGAGGCAAGGTTGACCCACGCGGCGACCGTGAAGCTCCGGCTGGTGTCCACCACCGGGGCCGGCACGTCCACGTACTGCCCGGAGCCATTCAACGAGAGCGAGCAGGACCCGACCCTCCCCGCCGCCCAGCCGGCGCCGTTCTCGAGCGTCCCGTCGTGGCCGTCCGCCGAGTCGCGGGCGACCGTGCCGCTCCCCTCGTCGAACTTCCACCATCCGGCGAGCCCGCTCCCTGAGAGCTTCCTCACCTCTTCGTCCCCGAGCGCCCGGGCGTAGAGGCGCACGTCGTCTATCCGGCCGTCGACGAAGTCGACCTGGTTGCCGGAGAACTTCCCCCGCCCGATCGCGGTGTGCCCCCGTCCGCTCCAGGCTCCGGAACCCGGGTAGGGGACCGAATCGTAGAGCGTGCCGTCCACGTAGAGCCGCAGGTTCTCCGCCTCCCCGTCGTAGACCCCGGCGAGGTGGTACCACCGGCCGGCCTCGGGACTCGATATCACCGGCTTCTCCGGCCCTTCCACCGGCAGCACGACGTCCCCGGTGTTGTTCGAGAACATCCTCTGCACGTGGTAGGAGGGGGAGCCATAGCTGGATAAGGCGTCGTAGCCGATCAGGTTCGTCGGCCACTGGTTGTGCCCGACGCGGACGAAGAGGGGTGCGTAGGAAGCCATCACGACGAGGTCGGAGTTGCGCTCGAGCCCGGTCATGAACGCGGCCTCCCCCACCGCCGCCTCGAGCGTCCCGGTCGGGCTCCCCTCCGTCGCGGCGTACTCGCCGACGAAGATCTTCGTGCCGTCGCGCGGCGCCTCGTCGTAGCGGCGGGCGTTGTCCACGAAGAACCGCGGCGAGTTGTAGTAGTGCTCGTCGAGTACGTCCATCGGCCGGCTCTTCACCGGCGTCGTGGCGATCACCTGTATGTGCGGATATCTGGCCTTGATCGCGTCGTAGAACATCGGGTAGCGGTATTCGTCGTAGCTGCCCGAGGTGTCGAAGAAGTCTTCGTTCCCGACCTCGACGTACCTGAGGTCGAAGGGCTCGGGGTGCCCGTCCGCAGCCCGCCGGGCCCCCCACCTGCTGCTGGTGGGCCCGGTGGCGTACTCTATCTCGTCCAGCGCACTCTGCACGTAGGGCCCGAGTTCCTCGCGCGGCACGACCGTGTGATCGAGCGTGTACCCCGCCCACACGCAGAGGATCGGCGTGGCCCCGAGATCCTCGGCGAGCTGCAGATACTCGAGCAGCCCGAGCCCGTCGTCGGACCAGTATCCCCAGGCGGTGTTCTGGTGCCCGGGACGCTCCCAGGGGGGCCCGATGCTCTTCTCCCAGTCGAAGCGGCTCTCGATCGTCTGTCCTTCGAGATAGTTCCCGCCGGGAAACCGCAGGAAACCCGGGCTCAGGGCCTCAAGCCTGTGCATCAGGTCCACCCGGTTGCCGTTCTCTTCTCGCCGGCAGGTGGGCGGGAAGAGCGATACATACCCGAGCCAGAAAGATTGCCCCGCCGGATTTTCTCTCTCTCGGCCCCCGGCATATACGACGAGCCTCGCCCCCGAGGTCGGCCGCGGCGCCCCCCGCACACCCATCCTCACGGTGTGCATGCTCCAGTTCTCCCCCAACCGTCCGGTCGTCCCGCGCGCGTAGACGACCCCGCCATCCGGACTCTCCACCGCAACTTCTAGCGGCCCGCGGAAACCGGCCGTGGCCCGCGCGAAGATGCGCGCGGTGTAGGTCATGCCCCGCCTGACCGGCACGCCCCAGTAACCCTCGTTCGCAACCCCAAGTCTGCCCCGCCGACCGAGATCCCGCACGTCCACCCTGAGCGAACGCTGGTGCGCCTCGTTGAGCGGCTCGTCGGGATCGAGCGCCATCCCTCCCCGCGCACCCCCGTCCCTCACCAGCGACCAGTGGACCGGCTCGTCCGGATCCTCGTCGAAGCTCCGGTTGCGAATCAGCTCCCCGTACAGCCCCCCGTCACCGGCGAAGTTGATCTCCTCGAAGAACACCCCATACAGCGTCCGCGGGATGCGCGGCCCCTTCCTCGACGCCTCGACCCGCAGAACATCACCCGTGGTAGCCGCCCCGGCCCTTCCAGCTCCCCCGAACAGAGCCATCCCGGTGATCCCGGCACCACCGAGCTTGAGAAAACCCCTCCTGCTGAACCTCCTCCTCCACAACCCACCCTCAACGCTCATCATCTCCCCCTTCCTTCGTTCCCCCATCGGTGAGAACCGGTTTGCATTGAATCACATCTTTCAACAAAAAACAACACCATATGCCCTTTAACAGCACTCACTCCCTCAAAATACGCCCTGCCGGCGGGGGTTCGCGGGTGCGGGGCTGAGGATTCTGTTGTGTATTGTTTGATTCGCGGAGTTCACTGTGTTCTAATGTTGCATGGCAGGAGATCAGGGGAAAGGAGAAGAGATGGAGAGCGGCAGCGGGTCTGGACCGTCCGGCATGAGCCGGGGTGAGTTTCTCAAGGCTGGAAGCGTAGGGCTCGCCGGTGCGGCGTTTCTCGCGGCCGGCACCCCGGCGGAGGCGGCGCGCAAGGGATCGGCTGCGCCCCGGCACGGAGGCGGGCACCATCACGGGGGGAGCCTCGGCGTAAGCCGGGAGCTCTGGGGGAGCGCGCACGGCGAGGACGTCTATCTGTACACGCTCACCAGCGGTCGGCGGATGACGGTCAGGATCTCGAACTACGGCGGGGTGGTACAGTCCATCTGGGTGCCGGACCGGGCGGGGAGGGTCGAGAACGTGGCTTTGGGCTTTCCGAAGCTCGAGGACTATGTCAACGACTTCGAGAACCAGCCCTGGCCGGCCGAGGGAGGTTCGGGGGACACGTACTTCGGGGCGATCATCGGTCAGTATGCCAACAGGATCGCCAACGGCGAGTTCACGCTCGACGGCAAGACCTACCACCTGCCGCAGAACGACGGCTCCAACACGCTGCACGGCGGGCCCGACTCCTGGAACACCAAGGTGTGGGACGCAAGCACCGGGAAGGGGAAGGATTACGTGGAGCTGGCCCTGAGCCACACCTTCCCTCCCGACTTCAACGGGTTCCCCGGTCAGATCCGGGCGACGGTGACCTACAGGCTCACCCGGGAGAACGCGCTCTACATAAACTACGAGGCGAAGAACATCTCGGAGACCGACACGGTCATAAACCTGACCAACCACACCTACTTCAACCTGGCCGGGGAAGGCTCAGGGGACGTCTACGACCAGCTGCTCAGGATCAACGCCGACCGCTACACGCCGATAGACGAGAACCTTATCCCAACCGGAGAGCTCGCTCCCGTCGCCAGCACACCGTTCGACTTCCGCAGGATGAAGCCCATCGGGCGCGACATCCGCGACGGTGACCCCCAGATAACCATAGCCCACGGCTTCGACCACAACTTCGTGCTGAACGGCTCGGGAATGCGGTTGATCGCTGTCGCCGAAGATCCGCGCAGCGGGAGGGTCCTCCTCACCTACACCGACCAGCCCGGCGTGCAGTTCTACACGGGGAACTTCCTCGTCGGGGATCTGGTGGGCACCGGCGGCAGGACCTACCGGCAGACCGACGGGTTCACGCTCGAGACCCAGCACTTCCCCGACTCACCGAACCAACCGGGCTTCCCCTCGACGGTGCTGCGGGCCGGGGACACCTTCACCTCGACGACCGTCTACAGGTTCGAGACCGCGGGGCGCGGGCTTTCGCACCACCGCTAGGCTCCACCCGCGCCGGGCTACGCCTGGGGCCCGTGGTCATCCCTTCACCACGATCATGGGCCTCAGGCGGGCCACCTTCTTCCCGATGCCCGCCGCGTCGGTGACCTCCACCACCTCGGCCGCGTCCTTGTAGGCCTCGGACATCTCCTCGTCGACGGTGGCGCGTCCCGCCGCGCGCACCAGGATGCCGCGTCTCTCCAGCTCCCCTATGAGATCACGGCCCCGCGCCGCCTTTTTGGCCCGGCGGCGGCTCATCCTGCGCCCGGCCCCGTGCGCGCTCGACCCGAAAGTCTCGCGCATCGCACCCTCGGTCCCGGCGAGCACGAAAGAGTAGCGCCCCATGTCGCCGGGCACGAGAACGGGCTGCCCGCAGGAGCGGTAGCGCTCCGGGAGCTCGGGGTTTCCCGGGCCGAAAGCCCGGGTCGCGCCCTTGCGGTGCACCAGAACCCTCCTTCCCCCGTGCTTCTCGAACTTCGCGTTGTTGTGCGCCAGGTCGTAGAGGACGCGCAGGGACCCGCCGAAGCCGGTTCTCTCGAAAGCCCGGCGTACGTGGTGGGTTATGAGCTGGCGATTCGCGAAGGCGAAGTTGGCCGCGGCCGCCATGGCCCCCAGGTAGGAGCGCCCCTCCGGGCTGTCTATGGGCGCCGCCGCGAGCTGCCTGTCGACCAGTTCGATGCCGTACTTCGGGGCCACATCGAGGAAGCGCTCCACGTAGTCCTGGCAGACCTGGTGCCCGAGCCCGCGCGACCCGGAGTGGATGAGGACCGTCACCCTCCCCTCCTGCAGGCCGAACGCCGGGGCCGCCTCCCGGTCGTAGACCTCGTCGACGTACTGTACCTCGAGGAAGTGGTTCCCCGAGCCCAGCGTCCCGAGCTGGGAAGCCCCGCGTTTGTAGGCCCGCTCCGAGACCGCCTCAGGATCCGCCCCCGGCAGCATGCCCCGGGACTCGACGTTCTCGAGGTCGGCCGGATCCGTGTAGCCGCGGTCCACCAGAGCCCGCGGCCCCTCGTGCAGGATGGCGGAGAGCTCCCTGCGGCCGAGCCCCAGGTCTCTCCTGCCCCTCCCCACGCCGGAGGGCACGGCCGCAAAGAGGGCGTCCGCCAGCTCGCGGGCCCGGGGCACGAGATCCTCGCGCTCGAGGTCCGAGACCAGGAGCCTCACCCCGCAGTTGATGTCGAAGCCGACCCCGCCGGGGCTCACCACGCCCTCTCCCCCCGTTTCGAAGGCCGCGACCCCACCGATGGGGAAGCCGTACCCCCAGTGGACGTCCGGCATCGCCAGCGCCGGCCCGACGATCCCCGGGAGCGTGGCCACGTTCTCGAGCTGCTTCAGGGAAGCGTAGTCTTCGGCGGCGAGATCCGAGAGGATACTCTCCGAAGCGTAGAAGACGGCTTCGACCCGCATCGCGCCCTCGCGCGGTATCCGGTACCTGTTCTCGGAGAGCCGCTCGAAGTTCATCGCAACCTCCTCAAACGTCGAATATCACCCGACAGCTCCAGGTGTCACCCTCCTGCCTGATCTCGAGCCCGTGGAAGGTGACGCTCTTGATCTCACCGATCCAGCCCTGCTCCTCGACGTCCAGCGCGCTCCCGCGAAGCCGGGCCCGGAGAGAGCAATCCTCCATGTCGAGCCGGAGGGAACCGTCGGCGGGGACGAAACCCTCCTCCTGGACCAGGTACAACAGCTCGCTCAGCCACCGCACGAGCAGCACCTCGAGGTCCGGCCCCTCCAGCTCGACGGTGCGCAGGCATCCGCCGCCCTGTGGAGGCCGCTCGAACATCAGGAGCAACACACCCCGCATGGCCTCGAGGAACAGCCCCTCAAGGCTCTCGGCCGCGGCCTCGAAGCCCACGTCCGCCGTGTGGTCTAGAATCCTGATCATGGCCGCCCGAAAGACATTCCTACCACAGCCCCCGGGCACGTGCCATCTAGCGCCGGATCACGTTGGGGAACGGCGGCTCGCCGAGCTTCCCCCCCACGTACCCGCCGAAGAGATCGGCCAGGAAGAGGCCCAGCGCCGCCAGAAGTTCCCTCCCGGAGAGCCCGAAGCTCACCGGCGGGAGGGCCACGGCCCCGATGAAGTATCGCCCGAAGCCTGAGAGTATGAGCGCCAGGATCACCCCCAGTACGAGCCCAAGGACGGCACACATCGCGCCGTTGAGGCCGCCCCGGCGCGGCGCCAGCCTGCTGGCCGCGAAACCACCGGCGAGATAAGCCAGAAACCCGGCGACGAGCGCGACCACCACCACGGCCGCTGAGAAGCCCCCGGATGCCGGCGCGACACCCGTAACGGCGACGTAGAGCGCCCGCAGCAGGCGCTCCAGCACCCCCCCGCAGACCACCGCGACGGCCCATCCGAGCAGCATCGCCGGGAGGCTGATCTCCTTCATCCTCAAAACCCGCCTCCAAAGGGTCTCAAACGAAACCCTCCATGACGCCAGCTCCTTCTCGGTACCATTCTCCTCCCGCTGGCTTAACCTTCCGTAAGGAAGGGTTAGCTTTCGGTAAAGTTTCGGTAAAAGTCTGTGAGAAGTGGCAATCGGTCCGGTTCCGTTAAAATCGTTTCATGCGGCTCGGGTTCAGGATCTCTCTGACGCTTCTGGTCTCCCTGGCTGTCGTGCTCTCGGTCGGGGTGTTGCTGCTGTACGGGTTGCCCACGATCCAACGCCGGGTCGCCGAGCACGCCAGGAAAGTCACGCTGGCGCAGGCCGCCGCCACGGCGGACGCCATAACCGGCAATACCGGAGGCCAGTGGCACGCCATGCTCAGCGAGAAGAAAAACGCCTCCCACCTTCCTGCCCGCCCGAACCGGCTCCTGCACCGGACCATCAACCTCTATGCACGCCCGGGGGAGACGAAGGTCCTCGTGGTCAACCGTGCGGGAAACGTCGTGGCGAGCGAGGGGAAAGCGGACTTCGAGGCCCCTGCAACCCTCATCCGCACGGCGGCCTCCGGGAAGCGGCTCTTCCAGGAGATCGAGGGCTACGACGTGGCCGTCACCCCGATCTTCTACCGGGACCGGCTCGAAGGCGGCGTGGTGCTCGCCACCGGCGGCTTCGAGAGCACCTTCGACCAGATCCTGCTGCGCAGCTCGCTCGAGGCGGCCCTCATCTCGCTCATCGCGAGCGGGGGCGTGGCGCTGCTCCTCGCCACGGTCATGGGCCGCAGGGTCGAGCGCCTCGCGCTCGGCGCGCGCTCGATAGCGGGCGGGGACCTCTCCTACCGGCTGGTTCCGGACCACGGCGACGAGCTGGGCGAGCTCGCCAGGACCTTCAACGAGATGGCCGACAGGCTCGAGGAATCTTTCGAGACCCTCAGGCGTGGAGAAGAGAACCTGAGAACCATACTCGACAACCTGAGCGAGGGCGTGCTCGCCGCGACCTCCGACGGGAAGATCACGTTCGCCAACCGGGCGGCCCGCCGGGTGCTGGACACCGACGCAGGAACCGTACCCGACCCCTGGGAGGATTTCGATCTCAGGGAAGCGATAGCCCGGTGCGCCGGAAGCGAAGAGCGCATCGAGGCGATGGTGCAGGACGGGGAGACCTTCATGCGGGTCAACGTCGTACACATCTCCGGCTTCTACGGAGACGGCGGGGGCGCCCTCGTCGTGATGCAGGATCTCTCCGAAGGACGCAGGCTCGAGGTCAACCAGCAGCGGTTCATAGCCAACGCCGCCCACACGCTGAAGACCCCGATCACCACGATAGTCGGCGCCGCCGAGCTGCTGCTCTCGGGCGACGACGAGGACCCCACCGTACGGCGTCGGCTGTTGAACCACATCTTCAACGAGAGTCGCAAGATGCAGCAGCTCTCCGACACCCTGCTCAGGATGGCCCGCACCGGCTTCGAGGCGGACCGCCCGAAGCTGAGAAGGACGGACCTCGAAGAAACCGCACGCTCGGTGCTCTCCCAGATCTCCCCGCTAGCGGAGAGGATGGGTATCGATCTCACGCTCACCGGCGAAGCAGAGCCGGTGCTCGCCGACGCAGAACGTCTCGAACACTCGCTGCTCATCCTGCTGCAGAACGCGATCAAACACTCCAGCAGGGGAGACGTGGTCACGCTGCGCCTGCGAGGACGCTCCGTGAGCGTCGAGGACGAAGGCGAGGGGATAAGAGACGAGGACCTGCCGCACGTCTTCGAGCGGTTCTACAGAGGGTCAGGGAACACCGAGGGATTCGGGCTCGGCCTCTCGATCTGCAAGGAGAACGTGGAGGCGATGGGCGGCCGGATAGAGATCTCCTCCGAGGAGAACCGCGGGACCGTGGTGACCCTCAGCCTGCCCCCGCCGTAGTGTGGGCGGGCTTTTCCGGCTACAATCCTCGAAACCGTATGTTCCACGAAGACCAGCGGGATGGTGGATGCAAAAGGTTCTCATAGTCGAGGACGACCCGGCGGTGAGGGACGTGGTGGTGCGTGCCCTGCAGAGGGAACGCCTCGAGACCGAGGAGTTCAGAGACGGCGAGTCGGCCCTGGAGTACCTGCACGAGGGCGGCCGGTGTGACCTGATGATCCTGGACATCATGCTCCCGGGCATGGACGGGGTCGAGCTCTGCCGCCGGGTGCGCGCCGAGAGCGAGGTGCCCATAATCATGCTCAGCGTCCGGGACGACGAGACGAGCGTCGTGGTGGGGCTCGAGGTCGGGGCGGACGACTACGTCACCAAGCCCTTCTCGCCCCGACAGCTCGTGAGCCGGGTCCGGGCGCAGCTCAGGCGCCGGGAGATGGACCGCCACTCCTCCGGCCCCGAAGACGACGTCCACCGGCTCGTCTTCCCCGGCCTGGAGATAGACCTCTCGCGTCGGCTGGTCACCGCGGATGGAGAACCGGTCGAGCTCACGGCGAAGGAGTTCGATCTCCTGGCGCTGCTCGCCTCACACCCCGGCAGGGTCTACACCCGTGAGCAGATCATGCGCCATCTGTGGGGCGGGGAATTCTTCGGCGAGGCCCGCGCCGCCGACGTGCACATCCAGCACATCCGCCACAAGATAGAGCCCGACCCCAAGAACCCCCGCTACGTACAGACGGTGCGCGGCGCAGGCTACAGGTTCACCGAGGGCTGACCCGAAAATCCATCCGCAGCCGGCGGGCAGGGTTATCATGCGGGTGTATGGGCCGCCTCCGGCACCTGGGTGACTCTCGGTTGCGCCTTGGCGCGGTGACCTCCAAGGAGGTCGGGATGCTCCTGCGCCAGCCCAGGCTCCTCGCGGTGCTGTTGGCGGGGCCGGTCCTGATCATGGTGGTCTTCGCCCTGAGCTTCCACTTCACCCTCGGCAAGCCGCGGGTGGCAGTCGTCGTGGAGCCTGGAAGTCCGGGGGCCAAGCTCTTCGAAGAACTTCGGAAACGGTTCGAGTCCCGGGTCGACGTCGCGCTCGTGACGCAAGACGAGGGCCGGGCCGAGCAGCTGCTGAGAAACGGCAAGCTCGACGGGGTGGTCGTCGTCCCGCCGAGGCCGCTCGACCGCATACGGAGCGGTAAGCACGCCACGCTGAAGGTCCGCTACCGCTCGCAGAACGAGCTCTTCGGCTACGTGGTCCCGAGCCGTGCGAGCGCCCTGGTCCAGAGCCTGAACCGGCTCTTCGTCAGGAGGCTCCTCTCGGACGAGCTGAGCGCCCTGCGCTCCTCACGCGGCAACCTCGACGCGCTGAGCACGGAGCTCGAAGAGGCCCGGAGCCTGGAACGGACCCTGTCCTCCCCCCAGACCCGCCGCACCACGAACCAGCTCCGCTCAACCCTGAGCGACCTCGAGGGTACGCTGAAGGTGATCGAAGGGATAGCCCCCGACGGGCTGCACGACAGGGTCGCCGGGGCCCTGAGGCAGGTGCGCAGCACCGAGAAGCTCCTGGGCCGGGTACAACGCCTCGAACATCAGGCTCAAAAGGCGAAGGAGAACGGAACGCTCTCCAGGCTCGATGAGCAGCTCTCGCTGCTGCGGCGGGCCACCTCCCGGATACCACCCGACGTCTCGGCGAAGCTTTTGGTCTCCCCGCTCAGGCTGGACCTGAAGAACGTCGCCCGCTTCCAGCCGACGATCGTGCAGTACTACGCGCCCGGCGTGCTCTCGCTCCTGGTGCAGCACGTCGCGCTCAGCCTGGCCTCGCTCGCGATCGTCCGGGAGTACCTGGGCGGGTCGAAGGAACTCTTCGACGTCTCCCCGCTCAGGGACTCGGAGCTCCTCTTCGGGAAATTCCTCGCCTACGTCCTGAGTGCGCTCGCGGCGAACGCGGTGGTCGCCGCCGCCCTCATCTGGTACCTGCACCTGCCCGTGAGCACGAGGGCGCTCGAGAGCCTCGCGGCCTCGATGGTGCTGGTCGCACTCTCCTCGGTCGCGCTCGGGCTTCTGCTCTCGGTCCTGGTCAGGAGGGAGATACAGGCCGTCGAGATCTCGATGCTCGTCCTCATCGGGAGCGTCTTCTTCGCCGGGTTCCTCTTCCCGTTCCACATGATAAGCGGTCCGGCCCGCGCCGTCTCCTACGTCCTGCCCTCGACCTACGGCATAGACGCGATGCAGAGCGCGCTGCTCGACGGACGGTGGTTCTCGGTCCGGGATCTCGCGGCGCTCGTGGCCCTGACGCTCATCCCTCTCGCGCTGGCGCTCTCCCTGCTGCGGCGCAGGAAGGTCTGAAAGCCGTGCCGGTGGTCGAGGCGGAGAACCTCTCCAAGCGTTTCGGGCGCAACGCCGTGCTGCAGAAGGTAGACCTCGCGGTCGAGAGTGGGGAGATCTTCGGGCTCATCGGCCCCTCCGGCTCGGGCAAGAGCACCCTGATCCGAACCCTCACCGGGTACTACCCGCCGAGCGGGGGCGGGGTGCGCCTCTTCGGAGAAGACCCGGCGAGCTTCGGACCGGACGAGCGGCGCCGGATCGGCTTCATGCCGCAGGGGTTCGTCCTCTACCCCCAGCTCTCCGTGAGACGCAACCTCAGCTTCATCGCCGGGATATACGGCCTGGGGTTGCGCGAGCGGCGCAGGCGCGTGCGTGAGGTGCTGCAGTTCGTCGAGCTCTGGGACGCCCGCAGGCGACGGGCGGCGAACGTCTCCGGGGGGATGCAGCGGAGGCTCCAGCTCGCCGCCGCGATGGTACACCGGCCGGAGCTGATGTTCGTGGACGAGCCCACGGCGAACCTGGACCCCATCCTGCGCAACAAGCTCTGGGAGCGCTTCGAGGCCCTGCGCGACGAGGGGAAGGCGATCATCGTGAGCACCCAGTACGTAGAGGAAGCCGGCCGCTGTGATCGGGTCGGGCTGCTCTCGGGGGGAAGGATGATCGCCGCCGGAACCCCCCGGGAGCTGCTGCGCCAGGCCTTCGGCGGCGAGATAGTGCGCCTGGAGCTCGGAGGAGACATCGGTCGGGCCGGAGGGTACCTGCAGGCTCTCGAACGCCTCGGTCACGTCTCGGACATAAACAGGTTCTCCGCCGGCGGCAAGACGAAGACGATCATCCGCCTCATCGTCGACGATGCGGACCCCGTGCTGCCGGAGGTCTTCCGGGCCCTGCAAGGGGCGGAGGTCCTCGCCGCCGACGTGCACACCCCTTCCTTCGACGAGGTCTTCGTCAGGCTCGAGGAGAGGGCCGGAGAAGCAGGCTAGACCTCGACCCTCCCGCGGAACATCCGGTAGATGATCGCGAAGTAGATGCAGGCGAGGAGCAGCCCGAGCCCCCAGGCGATCAGGCCGACCACCAGGCTGTGGTGCGGGGCGGAGGCGTTGTAGATCGTCAGGCTGCGGGAGGGGTCGACGGCGGGCAGTACCTTGGGGTAGATCGCGAAGGCCGTCGAGGACATCATCCCCGCGATGTACGCGCACGAGCCGCCGAAGGAGAGCCCGTCACGCCCCTTCGCCAGGGCGTACCCCACCGTCAGGATGCCCGCGATCGCCGCCGCGGGGAACACCAAACCCCAGGGAGCGTTCTCGAAGTGGGAGAGGCGCTGCGGCAGCAGGTAGAAGGTGAGCGGCGTGGCGAGCGCCGTGAGCCCGACGGTGGCCACCCAGAAGGCCCCGGCGAAGATCCTGCTGCTGTTGCGAAGCCCTCCGGTGGTCTTCATCGTCAGGTAGGTGGTTCCGTGCAGGATCACCGCGCAGAGCGCGAGGAGCCCGATCATTACCGTGTACCAGTCGAGGATGCCGGGGTTCTTGCTCAAGGGGTGCAGAGGATCGGTCCACAGCGACTGGAAGAAGTACTTCCCGCCCCGCCCTATGGGGACGCCGCGCATCACGTTCGCGAGCGCCACACCGAAGAAGAACGGCAGCAGCAAGCTGCCGAGGAAGAAAACGCCGTCCCAGAACGAACGCCAGAGATCGTTGTCGAGGAGATGTCGCATCTCGAGCCCGACCCCCCGCAGGATCAGGAGCCACAGTACGACGAAGACGGCGAGGTAGAAACCGCTCATGCTCGCCGAGTAGAGCAGTGGGAACGAGAGGAAGAGCCCCCCACCGGCGGCGACCAGCCAGGTCTCGTTACCATCCCACATCGGCAGGATGGCCCGCTGCACCGCCCGGCGCTCCTTGTCGTCCTTGGCCACGAAGGGATAGATCGCGCCGGCCCCGAGGTCGAAGCCGTCGAGCAGGACGTACATGGTGAGGATGAAGGCTATGAAGATGAACCAGATCGTCTGCACCGCTACCCCCTTACCTTCTCCTCTCGTCCACTCTCGATGGGCTCCTCCCTCCTGCGCTCCTGCAGCGCCCTCCGCCCGGGGATTATCTCCCTTATCTCCTTCTCGAGTCTTTCGACGTCCTCGCTCTGCGGAGCCTCGGGTCCCTGGTGGACCTCCTTGAGCACCACGATCACGTAGAGGACGCTCAGGAGCAGGAACAGCCCCGCGAGCCCCGCGATCGTGAAGTAGACGTTACCGGCGTTGACCAGCCGGGACGCCCCCTGGGCGGTCTTCATGACGCCGTAGATGATCCAGGGCTGCCGCCCGGACTCGGCGACGACCCAGCCGACCGTGTTGGTGATGAACGGGAAGGGCATTATGAGCAAAAGGAGCCAGAGCATCCTGCGCGAGCGGAAGAGCCTCCCGCGCCAGAGCAACAGGGCCGCGAGCAGCATGACCGCGGCGAAGATGGTCCCCAGCCCCACCATGATGTGGTAGCTGTAGTAGACGAGCGGTACGTTGGGCCAGAGGTTGCGCGGGAACGCCTCGAGCCCTTTCACCGTCGCCTCGAACGACCGGTAGGAGAGAAAGCTCAGGATCTTGGGCAGCTCGATCGGGTTGTCTATACGCATCGTCTGCAGGTTGGGCTGTCCGATGATCGTGAGCGATGCCCCCTTCTCGGTGTGGAAGAGGCCCTCGGCCGCGGCGAGCTTTATGGGCTGCTTCTCTGCCAGCGCCGCGGACTCCATGTCCCCGCTCGGGTAGATCATCCACAGCGAGGAGGCGAGCCCGGCGATGACCCCGAGCGTCACGAAGAGCTTGCCGAACTGCACGTCGCGACGGGAGAGCAGGTAGAATGCTCCGATCCCGGCCATCGCGAAGGAGGCGGTGACGACGGCCCCGCCCATCACGTGGATGTACTGGTGGAACATCCAGGGGTTCAGGAAGAGCTTCCAGAAGTGGACGAGCGCGAGGTTGCCGTCGGGGAGGGTGCGGTAGCTTATCGGGTTCTGCATCCAGGCGTTGACCGTGAGGATGAAGTAGCCCGAGGCCCAGCTCCCGAGGAAGACCATGAAGGCCG
>JAIMBO010000041.1 GCA_023511405.1 Rubrobacteraceae bacterium
ATCCGTTCGATAGACCTGCCCGCCCGGGTCGAGGTACTCTTCTCGCGCGAGCCCACCTACGTCTCGCGCGGCAACCCATTCGTGCGCGCCCTGCGCGAGGTCGTCACCCGCCACTACCGCGCCAACCCGGTGAGCGTCGGACGACACGGCGCTTCGGATATCGTGTACTTCCAACGCGCCGGCGTCCCCGGCGTCGAGTTCGGCCCGATCGGAGGCGGCCACCACGGCCCCGACGAGTACGTCGTCTCCAGCTCCCTGGAGACCTACCGTCAGATGCTCGTCCAGTTCGTTCAGATCCTCGGAAAGCAACCAAAGTATCCATAAACTGAGCTTTTGCTACGATTAGTATCCACTTGAAAGTTGATTGTTTCACAGGTATATTCAGAACAGTTCCGAGGGCAGAAAGGGGTTGTGTGGCGTTAGCGCTGGTACAGCAGCAGATGTCCTACGGGGTGCTGTATCTGTACGTGGGGCTGTTCATGCTGCTGGTGGCGGGTTTCGTGGCGGTGGTTCTGATGGTGGCGCGGCTCATCTCGCCCAGCCGACGCTCGAAGGCGAAGAGCAACGTCTACGAGACGGGTGAGTTGAGCGTGACGGACCCGTGGAGGCCGTTCCCGGTGCGCTACTACGTCTTCGCGCTGCTTTTTCTGATCTTCGACGTCGAGACGGCGTTTCTGTATCCGTGGGCGGTGATCTACCGGACGCTGGGCGTCTACGGGTTCGTGGAGATGGTCGTGTTCGTGGTGATCCTCGCCGCCGGGCTGGTGTATGCCTGGAAGAAGGGGGCCCTCAAGTGGGTGTGATGCAGCAGTTCGAGGAACCCAACATCCTTACTACTACGACCGACAGGCTCTTCAACTGGGCGCGCAAGAACTCGCTTTGGCCGCTCCAGTTCGGGCTCGCCTGTTGTGCGATAGAGATGATGTCCACGGGGATGGCGCACAACGACCTCGACCGCTTCGGGGCCGGGTTCTTCGTGGCGTCTCCGCGGCAGGCTGACGTGATGATCGTCTCGGGCACCGTCTCGACCAAGATGGCCGAGCGGATGACGAGGCTCTACGAGCAGATGGCCGAGCCCAAGTGGGTGATAGCGATGGGGGCCTGCGCGATAAGCGGCGGGCCTTTTCTGGAGGGCTATTCGGTCTTGATGGGGGCGGACCGGGTGATCCCGGTGGACGTGTACGTACCGGGGTGTCCGCCGCGGCCCGAGGCGCTCATCTTCGGGATCATGACGCTGCAGAAGAAGATAGAGCGCGAGCGGCAGGTGGGCTACGAGAAGAAACCGCGTCCGGCGCTGGTGGACGAGGAGGGCAACGTCATGGAGTACCTCCCCGAGCGTGAGTACAGGAACATCAGCGAGGGCAAGGCGGCGCGGCTTCCCGGGATAAGGCCGCTCAAGCGCACCTACGTCTTCGAGCGCAAAGGGATGCCGCCGAAGAGCATGACGGACGTGGGTTGGATCCCTCCGGAGGCGAAGAAGAAGCTCCGGGCGCAGGAGAAGGCGCGCAAAGCGGCGGACCAGGGGAAGGATGCGCCGGCTGGCGATGGGGAGGGAGCCTGAAGATGACCGTAAGTCTGCCGGAGGGTGATCTGCAGGAGAGGCTCGAACGCTACCTGGAGGGTTTTCGGGAGCACGCGGAGCTCCAGGAGAGCGGGATCGAAGAGGACGTGGTCAGGATTGTGGTCGAGCCCGAGCTGGTTCCGCGGGTGCTCACGGTGGCGCGGGATGTGCTTGGGATAATGCATCTCTCGTTCATCACGGTCGTGGACCGGCGGGGGCACTTCGATCTCACCTACGAGCTCCTCGATCTGCGCGGAGGGCGTGTTCGGGTCAAGACCACGCTCGAAGGTGAGGAGCCGGTCATAGAGAGCGTCACCGGCATCTATCCCACCGCCAACTGGCACGAGCGGGAGGCCTACGACATGTTCGGGATAGCCTTCAAGGGGCACCCGGACCTTAGGAGGGTCTACACCTGGCAGGACCACTTCGACCACCACCCGTTGCTGAAGAGCTTCGAGATAAGCACCAAACGCACTTTCGAGGGGTTGCGATAATGCTGAAGGAAGAAGAGAGACGCCGCGCGGAGACCGTCGTCCCGGGTGGTCGGGAGAGCGGCAGGCTCGCCCGGCCGGACATCAGGGACGAGTTCGGGCTCGAGACGATGGACATGAACATGGGCCCGCAGCATCCCTCGATGCACGGGCTATTGCGGCTCGTACTCGAACTCGACGGTGAGACGGTGGTGCGGTGCGACCCGGTGATGGGTTATCTGCACCGTTGCCAGGAGAAGATAGCCGAGAACAGGCTCTACCCGGCGGTCATCCCGCTCACCGACAGGCTGGATTATCTGGCCAACATCCACAACGAGCACGGCTACTGCATGGCGGTGGAGGATCTCATGGACGTCGAGGTCCCGCCGCGGGCCGAGGCGATAAGGGTTCTCATGAGCGAGCTGATGCGGCTCGCGAGCCACATCCCCTCGATAGGGTTCCTGCTGCTCGAGCTGGGGGCATTCAGCCCGATACTGTATGCCTTCCGCGAGCGGGAGCGCATACAGGACATCTTCGAGGCGATAACCGGGGCCCGGATGATGTTCCACTACATCCGCATCGGGGGTGTGAAGGCAGATCTCCCCGAGGGGATGGAAGAGAGGATCTGGAACTACATCGAGAGCCTCGAAGCGAGCTTCAAGCGCGACTTCATAGACCTGATAGAGGGGAACGAGATCTTCGTCGCCCGCACGAGGGGGGTGGGCAAGCTCACCCAGCAGAAGGCGCTCGAGATCGGGCTCACCGGTCCGCCCCTGCGGTGCACCGGCGTCGACTTCGACGTACGGCGCGACTATCCCTACAGCTGGTATCCGAACGTAGAGTTCGACGTCGTGACGGACGAGGCCGGGGACGTCGAGGCCTCCTACCGGGTGCGGGTCAAGGAGTGCTACCAGAGCATGAGGATCATCAAGCAGGTCCTCGAGAAGATGCCCGAGGGGGAGGTCATGGCCGACCTCGGGCGGAGGCTCAGGCCACCGGAGGGCGAGGGCTTCGGGCGGGTGGAAGGTCCGCGCGGGGAGTTCGCCGTGCACGTCGTCTCCGACGGCACCGACGTTCCCTACCGGGTGCACTACCGCGACCCGAGCTTCGTCAACATGCAGATGCTGCAGGAGATCGTGCCGGGGCACTACCTGCCGGACATCATGCCGATAATGGGGCTCATCGACCCGGTCTCCGGGGGATGGGACAAGTAGGATGGGCGCCTTCGTGAACGCGCTCGACCAGGAGCCCTGGCGGTTCATCATCTCGTTCCTCGTGATCGTCGTGCTCACGCTCAACACCGCGGCGATCCTCACGCTCGCCGAGCGCAAGGTGGCGGGTTACATCCAGCTCCGCTACGGGCCCAACCGCACGGGGTTCCGGGGGCTCCTGCAGCCCGCGGCGGACGTGATAAAGCTGTTCGTCAAGGAGAACGTCGCACCCGGGAAGGCGGACCGCTGGGTGTTCCTCGCCGCTCCCATAGCGATGTTCGTCCCGGCGGCCGTGATCTGGATGGTGGTCCCCTTCGCGCCGAAGGCGGTGGTCACGAACCTGAACATAGGGCTTCTGTTCGTGGTTTCGACCACCTCCATCGGGGCTCTCGGGGTGATAATGGCCGGTTACGGGAGCCACTCCAACTTCTCGCTGCTCGGAGCCCTGCGGGGCGCGGCGCAGATGATCTCCTACGAGGTGCCGCTCATCCTCAGCCTGCTCGGGACGATAATCCTCACCGGCAGCCTCTCGCTCTCCGAAGTGGTGGACAAACAGGCCGGAGGATTCTGGCACTGGTACATCTGGTCGCAGCTGCCGATGTTCGCGGTCTTCTACATCGCTTCGATCGCGGAGGTCAAGCGGGTGCCCTTCGACCTGCCGGAGGGGGAGAGCGAGATCGTGGGCGGCTACCAGATAGAGTATTCCGGGATGACTTGGGCCATGATCCAGGCCTCCGAGTTCGCCTCGATGGGGCTGATGTCCGCGATCACGGTGACGCTCTTCCTCGGTGGGTGGCAGCCGCCGTTCGAGTTTCTGGACCTGGGGAACTTCGACTGGATCTGGTTCGGGCTCAAGACCGCTCTGGTCATGTTCACGCTGCAGTGGGTCCGCTGGAGCGTGCCCCGTTTCCGGATGGACCAGCTGATGGATCTCGGCTGGAAGGTTCTGGTGCCGCTCTCGCTGGTGTGGCTTCTGGTCACTGCCGCGGGGACGTTGATAGTCGGTTAGAGGAGGTCGTTGGCGATGCCACAGATCGGACAGGGAACTCTGAAGGGGATGGGGATAACCCTCAAGCACCTCCTCTCGAAGAAGATCACCCGTCAGTATCCCGAGTACAAGCGCCAGATGCCCGAGCGCTCGCGCGGGATGCTCACGGTGGACATGGACCGGTGCATCGCCTGCCTGCAGTGCATGAGGATCTGCCCGGACCACTGCATCTCGATCGACCAGACCAAGCGCGATTTCGACGGCTCGGGCAAACCCAAGCCGTTCGCCGTGGGGTTCATGATCGACGACTCGCGGTGCATGTACTGCTCGCTGTGCGTCGAGGTGTGTCCGGTCAACTGCATCTACCACACCGAGGAGTTCGAGGTGCAGGCCTACAGCCGGCTCGAGCTCGCCCGGCAGTTCGGAGAGCGGCCGGTCGACCCGACGGTGGATCCCAAGCCGCAGGTTAAGAAGAAGCGGCCGGTCAGGGGAGGATCGAAGGGGAAGGCCGCGGCGAAGAAGAAGGCCGCCGGCAAGGAGGAAGAGGCGGCTTGATAGCGGCATTCGCGGTCCTGGCCTGCATAACGCTGCTCTCGGCCTTCGGGGTCGTCATCAGCCGCAGCGTCGTCCACTCGGCGCTGTTCATGGCCGGGGCCTTCCTGGGCGTAGCCGGGTTCTACGTGATGCTGCACTCGCCGGCGCTCGCCGCGCTGCAGGTGCTCATCTACGTCGGGGCCGTCACGGTGGTCATCCTCTTCGGGATCATGTTCACCCAGAAGCCGCAGGCCAGGCGCTTCCGGATGATCCTCAACAGGCAGGTGTGGGGAGGTTTCGTGGTTGCGGCGGGGGTCGCGGCCATCCTCATCTACGTCTTCCTGGAGCAGGACTGGGGTGGGACCTCACCGGGCCACGGGCCCCGGCTGGTCGCCCAGCTCGGCAGGATACTGGTCGGCACCGGCGGGGCGCCGCAGATCTTCGGGCTTCTGTTCGAGGTGTCTTCGGTGCTGCTCCTCGTGGCCACCGTCGCCGCGATAGTGATAAGCCGTCGCAGGCCCGAACGGCCGACGGAGAGGGGGGGTGAGTGAGGGCGTGATACCGCTTCAGGCCTACCTGATAGTCGCGGCGCTCATGTTCGCCCTCGGGGCGTGGGGGGTGACGATCCGGCGCAACGCGATCGTCGTGTTCATGTGCGTCGAGCTGATGATAAACGCGGTCAACCTCACGCTGGTGGCCTTCTCGGACTACCTGCCGAAGGCGCACGGGGCCGGCAGCGGCTATGCTGTCGTCGTGATCGCCATAGCCGCCGCCGAGGTCGCCGTCGGGCTCGCCATAGTGATCGCGGTCTTCAGGACGCGCAGGACGGTCAACATAGACGAGATCGATTCCATGAAGGGCTAGGGAGGAAGCGGAAGAGTTGAACACGGCGGGATCGCAGCTCATCATCGCGGCCATAGTCGGGCTGCCTTTCATGTCCTTTCTCGCGTGCGTCTTCCTCGGGCGGCGCCTGAAGGAGAACGCCCAGTACGTCTCGATACTTGCCGTCACGATCTCGCTCGTCTTCTCCGTCTTCGCGCTTCTGTGGGTCGCCGGGGTGCTGCCCGCGAGCGGGGGCCAGATCTCTTTCTCTGTGCCCTGGATAGGACTCGGGGAGAACGCGACGTTCCCGATGGGCGTGCAGATCGGGCACTGGACGGCGGTCATGCTCGTGATCGTGTGTTTCGTGAGCCTGATGGTGCAGCTCTTCTCCGGCGGGTACATGGCGGGTCATCCCCGGTTCGCCTGGTACTACGCGGTGGTGAGCATCTTCACCGGTTCGATGCTCGGGCTCGTCGTCTCTCCGAACTTCATCCAGGCGTACTTCTTCTGGGAGCTCGTCGGCGGGACCTCTTATCTGATCCACGGCTTCTACTTCGAGCGTCCGGCGGCGACCTACGCGGCGCAGAAGGCTTTCATCGTCAACCGGGTGGCCGACGCGGCGCTCTTTATCGGGATCATGGTCTTCTGGCGCGAGACGGGGACGACCTCCTTCTCCGGTATAGCCGAGGCGGCGAAGGCCGGGATCATCGGGCAGACGGCGCTCACCATCGGACTTCTCCTGGTTCTGCTCGGGGCGACGGGCAAGAGCGCGCAGTTCCCGCTGCACGTGTGGCTCTCGAACGCCATGCAGGGTCCGACCCCGCTCTCGGCCCTGATCCACGCGGCGGCGATGATCGTCACCGGCGTCTACGTGATCTCGCGCACCTACGACATCTTCGTCCAGAGCCCTACGGCGATGGAGGTCGTCGCGATAGTCGGGGCGTTCACCGCGTTCATGGCGGCGACGATGGCGCTGGTGCAGAAGGACATAAAGCAGATAATCGCTTACTCGACGATCTCGCAGTTCGGGTACGTGATGCTCGGGCTCGGCGTCGGGGCCTTCACGGCCGGTGTCTTCCACATCTACACCCACGCGCTCTTCAAGTCGCTTCTGTTCCTGCTCGCGGCGAACCTGGGGTACGCCGTGGCCGGCAGCTCTGACATGCGGGTGATGGGTGGACTGAAGAGCAGGATGCCGGTCACCTACTGGGCTTTCGTGATAGCCGGTCTCGCGCTCGCCGGGGTCTTCCCGTTCAGCGGGTTCTGGAGTAAGGACGCTGTGATAGCGGCGGCTTACGAGGGAGGGCACTACGTGCTCTTCGCCCTGGCCCTTCTTACGGTGGGGCTGACCGCGTTCTACATCTTCCGGGGGATCTTCATCTGCTTCCACGGGGAGCCGCGCAGCGAAGACGCGCGCAAGGCGAGCGAGGTTCCCGTGATAATGCGCGTGCCGGTCGTGATACTGGCTTTTCTGTCGGTGGTCGCTGGCTGGGTCGGTATCCCCAAGGGGTTCGGGCTGCCCGTGAAGGACGTCTTCGGGGACTTCGTGCGCCCCGACCGGTTCGTGCAGAGCATGACGCACGCGAACCCGGGGCTGTTCAGCTTCGTGCTGGCAGGCATCTCGGTTCTCTTCGCGCTCGTCGGGCTGTGGCTCGCGTACGTGTTCGTGCTGGCGCGGCCTCAGTGGGCCGAGGCGCTCGGGAGGAGGTTGCCGGTGGTTCACGACTTCCTCCTCAACGGTTGGTACTTCGACCTCTGTTACGACAGGCTCTTCGTCCGTCCGGCCAAAGCCCTCGGACGGGCGGTGCGTGACTTCGATCTGCGGGAGGTTGGTGGCTTGGTGAGCGGCTTTGGCAGGGGCGCGGGATGGGCCGGCGAGAAGCTGCGCTCGCTTCAGACCGGCGGAGCTCAGAACTACGCGCTCTTCATACTCTTCGGGGCTTTCGCGGTGGCGGTGCTCGCGAGCGCGCAGTACTCGTTCATCGCCGTCATCGTGCTCGTGGCGTTCGGGCTGGCGGCTGCTGCGGTGGGGTCCAGGCTGTGATCACGACGGTAACGATATTCATCCCGCTGCTCGGCGCCCTGCTGATGCTGCTTTTGCCGAAGGAGTTCGAGGAGAGGAGGGTGCGCGCCATCGCGGCCGCGGTCGCGGCCGTTCCGCTCGCGCTCGCGCTCTACGTCTACTTCGTCTACCGGCACGATCTGGGTGCGCCGGCTCTCACCCAGAACGTCACCTGGGTCTCCTCCCTGAACATCGGCTACCGGGTCGGGCTCGACGGCATAGGGTTCGGGATGTTCCTGCTGACGGCGCTGCTCACGCTCATCGCGGTGGTGGCGGCGTGGGACGTGCGCCGGAACCTGAGGCAGTACTTCGCGCTGCTGTTCGTCGCCGAGGTGGGGATGCTCGGGGTCTTCGCCGCGCAGGATCTCGTTCTCTTC
The DNA here is from genome assembly GCA_023511405.1 of Rubrobacteraceae bacterium. Lineage (GTDB taxonomy): Bacteria > Actinomycetota > Rubrobacteria > Rubrobacterales > Rubrobacteraceae > Rubrobacter_E > Rubrobacter_E naiadicus. Next base: position 8,026 of record JAIMBO010000041.1, read on the forward strand.
TACGTGTTCTTCGAGCTGACGCTGCTCCCGATGTATCTGCTGGTGGGTGCGTGGGGGGACGAAAACCGGAGGGCCGCGGCGATAAAGTTCTTCCTCTACACGTTCCTCGGGAGCACGATAATGCTCGCGGGATTTCTGGCGTTCGGCATCCTGGCCGGGAGTTTCTCCTTCTCCGCCCTCGAAGGTGGAGGGGGGCTCTCGCGGGCCGCCCAGGTGGCGGTCGCCGCCCCGATAGTGCTCGGGCTCCTGATCAAGGTGCCGGCCGTGCCGCTGCACGGGTGGCTCCTCGACGTCTACCTCTCCAGCCCGACCTCGACCAACGTGGTGCTCTCTGGGATACTGCCGAAGCTCGGGACCTACGGGCTCTTGCGGGTCGCGATCCCGCTCCTGCCGCAGGGGGTGCATCCGTTTTTGCCGTACATCGCGATCCTGGCGGTGGTAAACATACTCTATGGAGCCTTCGTCGGGTTCATGCAGCCGGATCTGAAGGCGCTCGTCTCCTACTCGTCGCTGGCGACGCTCGGGTTCATCCTGCTCGGGGCTTCCGCGGTGAACACCGTGGGATACAACGGAGCGGTGCTGCAGCAGTTCACCCACGGGCTCTACTCGGCGCTTTTGTTCGTGGTGGTGGGGATCTTCCAGGCGCGCACCGGCACCCGCGAGATCTCCCAGCTCGGAGGGCTTGTGGGAAGGATGCCGTGGGCCGCGTCACTCTTCGCGATAGGTTCGCTGGCCGCCATGGGACTGCCGGGGCTTGCGGTCTTCTCCTCGGAGTTCATGACGCTCCTCGGTGGGTACGACGCGCATCCCGTACAGGCCGTCCTCGCGGCGCTCGGGATCGTCACGGGGGCCTTCTACTTCCTGTACATGCTCGCGCGGGTGATCTTCGGCCCCATAAAGAACCCGGCGTACGAGGCGATACAGGATGCCACGCCGCTCGAGATGACGGCCATCTTCCCGCTGGCCGCGTTGCTGGTCCTGATCGGGTTCTTCCCCGGGCTGCTGGTGGTGGTTCAGCATCATGCGGTCCAGAGCGTGCTGACTGTCATAGGAGGTGGCTAGCGTGCCCTACTCTGCAGAGTCCCTCGTTGCGCTCTTGCCCGAGATCATCGGGGCTGTTTTCCTGCTGGTGGTCCTGATGGTGGGCGTCTTCCTGCCGGGCTCGGTGCGCGTGGTCGGAGGGCTCGCGGCCGCCGGCGCCGCGGCGGTCTTCGCGGCGGCCACGTGGATGTTCGCGAGCGGGTTCCACGGGACGTTCTTCGGCGGCGGGTACGTGGTCGACGGGTTCGCGCTCTACTTCGAGCTGCTCGTCGCCGGGTGCGCGTTTTTCACCGTCGTGGCCTGTTTGGGCTGGGCCCGGAGTGCGGGGGATGCGACGGAGTATCTGGTGCTCATCCTCTCGGTGATGCTGGGGGCGACGCTCCTGGTCTCGATGCGGGACCTCTTCGGCGTCTTCCTCGCGCTCGAGCTCTCCACGATCCCCTCCTACGCCCTCGTGGCGTTCGACCGTCGCAGGAGGGAGAGCCCCGAGGGGGCGATGAAGTACATCATAACCGGGGCGGTGGCCTCCTCCGTGCTGCTCTACGGGATCGTCCTGATCTACGGTACGACCGGATCCGCCTCGCTGCCCGACGTGGCGAAGACTTTCTCCGGGCCGCAGCAGCCGGCGGCGCTGCTCGGGCTTCTGCTGCTCATCAGCGGCTTCGCCTTCAAGGTCTCCGCCGCGCCGTTCCATTTCTGGACCCCGGACGCCTACCAGGGGGCGCCGGCGACGGCGGCGGCCTTCCTCTCGGTTGCCCCGAAGATGGCCACCTTCGCCGTCTTCCTCCGGGTGCTGACCGAGGGGGCCCCCGGGGAGGCTCCCGTCTGGACGGCGGTGCTGGCGGTGATCGCGATCGTGACGATGTTCGCCGGGAACCTGCCGGCTTTGCGCCAGACGAACGTCCGCAGGATGCTCGCCTACAGCTCTGTCGCACACTCGGGGTACGTGCTCACCGCGTTCGCGGCCTGGCAGGGGAACGCCAGGGCGGAGGCCGTGCAGGCGGTGATGATCTACGCTGCCGCCTACGCGGTGATGAACCTCGGGGCTTTTCTCGTGGTGGATATCGTCGGGGAGGAAGCGAAGAGCTTCAACGGCCTCGTGAGGACCCGGCCGGGGCTGGCGGCGAGCATGTTCGTGTTCATGGCCGCTCTGGTCGGGATACCGCCGCTCTCGGGGTTCTGGGGCAAGCTGTGGGTCATCCTCTCCGGTGCCGGCTCGGGGTCCGTGCTGACCTACGTGACGGTTGGGGCCCTGGTGGTGAGCACGGTGATCTCCGTTCCGTACTATTTCGGGATAGTCAGGGGGATGTTGCTCGAGGAGCCGGTCTCCTCCGAGGTGGTGAAGAAAGGTGAGCCGGCGGGCCTGCGCCTCGCCGTACACACGCTCGCCTTCCTCACGTTCGTCTTCTTCGTGGGCATAGCACCCCTCTCGGCGGTGGCCAGGGCCGCCGGTATGTTGTAAGCTGCATCATCATGCAGGCAGTAGTACTGGTTGGAGGGCTGGGGACGCGTCTGCGTCCCATCACATATGACATCCCCAAGGCGCTCGTGCCGCTGCGCAACGAGCCCTTCATGGGGTACATGGTCGACTTTCTGCGCTCCGGCGGGATAGACGGAGCGGTGCTCTCGCTCGGGTATCTGCCGGACCCGATCCAGGAGTACTTCGCCGGACGGGAGGATCTGAAGGACTTCCGTGTGGACTACGCGGTGGAGAAGCGGCCGCTCGGGACGGCGGGGGGACTCAAGAACGCCGAGCAGTACCTCGACGGGGGGACCATCGTGGCGGTAAACGGGGACGTTCTCTCCGGGCTGAACCTCAGGGAGGCCATAGAGGCCCACAGGAGCACGGACGCCCTCGCCACGATCACGCTCACGACCGTCGAGGATCCTTCGGCCTACGGGCTCGTCGAGGTGGACCACGAGATGCTCGTCCGGCGTTTCATCGAGAAGCCGGCCTACGACGAGATCACGACCAACCTGGTGAACGCCGGAATCTACGTGCTCGAGCCGGAGGTCTTCCGGATGATCCCGCGTGGCCGGGAGGTCTCCATAGAGCGGGAGATCTTCCCCCGGCTGCAGGAGCAGGGGAGGCTGCGGGCGTACGTCTCGAGTGCTTACTGGAAGGACATCGGGACGCCGAGGAGCTACCTCGCGGCCTCCTACGACGTGCTCTCCGGTGCGGTCGGGGCTGACGACGGCTTCGCATACCTGGACGTGGACGAGTCGGTGCAGCTCGCGAAGAACGTGAAGCTCTTGCCTCCGGTCTCGATCGCACCCGGCTGCAAGGTCGGGAGGGGGGCGACCATCGGTGGAAGGAGCGCCATCGGCGAAGGATGCAGGATCGGCAGCGGGGCCGTCGTGGAGGGGAGCATCCTCCTGGCGGGAGCTGAGGTGGAGCCCGGTGCCGTCGTGCGGGGTTCGATAATCGGCCCCGGTGCGCGGGTGTGCCGACAGGCGATAGTGCGCGGGCTCTCGGTCCTCGGGGCCAACTCGGTCGTCGGGGAGGGGAACGTCCTGGATCAGGGGATAAGGATAAACCCCGGCGTGGTGCTCCCCCCGAAGAGCATAAGCTTCTGAATCGCTATCCTGGATGAGATGGGAGGGTTCGAGCCCTACCTGCAGGCCCTGGCGGATCTCTTCTACCCGCAGCGCTGCGTCGGGTGCGGTGAGCGGGCCAGGGACGTCCTCTGCCGCGGGTGCTTCGAGCGGCTCCCCCTGATCTCGGGGCCTCTGTGCGAGCGATGTGGGGCGCCTTCCACCTTCGCGACGCCGGTGTGCGGGCGATGCAGGGGCCTGGATTACGCGTTCGAGAGGGCGCGCTCCGCCCTGGTCTACGAGGGTGTGGGGAAGGAGCTCGTACACACCCTCAAGTATCAGGCGTATTTCGGGGCCGTCGAACGGGTCCTGGCCCCGCTCCTCACCGGGCTCGTCGAGGGGAGGTTCGATCTCATCGTCCCCGTGCCCCTGCACCGCTCGCGGCTGAGGAAGCGAGGGTTCAACCAGTCGTGGGTGATCGCCCGGGCGCTCGCACGGAGGATAAACACACCCGTATCGGATAAACTTGTGGTTGTGAGGAGGACCAGGGATCAGGTCGATCTCTCGGGCCGCGAGCGGTGGGCGAACGTCAGGGGCGCGTTCGGGGCCCGGGAGGCCGTGGTGGGGAGGGTCCTGCTGGTCGACGACGTGTTCACCACCGGTGCCACCATGAGTGCTTGTGCCGCAGCGCTGCTCGAAGCCGGAGCGGAGCAGGTCCATGCCTTGAGCGTCTGCAGGACGCTCCTCTAGGGGAAAGGAGGGAGCAGGTGGAGATAACGATCAAGGGGCGCAACATCTCCGTCACGGAGGCACTCGAGGACTACGCCCGGGAGAAGGTCTCCCGCCTGAGCAAGTTCTTCGACGACGAGCGCAGCGCGGCGCGGGCCGAGGTCGAGCTCATCCACGAGCGCAACCCGTCGATACCCGAGCCGGAGGTGGCGGAGACGACGCTCTTCATAAACGGGGCCGTGCTCAGGGCCCGGGGTGCCTCCCCGGACATGTACGCCTCGATAGATTTGATGAGCGACAAGCTCGAGCGGCAGGTCAGGCGCTACAGGGGAAGGCAGATCGACCGCTGGCACGGTCAGATCAAGAAGGGGGGATCCCAGAAGCCTCAGGAGGAGGCGAAGGTCCCGCAGGACGAAGACGAGATAGAGGCTAAAATAGTCAGGACCAAGCAGTTTCAGATGAAGCCGATGAGCCCCGAGGAGGCGGCGCTGCAGATGGAGCTGCTGGACCACGACTTCTACGTGTTCACCAGCGCCGAGACCGGGGAGATAAACGTGGTCTACCGGCGGCGCGACGGGAACTACGGCCTCATCGAGCCCGCGCGATAAAATAAGCTCTGGCTCGAAAGCTTCCGGCGAGGTGTAAGGCGACGTGGCGAATCTCTTGACGAAGATACTGAGGATGGGCGAGGGCCGCAAGGTGAAGGCCCTCTGGCGGGACGTGGAGGAGATCTCCGCGCTCGAACCGTCCCTCGAGAAGCTCACCGACGAGGAGCTGCGGTCGAAGACCGACGAGTTCCGCGAGCGTCTCGCGGAGGGCGAGACGCTCGACGACCTCCTCTACGAGGCTTTCGCCGTGGTGCGGGAGGCCGCCAAGAGGACGCTCGGGATGAGGCCGTTCGACGTGCAGGTGATGGGCGGTATCGTACTGCACCAGGGCAAGATCGCCGAGATGAAGACCGGCGAGGGGAAGACGCTCGCCGCGACGATGCCAGTCTATCTCAACGCGCTCACCGGCGAGGGCGTGCACCTTGTGACCGTCAACGACTACCTCGCCCGGCGCGACGCAGAATGGATGGGGCCCCTCTACGAGTTCCTCGGGCTCAGGGTCGGGGTGATCCAGGAGTGGATGGACTTCGACGAGCGCAAGGAAGCCTACGCCGCCGACGTCACCTACGGGACCAACACCCAGTTCGGCTTCGACTACCTGAGGGACAACCTCGCGACCTCGCCCGATCAGCTCGTGCAGCGCGAGCTCAAGTACGCCATCGTCGACGAGGTGGACTCCATCCTGATCGACGAGGCCCGCACCCCCCTCATCATAAGCGGGGTGCCCGAGAGCGCCGCCGACACCTACTACAGGTTCGCCGCGATCGTCCCCACCCTCAAGGAGGGTGAGGACTACGAGGTGGACGAGAAGAAGCAGCAGGTCGCCCCGACCGAGCAGGGGGTCGCGAAGGTCGAGAAGGCGCTCGGGATAGACAACCTCTACGACGACGTGAACGCCAATCTGGTCAACCACCTGCAGCAGGCCCTCCGGGCGCACACCCTTTTCAAGCGCGACGACGAGTACATCGTCCGCGACGGGGAGGTCCTCATCGTCGACGAGTTCACCGGGCGCATCCTGGAGGGCCGGCGCTACTCCGAGGGGCTGCACCAGGCCATAGAGGCCAAAGAGGGCGTTCCGATCAAGGAAGAGAACCAGACGGTCGCCACGATAACCATCCAGAACTACTTCCGCCAGTACGAGAAGCTCGCCGGTATGACCGGCACGGCCGCGACCGAGGCCGACGAGTTCATGCACATCTACAAGATGGAGGTCGCCTCGATCCCGACCCACCGTCCGATGATCCGGGTGGACAAGGACGACCTCGTCTACAAGACAAAGAAGGCCAAGTACAAGGCGGTCGTGGAGGACATCGTCGAGCGGCACAAAAAGGGGCAGCCGGTCCTCGTCGGCACCGTCTCCGTCGAGGTCTCCGAGCACCTCTCGAAGCTGCTCAAGCAGCGGGGCATCCCGCACAACGTGCTCAACGCCAAGCACCACGAGCGGGAGGCCGAGATCATCGCCGAGGCCGGGAAGCTCGGCGCGGTGACGATAGCCACCAACATGGCCGGGCGCGGCACCGACATAAAGCTCGGCGGTTCCGAGGAGGGGACCGAGGAGTGGACCGAAGAGCACGAGCGCCTCGCGCAGGAGATCATGCAGAAGTACCCGACGATCGAACGGGAGATGCTCGAGGGGCGCACGCTCGAGTCTTTGAAGGTGGTCAACCTCGGCGGCCTCTACGTGCTCGGCACCGAGCGGCACGAGGCGCGCCGGATAGACGACCAGCTCCGGGGGCGCTCCGGACGCCAGGGTGACCCCGGAGAGTCGCGGTTCTACCTCTCCTTCGAGGACGACCTCCTCAGGCTCTTCGGGGGCGAGCGGATGCAGAACATCATAAGCCGCATCGGGCTCGAGGAGGACGTGCCGCTCGAGGCCGGGATGGTCTCCGGCTCGGTGCGGCGGGCGCAGGAGCAGGTCGAGAGCCAGAACTTCCAGGCGCGCAAGCGCATCCTCGAGTACGACGACGTGCTCAACAAGCAGCGCGAGGTGATCTACGCGATCCGCCGTGAGATCCTGATGGGCGGCGAGGTCGACACGATGGGCTACGTCGAGGAGGTGCTCTCGGACGTCATAGAGTCTCACGCCCCGGCCAACTCCTACCCGGAGGACTGGGATCTCGAGGGGCTCGAGCGCGAGCTCCGGCGCTTCTATCCGGTCTCGGTGGACTTCGGGGTTCTGGACCCCGAGGAGGCCACGACGGAGGATCTGCGCGAGCTGGTGCTCGCCGATGCCCGGGAGCGGCTCGAAGAGCGCAAGCGGGAGTGGGAGGAGCGTACGGCCGAGCTCGAGCGGCTCGGGCTCGAGCGCGCCGACGGCATAGACAGCTTCGAGGAAGCCGAGCGCAGGACGCTGCTCTCGATCGTCGACCAGCGCTGGCGCGAGCACCTCTACGACATGGATTATCTGCGGGAAGGGATCGGCTGGCGCGGTCTCGGGCAGCGCGACCCGCTGGTCGAGTACAAGCGCGAGGGCTACGAGCTGTTCCGCCAGATGGAGCGGGCTCTCAAGGAAGACTACGTCACCTACATCTACCGGGTCGAGAACGTGCAGGTAACCGAGTCCGACCTCGAGCAGCTCTCCTACAGCGGAGGTGGAGAGGAGGAACCCGCAGCCCCGCAGCAGAGGAGCCCGAGGCGCGCGGAGCAGAAGATCGGACGCAACGACCCGTGCCCCTGCGGATCCGGCAAGAAGTACAAGAAGTGTCACGGCATGCCCGGAGCGCCGCCGCTGAGGGTGGAAGGCTGATGCCTGAGGCCGAAGAGAAGCTGGCGGAGCTCGAAGCGCGGCTCTCCGACCTGGAGGGGTACTTCGACGTCGGGGAGATGCGCGAGGAGGCCGGGAGGCTCGCCCGTGAGATGAACCGGCCCGATTTCTGGGACGATCCCGGACGGGCGCGTGAGATCTCGTCGCGTTTCTCCAGGATCCAGGACCGTCTCGAACTCCTAGATGATCTGCGCAGGAGGCTCTCCGATGCCGGGGAGTTGCTGGAGCTCGCCGGCGAGGAGGATGGGGAGTTTCTGGCGGAGGTCTCGGGCGAGCTGAGGCGGGTTGAGCAGGTACTGGAGGAGCAGGAGGTGGCGCAGCTCTTCTCCGGGGAGTACGACGAGGGAGATGCCATCCTCACGATAAACTCCGGCGCTGGGGGGGTCGACTCGCAGGACTGGGCGGAGATGCTCGCCCGGATGTACCGTCGGTGGGCCGAGCGGCGTGGCTTCGATCTCGAGGTCATAGAGTACACCGAAGGGGAAGAGGCCGGCATAAAGAGCGCGACCTTCACGGTCAGGGGGGAGTTCGTCTTCGGGCTGCTCTCGGCCGAGAGGGGCGTACACCGGCTCGTGCGCATAAGCCCCTTCGACGCGAGCCGCAGGCGGCACACGAGCTTCGCCTCGGTGGCGGTCGCGCCGGCGGTGGAGGGCGAGGTCGAGCTGGACATCGACGAGAAGGATCTCAAGGTAGACACCTACCGGTCCTCGGGGGCGGGCGGGCAGCACGTGAACAAGACGGACTCGGCGGTGCGCATCACGCATCTTCCGACCGGGATCGTCGTCCAGTGCCAGAACGAGCGCAGCCAGCACCAGAACCGGGAGACGGCGATGCGGGTGCTCAAAGCGAGGCTGCTCGAGCTCGAACGCGAGAAGAGGGAGCGTGAGATAGCCGCCCAGAGCGGCGAGAAGGCGGATATCGAGTGGGGCTCTCAGATACGCTCGTACGTCCTGCACCCCTACAAGATGGTCAAGGACCATCGCACGGGGCTCGAGAGAGGGGACGTGGAGCGGGTGCTGGACGGGGAGATAGACGACTTCATCTACGCTTACCTGAAGAGCCGTACGGCCGCTGTTTGATACGGGCGTAAGGAAGGGACGCAGGGTCCGCCGCGCGGTCATCCTCGTCCTGCTGGTGCTCGCCGGGGCGATCGCCGCGGGGCCCTACACGTACCTTCCGGGGCTGGTCGATGGGGTGGTGAGCCGGGATTTGCAGGCCAGGATGGGCCTGAGCGAGCCTCCCAGGGTAAAACTGCGCAGCGATCCCCCGTACGCCATGCTCGGCGGGAGATTCTCCTCCGGCACGATAGAGATGGAGGGGGCCGCTTTCGGCAACATCCACACCCGCCGGATCAGGGTGCGGCTGGGGTCGTTCGAGCTGGATGTGCTCAGGAGCCTGGTCTCCGGTCGCCTCGTGAGCAGGGAACCCATGAAGGGGAGCGTTAAGATCACGCTCTCCGAGGATGAGGTGAAGCGGATGGCCGTCTCCGAGGTGAGGGCCGTCTCGATCAAGAGCCTCGCCCTCAGGCCGGGGAGGGTCGAGATCGGGAGCGAAGCCGTGCTGGCCGGGGTTTCGGTCCCCGTGTCGGTCGTAGGCTCGGTCGCGGTGCGCGATGGAGGGATAGTCTTCTCCCCGACGCGGGTCTCCGCGTTCGGGCTCTCGTTGCCGCGGGTGGTGAACGACGCCATCCTCTCCGGTATCTCTTTCTTCTACCCGATCCGGAACCTCCCGTTCCCCATCCGGCTCGACGGGGTCGAAGTGAGGACGGGCCGCGCCGTCTTGCGTGGGACCATCACCATCCCCTCCGGTTGATAGCGGCGCGCTTTGCTGCTATCTTTCGCCCTTGTCCGGCGGAGTTTTCGGAGGGGGGACTCCGCCGTTCAGCTCGGAACCTCGCCGGAGCTCGCGTTGGGAGGATGATGATCCGGTTCGACAGCGTCACCAAGTTCTACGGCAGGGACACCCTCGCGCTGGACGACGTGAGCTTCGAGATAGGCGAAGGCGAGTTCGTCTTCCTGGTGGGGGCGAGCGGTTCCGGGAAGTCCACGGTCGTGCGCCTGCTCCTCAAGGAGGTGGAACCCACGCGGGGGGAGATATACGTGCGGGGGGTGAAGCTCTCCGGGATCCCGCGGAGGGGTATCCCGCGCCATCGCAGGAGCATCGGGTGCGTCTTCCAGGACTTCAAGCTGCTCCCCAACAAGACGGCGGCGGAGAACGTGGCCTACGCGATGGAGGTCACCGGACACCGCAGGCGTGCCATACGCACCAAGGTTCCCCAGATGCTCGACCTCGTGGGGCTCACCACCAAGAAGGACAAGTATCCGGCGGAGCTCTCCGGGGGGGAGCAGCAGCGCGTCTCGATAGCCCGGGCGCTGGTCTCCTCCCCGCCGGTGCTGGTCGCCGACGAGCCCACCGGGAACCTGGACCCCGAGACGAGCCGGGGGCTGATGCGGCTTCTGGAGCGGATAAACCGCATCGGCACCACGGTCCTGGTGGCGACCCACGACAGGGAGATGGTCGATGCGATGCGCCGGCGGGTGATAGCTCTGGAGGACGGGCGGGTCGTGCGAGACCAGCTGAAGGGGGCGTACGCCGGTGAGTAGAAACCTGGGTTTCTTCCTGCGCGAGGCCTTCGGGGGCATCCGGGCCAACCTGCTCATGAGCCTGACCGCGACGGTGACGACTTTCATCTGCGCCGTGGCGCTCGGTGGGGCGTTGCTCTTCGGGGCGCACGTCAAGGGGCTCGTGGAGTCCCTGCAGCGTGGGGTGACGATAGACGCCTTCTTCCCCCAGGGGGTCTCGAAGCAGAAGATGGAGGATGTGCGCCGGACCGTGGCGGGTTACCCGGAGGTCGAGAAGGTTCGCCTTGTTACGAAGAAGGAGGCCTACGAGCGGTTCAAGAAGAGGTTCTCGGACAACCCGCGGGTCTACAGGGGGCTCGGTAGCGACTTTCTTCCGGCCTCACTCGAGATCACGCTGAAGAAATCTTCCGCCGCCCCCGGGGTCGCCGCGCGGCTCAAGAGCGAGGGTTTCTCTTCTTCGGACCTCAGTTATCCTCAGCAGACGGTTCGCCGGCTCGACCGGGTTGCGGGATACGTGATCTGGGCGCTCCGGCTGACCACCGGGCTCTTCCTTCTGGCGAGCGTCCTTCTGGTCTCGAACGCCATAAGGCTTTCGATCTTCGCCCGGCGCAAAGAGATAGAGGTGATGAAGCTGGTGGGGGCCTCGGACGGGTTCGTGAGGACACCTTTCGTCATAGAGGGGTTGCTGCAGTCCCTGACCGGTGCCGTCATCGGGGCCGTGGTCGTGCTGCTGGCCAACAGAGCCTTCGTCGGTTGGTCGCATCACGCGCTGCCTTTCTTCCCTATCTCCGCGGGTTACGTGGATCCGCTCCAGGTGCTCGGCGTCGTGGTGGGTTTCGGTTGTATCATAGGTGCTGCCGGGAGCTACCTCTCCGTGCGGCGGTTCCTCAAGGTCTGAAACCATCCTCTTGGGCCGGCGGGCCCAACGGGGCCTCTGCGTGCTTGGGGCCGCGGGCACGCTGTTTTGGCTTCGGGCCGGAGTCCCGGTGTGGTCCGTCATGTTAGACTCAGCCCGTGAGGTACGCTGGATTGGTTTCTGAGGAGGACCTGTGATACTGCCTGCGGTCCTCGTCAGAAGGGGGAAGTATTCTATCGCCGACCCGCTCTTCGTCGAGGAGCGACGGCCGGTCCTGGTCGCGCGCCGGGCCCGGCGCGGGGCCGAGGCCGGGGACCTCGTACTCGTCGACGTCCACGAGACCAGGCGTTCGCTGCGAGGTGAGGTCGTGCGGGTCATCGGGACTTCGGAGGATCCGCGCAACGTCTACGAGGCTCTGTTCGCCTCCATCGGGACCTCGCCCCGCTTCCCACGCCGGGTCGAGGAGGAGGCCGAGAAGGTGGCCGGACGAGGTTTCTCGGAACGCAGGAAGGACCTCCGAGCCCTGCCGACCGTCACCATAGACGGTGAAGACGCGATGGATTTCGACGATGCCATCTCGGTGGAGCGTACCTCCGACGGCTACAGGGTGTGGGTACACATCGCCGACGTGACGCACTACGTCGACCCCGAGGGGGCGCTCGACCGGGAGGCCGCGCGGCGGGGCAATTCCGTCTATCTGCCGGGCCGCGTCGCGCCGATGCTCCCGGCACGGCTCTCCGCGGACGTTTGCTCGCTCGTCCCCGGTGCCGAGCGGGCCGCCGTGACGGTCGAGATGGACCTGGACCACTCCGGGGCTGTACGCGAGAGTCGCATCTACCGCAGCAGGATAGCGAGCGACGCCCGTCTCACGTATGAGGGAGTGGATGCCTTCCTGCGGGGAGAGGGCCGGATCGAGCAGCCGCGGCTCGTCACCGAGGCGCACGAGCTTGCACGTCGGCTGAAGACCCGCGCCGCCGTCCGGGGCAAACTCGAGCTCGAGAGCAGGGAGCCGGAGTACGAGCTCGACGATGATGGGGTGCCGATCTCCGCGAGGATGAGGGGGGCGAGCCCCGCCCGCGAGCTCATCGAGGAGCTCATGATCCTCGCCAACGAGCGGGTGGCGATGGAGATCATGGATCGTCCCGGTGGGATCTTCCGGGTTCACGAGCGGCCGGAGGCACAGGCACTGGAGGAACTCGGGCGTCAGCTGGATGCGATAGGGTTGGCCGATGAACCGTCGCCGGAGAA
>JAIMBO010000192.1 GCA_023511405.1 Rubrobacteraceae bacterium
CCGGCGGATTAGAAGTCCGCTGCTCTGTCCCCTGAGCTACGGGCGCAAGAGCGGGTGAGGGGAATCGAACCCCCATCGCCAGCTTGGAAGGCTGGAGCTCTGCCATTGAGCTACACCCGCACGGGTGGCGCCCCCTGTGTCGGGGCGAGAGGATTTGAACCTCCGACCCCCTGCTCCCAAAGCAGGTGCGCTACCAGGCTGCGCCACGCCCCGCCAAAGCCGCCACCTAGTATAACAAACGCACCGGCACGTCCAGATCCCTCAGGTACGCTGCAGGGCCGAGGCCGGTGTGACTACTTCTATGCTCTCCTCAAGGAAGCGACTGCCCAGCCTGGCGAACTCCTCCGGGTCGGCGCTGCAAACGTAGACCGACCTGCCGAAGTCCTCCAGATTGCGCGGCCGACGCAGATAACCTCTGCGAGAGAGGATGTTCCTCACCTCCAGCGCCGTCTGCCCGGCAGAGGAGATGAGACGGACCTCCGGTCCCAGGATCCGGTTTATGGTCGCGGAGATGAGCGGGTAATGGGTACACCCCAGGATGACCGCATCCACGCGGCGACGGATCAGGGGCTCCAGATATCCCCGGGCGACCTCCTCCAGCTCCGGACCGTCCACGATACCACGCTCTATCATGGGGACGAACTCGGGAGCAGCCTGTTCGTACACCTCTATCCCTGCATCCAACGCGTGGATCGCCCTCCGGTAGGCTCCGCTCTCCGCCGTGAGTTTGGTGGCGAGCACACCCACCCTCCGGTTGCGCGTGTCGAGCACCGCTGCCCTCGCCCCGGGTTCTATGACGCCCACTATCGGAACCTCGAAGCTGGCCTGCAGATCCTTCAGGGCCGCCGCAGCAGCCGTGTTGCAGGCGATGACGACCAGCTTGACGTTCAACCCGACCAGGTACTCCACGATCTCGAAGGCGAAGCCCCTGACCTCCGCGGGATCGCGCGGCCCGTAGGGGACCCTGGCGGTATCCCCGAAGTAGATGGTGTGCTCGTAAGGCAGCCGGTCTCTGATGTCCGAGAGAACGGTAAGCCCCCCTACCCCGGAGTCGAAAACGCCTATAGGTCTCGGATCGCTCACGAGGCTGGATTATAGCCGCTGGGATGGCGCTTTTTCCCTCACACGAGAAAAACGAAAGGCCCGCCAGAAGGCGGGCCTCGAGAGTGGAGGCGGCGGGAGTCGAACCCGCGTCCGGAAGCGCGCCGTCCGTGAGATTGTACGAGCGTCGCACCCGCCTTCGTTTTCGCCTCACTCTGCGAGGGCGGGGCGCCGCAGAGGGGCTAGCCCTCCTGAGTTTCCCCCGTCAGCCCCGGGCCAGAGCCGAACGAGGTAAGCCCGCTAAGCTGACACCGGATACCGGGCCGCGGGCCGCCCGGTCCGATGGGCTGCGTCAGTATTCTTTACGCAGCCAGCGCCATCTCCGGTTCGTCGTTGGCGTGTATTTTTAGGTGCCGGCGTTTAACGAGTCTCCGGCGAACTCGGCTCGTCTCACAGGACGCTGTCCGCTCCCGTCGAAGCCAGACTCGCCCCCATCGACGACATCTATTCTACCACCGATGAGACCTCTATCAACGCCTCAGGCGCTCCTTCATCGCCCGTTCGATCTCCCTCTGGGCGCTCTTGCGGGCGATCTCGCGCCGCTTGTCGTAGAGCTTCTTGCGGCTGGCGACGGCGAGTTCGATCTTGATCCTGCCGTTTTTCGTGTAGAGCCGCAGGGGGATGAGCGTCTTGCCCTGTTCGTTGAGTTTGCCGGCGAGGCGGTCTATCTCCTTCCTGTGCAGCAGCAGCTTGCGCTCGCGGGTCGGGTTCTGATAGACGTGGGTGGCGTTCTGGTACGGCGAGATGTGCGCCCCGAGCAAAAACACCTCACCGTCCCTGACCCGGGCGTAGCTCTCGCGCAGGTTGGCCCGCCCGGCGCGAACGGATTTGACCTCCGGACCGGTCAGCTGGATTCCGGCCTCGTAGGTCTCCTCTATGTCGAAGTCGTGCGTGGCTTTTTTGTTGCGTGCAAGGTCGGTCACAGTCTCTTCACCACCCTCAGCTCGGCCCGCTGGTAGAGCGGGAAGACGTCGAGCAGTTCCACGAGGACCCGGTCTCCCACCCTGTACGAGGCCCCTATCTCGTCGTTGGAGAGTACCACACCACTCTCGTCCAGCTCCCACCATCCAGGGAGCTTGCTCACGTGCACGAGCCCCGTGGCCCCGCTCTCGAGCTCCACGAAGAGGCCGAACGAGGTCGTGCTCACGACCACACCCTCGAAGGTCTCTCCCACACGGTCGCGCATCAGCCACATCAGGGTGTACTCGTCCGCGGTGCGCTCGCAGATCATGCTGCGGAACTCCCTCTCGGAGATGTGCTCGGCGATCTCCCACAAATCCTCTCCCGATCTCCCGCATCCGAAGAGCGCCCGGTGGACCAGGATGTCCGCGTAGCGCCGGATCGGGGAGGTGAAGTGCGTGTAATTCTCGAGCGCGAGCCCGAAATGCCCGACGTTCGACGGCGAGTAGTACGCCCGGGGCAATGAGCGCAGGATCAGATACCCCACGGCCCCGGACTTGGCCTTCTGGGCTATGACGCTCAGGTTCTCCGGCGACGGTTCATCGGCCAACCCTATCGCATCCAGCTGACGCCCGAGTTCCTCCAGTGCCTGTGCCTCCGG
>JAIMBO010000193.1 GCA_023511405.1 Rubrobacteraceae bacterium
GGGCACTACACCAGCGCCCGCGACCTGGCGAAGATGACCCGGGTCGCCTGGCGTCATCCGCTCTTTCGGCGGATCGTCGGGACGGGCTACACCACGTTGCGGGTCGGGGGCAGGGAGATACCGCTCGTCAACACCAACCGGCTCCTCTTCGATTACCCGGGGGCCGAGGGCGTCAAGACCGGCACCACGCCGAAGGCCGGTGATTGCCTCGTCGCCGCGGCGCGGCGCGGCGACGAGTCCTACCTGGTCGTGCTGCTCGACGATGGTGAGCGTTTCCCGGACGCGGCCAGCCTCCTCGACTACGCCTTCGCGCACTACGATCACAGGGTGCTCGTGCGGGCTGGCCGGGAGTACGCCAGCGTGGGGGTTCCGTACCGCAGGGGCGAGAAGGTGAAGCTTCTCGCCGGGCGTAGCGTCTCCTACACGGTCGGTGAAGGGGACGGGATCGAACGCAGGGTGCACGTGCGCGAGAAGCTCCCGGACGCGGTGCGCAGGGGTGAGAAGCTCGGTGAGGTCACGGTCGAAGTCGACGGCAGGATCGTGGGCAGGAGCCCGCTGGTCGCCGGACGCGGATACGCCGCCGCACACTGGTGGCAGAAGTTATGGTATACAGTTCGGGGGATCTTCGGATAGGGATGAGGCCTGTTCTGGAAGAGAGACCGAAGGGTACGGGTGCGCCATGATCCTGACCGTGAACTTGAATGCTGCTGTGGACCGCACGCTCGTCGTGCCCAACCTCACGCTCGGACACCGGCACAGGGCCCAGGAAGAGATAGCCCTCGCCGGCGGCAAAGGTATAAACGTCGCGCGGGGACTCAGGGGGCTCGGGGTGCCGGTGCTGGTCACCGGGTTCGCCGGCGGGCGCAACGGGGACGCCATACGCGACGGGCTCTCCGAGGCGGCGATCCCCTTCGATCTGGTCGAGATAGCCGGAAACTCCCGCACCTCCACCGCGCTCATCGATCCGACGGGTGGCACGCAGACCGAGATAAACGAGCACGGCCCTTCGATAAAGCCCGAGGAGGCCCGGGAGTTCGTCCGACGCTTCGAGCACCTGATGGAGTACGCGACGGCCGTCGTCTTCGCCGGGAGCCTGCCGCGTGATCTGGAGGCCGGGTACCTCGTGGATCTGCTGCACCGGGCGAGGGAACGGGGGCTCTACACGGTCGTGGACTCCACGCCGACGGTCCTCCAGGCGGCGCTCAAGGCGAACCCGGCGCTCGTCAGCCCCAACCAGGGGGAGGCGGAGAGCGTGGTCGGCTTCGACTTCATAGAGGAAGAGGACTTCCCCAGGGGGCTCACCCGGCTCTCGGAACTCGGAGCGCAAGCGGCGTGCATAACCTCGCCCGATGGTTACTCGTACGCCCGATTCATGGATGGTACGGTGCTCTGCGCCCGGGCTCCGAAGGTCGAAGCGCTCTCGACCATCGGCAGCGGGGACGCCTATCTCGCCGGGCTCCTGGCCGGGCTTCTGCACCGCAGGCTGCCGGAGACCGAGGCTATAAAACTGGCCGCCGGGTGTGCCGCTGCGAACGTGGAGACCCTCGGGGCAGGTGTTTTCGAGCCGCGTCGGGCCGAAGAGCTCGCCGATGAGGTGCGCGTCGAGGCCATCGGCAGCTTCGAGGCGGGCAGTGTGCGGTAGGGGGCTTCGGGGGGCGTGCTAGAATCCTCTCGCCCGAGGAGAGACGAAAGACAGGAGGTGTCACGCAGAGCATGGCGGTCAAGGAGATAACCGATTCGACCTTCGAAGAGGAGGTCCTCAAGAGCGACAAGCCGGTCATAGTGGACTTCTGGGCCCCGTGGTGCGCGCCCTGCCGCCGCGTCTCACCGGTGCTGGAAGAGTTCTCCGAGAGCCGCGACGACGTGCGCTTCGTCAAGGTGAACGTCGACGACAATCCGAATGCGGCCATGAGCTACAACGTCTCGAGCATCCCGACGATCATACGCTTCGAGAACGGCAGGGCGACGAGGAAGGCCATAGGGGCGCTGCCCAAGCGGCAGCTCTCCGAGCAGCTCGGGCTCGATTGAACAGCGCGGGCGCTGCGGCTAAAATTTCCGCTTGAGAAATCCGGAGGCCGCAGATTCCCCGGGCCTCCGTGGGTGGCAAGCCTCAGATGGAGAAGGAGGTAAGAGATGAAGTTCAAACCGCTAGGTGAGCGTGCCCTGGTCAAGCTCGTCGAGCGCGAGGAGAAGACCGAATCCGGCATCGTGCTCCCCGACACGGCCAAGGAGAAGCCGCAGACCGCCGAGGTGGTGGCCGTCGGCGAGTTCGAGGACGGGGTAAAGGTCAACCCGGGAGACGTGGTCGTCTTCGCCAAGTACTCCGGCACCGAGATCAAACTCGACGGCGAGGAGTACATGATCCTGGATGCCGACGACATCCTCGGGGTGGTGGAGGACTGAGAGAAGGCGAAGAGCCGCCCTTCCGGGCGGTCTTCCGGGGGCCGGGCATCTTCCGCGCCGGGGTGCCCGGCCCCTTTCCCGTCCGGAGAGCTCTTCGGCTCGCTACAGGGGGGAGGCTGGATCAGGGCCGTGCAGGTGCTACGCAGGGGAGATCGGGGCCGGGAGGTGGTGGACCTTCAGACCCGGCTCAACGCTCTCGGGTATGACCTCGGCGACCGGGGCATAGACGGGGTCTTCCGGGAGGAGAC
>JAIMBO010000194.1 GCA_023511405.1 Rubrobacteraceae bacterium
CGGCGGGAGGAGCGCCCGTGAACTGGACCCGGCGCACCCGTCAGGTGCTCGGCGAGCGGCTGCCCGCGGAGGAGCTCCTGCCGGACCGGCTCCCGGCCTACGTCCGCTCGGCGGTCTACCTGCTCGGGGTGCTGACCCTCTCCTCGCTGGTCGTGATCTTCTTCTCCGGGATAGTGCTGGTGATCGGAGGGGTGCAGTGGTGGCACACGAGCCCGCTCGGGCACTTCTTCAACAGCCTGCACTTCTGGGGTGTGCAGCTCTTCTTCTGCATGGTCTTGCACCTGTGGGCGCAGTACTTCATGGGCGCCTGGCGCGACGGGCGGGCGTGGACCTGGGTCTCCGGCGTGCTCGCGTTTCTGGTCTCGGTCCCCGCTGCTTTCACCGGCTACCTCAGCCAGACCAACTTCGACGCGCAGTGGATCGGGCTCTCCGCGAAGGACGCGTTCAACGCCGTGGGGCTCGGCGGCCTCTTCAACGTGCTCGACCTCGGGCAGATGCTCGGGTTGCACATCCTCTTCTTCCCGCTGATCATCGTGTTGCTCGTCGCGGGGCATGTGCTGCAGGTGCGCATGCGCGGGGTCGTGCATCCTTACCCGCCGAACTTTTCGGAGTCGCAGCGGGCGGAGCGGAAGGAGGACGAGAGATGAGGGGGACCGCAAGACATCAGAGCCCGCAGGAGTACTACCGCGGCTACCCGATGATCGAGTCCGACCTGATCAAGGAGTTCTTCTTCGCCGTTTTGGGCGTCCTCGCCCTGGCGACCGTCCTGGCCATCGTCTTCTCCTCGCCGGACGAGCGGGCGATAACCATAAAGCGTACCGCCCAGCAGCACCCGCTCTCCTTCACCAGAACCACGCTCGGCTACCTCGACGGTACGAGCGACATCTCCACCTACGGCCCACCCTACAACCACGGTACGGGTTCGGTTCAGGCCCTCGGTCCCATCTCCCCTCAGAAGTGGGCGGGCGTCGTGGTGCCCGTCAACCCGGCGCGCGACTTCGTGCTCTCTCCCCTGAAGACCGCCGCTCGCACGAACCCCCGGCTCGAGCGCGCCATCAAAGCCTACGACGCGGCGAGCCCTTCTCAGCGGCGTGCGTGGGAGAGGAATCTGCAGAGGGCTCTCTCAGCGAAAGGGGCGCGCGTCGCCGGTGGGAGGATACACGTCTCTCCCGGTGACTACGGGCCTGTCCTCGCGATGATGGAGGCGGAGCTCAAGCTGGGGATGAGCGGGGCTCTGGACGGTCTCGTCGGCAGCGAGGGAGGCAGGTTCTACCAGGCCGACTACACCCGGCCGCTGCTCTTCATCTCCGCCTCACAGACGCTCAACGACCTCGCCACCCACTACAACCTCCAGGGCAACCAGTGGGGTGTCATGAACGAGACGGGGAACTGGCCAGGTCAGGCGTGGTTGTGGCTCTACACCCTGCTCTACCAGATACCACCGTACACCACCGTCTGGGCCGCGAGCGCCGACCTGGCGGCGATGCTCACCATCGGCGCGCTCTCGCTGGTCCTGCTGCTCGTCCCCTGGATACCGGGCCTGAGGGACCTGCCGCGGCTTGTGCGCATCTACAGGATCATCTGGCGCGAATATTACCGGGACGTGGAGAGGGGGAGCCGGGCGCAGGATGAACCCGCCCGTCGGGGATGAGCCCTCTCTTCCCGGAGGGAGGCGAAACATGATCAACCTGGCTCATCGAGATGGTCACGATTGATCATGTCCCCCCTCCACCCTGGAGCGAGACTGGGGCGCAAAAGATACGGAGAGGAGGACAAACGTGAAAGCGCTCGTCTACCACGGTCCGGGGAAGAAGAGCTGGGAGTCGAAGCCGGATCCCGCCATCGAGCGTCCGACGGACGCGATCGTGAGGATAGACACCACGACCATCTGCGGGACGGACCTGCATATCCTCAAGGGTGATGTCCCCGAGGTCGCCGAGGGGCGCACGCTGGGCCATGAGGCGGTCGGCACGGTCGTCGACGCCGGGACGGGGGTGGAGAACTTCCGGGAAGGGGATAAGGTCCTCGTATCTTGCATCTCGGCCTGCGGGCGCTGCGAGTACTGCCGGCGGGGGATGTACGGCCAGTGCCTGCAGGGAGGCGGTTGGATCCTGGGGCACCTCGTGGACGGGACCCAGGCCGAGTACGTCCGGATCCCCTTCGCGGACAACAGCCTCTACCGGGTTCCGGAGGGGCTCTCCGACGAGCAGGTCGTCTTCCTCTCGGACATCCTCCCCACCGGCTACGAGGTGGGGGTGCTGAACGGGAACGTGGAGCCCGGTGATACGGTCGCGATCGTGGGGGCCGGCCCCATAGGGCTCGCCGCGGTGCTGACCGCGAGGCTCTACGGGCCGAGCAGGATCATCACCATAGACCTCGCCGAGTCCCGCCTCGAGCAGGCCCGGCGCTTCGGTGCGGACGTGACGATCAACGACTCCACGGAGGACGCGGTCGAAAGGGTCATGGAGCTGACCGGCGGCCTCGGGGCCAACGTCGCCGTGGAGGCCGTCGGCGTCCCGGAGACCTTCGAGCTGTGCACCGAGCTCGTCCGTCCCGGCGGGCGCGTGGCCAACGTGGGCGTGCATGGCGCCCCGGCGACGCTGCATCTGGAGAAGCTCTGGACCAGGGACGTAACCATCACCACCGG
>JAIMBO010000042.1 GCA_023511405.1 Rubrobacteraceae bacterium
ATTGCCAGCACTCTTCAGAGGCATCGTAACGGCTGGTAACCGGCAGATTCTGCTTCGGTAGTTCAAGCCCGCACCCCAGGCATCTCACCGTTGTGCGATCCAAGTCGAACGGCTCCCCTTACGCCGTGCACCTGTCATTACGTATATACAGTAAAAATCCCTTTCCCTGCGGTCATGCGGAACCGCGTTGGGCTGCCAGTGCAGGGGATTGTAGACCGGCGGGGAATGCGGAGCAAAAGACGTTCGCAAACCAGGGACCAATGCACGCATGAGGCATCATGCCTTCCGCCAAGGCTCCACGGGACACCTTCGTGGATCACTCGACCAGCAGCGGCGGGCCGGTCACCTCCATGCCGTGCTCACGGAACAGCCCCTGCACTTCCTCGCGAGGCGAACCGCCATCCAGGCGCGCCAGCCCCGCGAAGAACGCCTCCATGCTCCCCGCGGGACGGAACGCGATGAGCAGCCGCCCCGTTCCATCTCCGACGTGGGCCCAGACGTGAGGCATCTTCCGCGGCGCGAGGAGGGAGTCCCCAGGCCCGAGCTCGTAGCGCTCGTCCCCAACCTCGATCACGTAGCTTCCCTCGACGGCGTAGAACCACTCCTCCTGAGCGTGGTGCAGGTGCCGCGGTGGGCCTCCCGTCTGCGGGTTGGTGTTCTCGACGATCAGCAACTGCCCTTCGGTCCTGGCGGCGGGGACCTTGACGGCCACGGACATCCCGCCGAGCACCCGGTAAGGTCCGCCCGGGGCGCTACCATCCGCCGGCAAGGTGTGACGGGGCATCAGCAGATCCTCGGCAGCGGGTCGCCGACGAGCATGTCGATCATTCGGGTGCCTCCAAATCCGGTATGCATCACGACCATGCGGGCGGGCTCTTCCTTCATCTCTCCGATGATCTCCGCCTCCTCACCACCCTCGACGGAGCGCAGCGCCTCCAGGGCGGCGTCGGCCGCCTCGGGGGCGACGACCGCGAGCAGCTTGCCTTCGTTGGCGACGTACAGGGGGTCTATGCCTAAAATCTCGCACGCCCCCTGCACGACCTCGCGGATGGGGATGCGTTCCTCCCAGAGGACGACCCCGAGTCCTGAATCGCGGGCGAGTTCGTTGAGGACGGTCCCAACCCCGCCGCGCGTGGGATCGCGCATGAAGCGCAGGGCAGGTCCGGCGGCGCCTTTGAGCGCTTCGACGAGCGGGGTCAACGGCCGGGTGTCGGAGAGGATGTCCGCCTCGAGCTCGAGGTCGCCGCGGGCGATCAGGATCGCCGCCCCGTGGTCACCCAGGGTTCCGGAGCAGAGGATTCTGTCGCCGGGGCGCACGGAGGTCGCCGACAGCTCCAGCTCCGGGTCTGCGACGCCCACCCCCGTGGTGATCACGTAGAGCCCGTCCCCCTTGCCCCGCTCGACGACCTTGGTGTCCCCGGCGGCTATCGCGACCCCGGCCCGTTCGGCTGCGGCCGCCATCGCCCCGACCTCTCGCTCCAGCACCTCCGTGGCAAGCCCCTCCTCGACGATCAGGGCAGAGGAGAGCGCGAGCGGTGTGGCCCCGGAGACAGCCAGGTCGTTGACCGTACCGTTGACCGCCAGCTCCCCGATGGACCCGCCGGGGAACGAGAGCGGACGGACCACGAACGAGTCGGTGGTCAGAGCGAGCCGGGCTTCGCCGAAAGGCAGCACCGCCGCGTCGGAGAGGGGGGTAAGGGCCGGGTTCTCGAGCGCCGGGAGGAGCAGCCCCTCGATCAGCTTGTGGGTCGCCTTGCCTCCCGCCCCGTGGCTCATGTCTATGCGCGGGGCGTCGAAGCGCAGGCGCGGTCGTGTGCGCTGCCCGCTCATCTTCCCGCCCCCACCCGCTCACCGGTCTTCCGACCGAAGTTGTAGTAGGCGGCGCAGGCGCCTTCTGATGAGACCATCAGAGCTCCGAGGGGATGCTCCGGGGTACAGGCCGTCCCGAAGACCCGGCACTGGTGCGGCTTGAGGACACCTTTCAGGACCTCCCCGCACTGGCAGGCCTTCGGGTCTGCGACCCGCACCCCCGGCGTCTCGTAGCGGATCTCGGCGTCGAAATAGGAGTAGGCCTCGGAGATCTTGAGCGCCGACTGGGCGATGAACCCGAGCCCCCGCCACTCGAAGTACGGCCGGAGCTCGAAGACCTCGGCCATGGCCTCAAGAGCCTGCAGGTTTCCTTCCCAGGGGACGACCCGGGAGTACTGGTTCTCGACCTCGCAGCGCCCCTCGGCGAGCTGGCGCATGATCATGAGGATGGACTGCAGGATGTCCAGCGGTTCGAAGCCCGCCACCACGCACGGCGTGCCGTAGTCGGCGGCCATGAACTCGTAGGGGCGGCACCCGATCACGGTGGAGACGTGCCCGGGGCCGATGAACGCGTCGAGCCTGAGGTCCGGGGACTCGAGTAGCGCCCTTACCGGCGGGATGATGTTGACGTGGTTGCAGAAGACCGAGAAGTTCTCGATCCCCTCCTTCTTCGCCCGCTTGAGGGTGAGCGCGGTCGAGGGGGCGGTCGTCTCGAAGCCTATCGCGAAGAAGACGACCTCCCTCTCGGGGTTCTCGCGCGCGAGGCGCAAAGCGTCCAAAGGCGAGTAGACCATCCGGATGTCGGCGCCTTCGGCCTTCATCTCGATGAGGTTCCCTTTAGAGCCGGGGACCCGCATCATGTCCCCGAAGCAGGTGAAGATGACCTCGGGTCGCTCGGCGATCCTGATGCCGTCGTCGACCCGGCCCATCGGAAGCACGCACACCGGACATCCCGGGCCGTGCACGAGCTCTATCTGCTCGGGCAGGAGGTCTTTTATCCCGTGGCGGTAGATGGTGTGGGTATGCCCACCGCAGACCTCCATGATCTTGTAGTGTCTCTTCGGGTCGGTGATCGCGGCGATCTCCGCCGCCACCGCCCGCGCGAGATCGGCGTTGCGAAACTCCCGGGAGTACTTCACTTCTTCTCAGCCTCCTCGACTCTCCCTATGGCCACGCCTCCGTGCGCGAGCAAAACCTCGCCCACCCGCACCGGGGCGACCAGGTCGACGGCTATCTCTGCCCGGTTTCCGGCCCCGTCCTCGCAGAGGGCGTCATCCCCCTCGACGGAGACGACACGCACTGGAACTCCCGCGTCCGAGCACACCACACACCCGTCGTGGTCGAGGGTGCACGAGCCGGGCAGCGTCAGGTTCTTCTCCTCCATCACTCGATCCTCGAGGCCTTGAGCTCCCTGAGCTCCTGCTCGTAGGCGTCGCCGATGTCCTCGAGCGCCCTCAGGGTGGAGCTCGCCTCCGCCTCGTCTATCCTGGAGAGGGCGAAGCCCACGTGGATCAAAACCCAGTCCCCTACCTCTACCTTCCGCCCCTCTTCCTGCACGAGCCCGATGTTGATGTTCCTCTTCACCCCACCGACCTCGGCCTTGGCCAGCATCAGATCCTCGTCGACGATCTCCACCACCCGTCCTGGTATCCCCAGACACATAGCGCCTCCTATCCCTCGCTCTCCCTACAAACCGCATCGCCGAGCACCGCCTGCCCGAGCGAGATCCCTCCGTCGTTCGCCGGGACCCTGCGGTGAACGTAGACCGGAAAACCTTCCTCCTCCAGCAGCCCGACGGCCTGCCGCAGCAGCAGCATGTTCTGGAAGACCCCTCCGGAGAGGGCGACCGCCTCCGTTCCTCTCTCCTCGCGCAGCCGCCCGCAGACGGCCACGACGACCTCCGCGACCGTCCGGTGGAAACGCGCCGAGACCTCCGCCACCTCCCGGCCCACCGTCAGGTCTCCGACCACGCCCCGCATAATCTCCTCGGTCTCGACCACCCACCCGCCCGCCTCTTCGCGCAGCCGGAAGGGGTAGCCCCGCCGCGCCGGACCGGGAGCGGCCAGTTCCAGCTCCACGGCGGCCTGACCTTCATAGGTGGTGCGCCACGAGCCCGCAACCCCGCAGAGAGCGGCCACCGCGTCGAAGAGGCGCCCGGCGCTCGAGGTGGGCGGGGAGTTGACGCCCCGCTCGACCATCCGGGCGAGGAGGCGCACGTTGCGCTCGCCCGCCTCCCGCACCGCCGCGAACGGCATCCCCGCGGTCTCTTCCTCGCCGTAGAGCCCGAGGAGGTGCGAGACGGCCATCCGCCACGGCTCCCTGACCGCCGCCGCCCCGCCGGGCATCGGGACGTACTCCAGGTGCGCGAGACGTTCGAAGCCCGCCTCGACGCTACCCTCGAAGAACTCTCCGCCCCAGATCGCGCCGTCGTCCCCGTAGCCGGTGCCGTCCAGGGCCACCCCGATCACACGCTCCGAAGCCGGCCTCCCGTTGTCCGCCAGGCAGCCCGCGACGTGAGCCCGGTGGTGCTGGACGCCGACCGCGGGCATCCCCTCCTCCTCGAGCTCCCGGGCGTACTTGGTCGAGAGGTACTCCGGGTGCAGATCGTAGACGATGAGCTCCGGTCTCACGTCGAAGAGCCGGCAGTAGTGCTCGACCCCCTCCTCGAAGGAGCGCAGCGTCTCGTAGTTCTCCAGGTCGCCTATGTGATGGCTCATGAAGGCGTGGCTTCCTCTGGCGAGGCAGAAGGTGCTCTTGAGCTCCCCTCCGCAGGCGAGCAGCGGTCTCGAAAAGCCCTGCGTAACCGGAAGCGGCCGCGGCGCGTAGCCCCGGCTGCGCCGGATGGTGTAGACCTCCCCCCGGAAGACCCGCACCACCGAGTCGTCGCAGCGCGTGTGTATAGGCCGATCGTGGGTCAGGAAGAGGTCCGCGACCCCACAGAGGCGCTCCAGCGCGTCCTCGTCGCGGTAGGCTATCGGCTCGTCGGAGAGGTTCCCGCTCGTCATGACGAGCGGGATGCCCGCGTCGTCGAGGAGCAGGTGGTGCAGCGGAGTGTAGGCGAGCATGACGCCTAAAGTGTTCTGGCGCGGGGCCACATCCTCCGCGATCCCGCAACCCCGCAGGCGCTCCAGGAGGACGATCGGGCGGGCGGGGGAGATGAGTAATCCGGCCTCTTCGGGTGAGATCCGGCAGAGCCCTCGCGCCTGCGTGATGTCGCGCGCCATGAGCGCGAAGGGCTTGTCCTGGCGCACCTTGCGCGCCCGGAGGGTGCGCACCGCCCGCTCGTCGAAGGGGTCGCAGGCCAGATGGTAACCCCCGAGCCCCTTGACGGCGACGATCCTCCCGCTCCGCAGCGCCCGCGCGGCCTCCCTGATGGGGTCCTCCGCCTCGACCTCCGTCCCACTCGCGTCGAGCAGCCG
The DNA here is from genome assembly GCA_023511405.1 of Rubrobacteraceae bacterium. Taxonomy (GTDB): domain Bacteria; phylum Actinomycetota; class Rubrobacteria; order Rubrobacterales; family Rubrobacteraceae; genus Rubrobacter_E; species Rubrobacter_E naiadicus. The sequence goes on from JAIMBO010000042.1 coordinate 5,229, forward strand.
CACCCGCGGCCCGCAGACCGGGCAGGCGTTCGGCTGGGCGTGGAAGCGCCTGTTCGACGGGTCCTCGTACTCCCGGCGGCACTCCGGACACATCGTGAAGCGGGCCATCGTGGTCGCCGCCCGGTCGTAGGGGACCGAGAGGGTTATCGTGAAGCGCGGCCCGCAGTCGGTGCAGTTCGTGAACGGGTAGCGGTGGCGGCGGTCCGCCGGGTCGAAGAGCTCTCTGAGGCACTCCCCACAGGTCGCGACGTCCGGGGAGACGAGGGCGGTGCGCTCCTCGCCCCCGCGGCTCTCCTCGATGCGAAAGCCGCGCTCGCCCCGCACCGGGAGGCTGCGCCAGGCGACGGCCTCGACCTCGGCGAGCGGAGGGGCCTCTTCCCTCAGCTCCCGCACGAAGCGCTCCAGCGCCTCGGGGGCGCCCTCGGCTTCGATGTAGACGCCTCCGGCGTCGTTGCGCACGAAGCCCGAGAGCGCGCATCTCCGGGCCAGCGCGTAGACGAAAGGTCTGAACCCAACGCCCTGCACGATCCCGCGCACCGCGACCTCCCGCCGCTCGGCGGAGGGCGTTCTCTGCGCCGCGGTCCCGCCCGTTCAGACCACCTCCTCTCCCTACATCGAGCGCATCTTGAGGTAGCGCCGAAGCTCCGGGAGCTGGACCAGCGTGAGCGCAGCGGCCCCCGCGAGCAGCCCGAGCAAGATCAGCTTGGCCCTCATCACCTCTCACCTCCTCGCCTCACGTTCTCCCCGTAGACCAGCTCGCGCGTGAGCGCCTCGACCATCTCCACGGCCTCCCGGAGCGCCGCCTCCACCGGCTCGCTGAGCCCCATCGCCATCTCTTCCGGGTCCTCCTCGCCCATGACCTTCTCCGGCTCGCATCCGACGACGAGCACCCGCGCCGGCGGGGCGCCCATCGCACGTGCCAGCCGCATCACCCGCACCGGGTCCATCCCGTGGGCGTCGAGGACGACCTCCCCCTCTTCTTCGATCCGCGGTTCGATCAGGTAGACCGTCCCCGGCTCCCCGCCCCGCGGTACCGCGTCGACGAAGATGATCGCCTCGTAGCCTTCCTGAAGAGCGTAGACGAGGTCCATCCCCCGGATCCCGAAATCCCCCACCTCCACGCCCTCCGGCAGCTCACGCTCCTCCAGCCGCTTCGCCACCTCGACCCCGAACCCGTCGTCGCCCAGGAAGACGTTCCCGACCCCGGCGACGAGGATGCGCTTAGAGACCACGATCGTTCTCCTCCAGCGGCACGAGCTCCTCCGGTGAGAAGAAGAACCGGTGACCGGGGACGCTCCGGTCCTCCCCGAGTTCCCTCCCCGGGTCGTCCTCCAGCGTCACCGCCACGTAGACCCGGCCTTCGTAGTCCCGCTCCACGGCCTCGACCCTGGCCACCCTGCCGGAGAGCACCAAATCCATCACGTCGCCGCCGGGCCCGGGCCGCAGCAAGACCCGCTTTCCGGGCCTCAACCCGGGCTCCCCGACGCCATCCCGTCCGCGGAGAGGATCCATTCCCCGTTCACCTCAGCATCCGGAACTCGCGGATCGCCCCGGAGAGCCGCATCAATTCCTCCGGCGAGAGCGACTCGCAGCGCTCCAGGATCTCGCGCACCCGAGGGTCGGTGGCCCGCACCTCTTCTTTCTCCTCGTCGGTGAGCGAGAGGACGTTCATGATGAGGAGCCGGTCTATCTCCGTCCCGTCGAAGAGGTCGCCGGGGCTCTCGGGGGCTATCTCCGGGTGGTCGTAGAGGATGATCGAGGAGGAGAGCACCGTGTCCCGCCGGCCCTTCTCCCCGACCAGCACGGGCCAGGTTTTCACGTTCTCGCAGCCTCCCGCCTCCTCCCGCAGCTCCGCCGGCGGGTCGGTCATCGAGACGAAACTCGCCCCGTCGGCCTCGAGCACCGCGTGCGCGGAGACGAAGGTGCGCCCGAGGACCTCCTCCCGCGTCCCCCCCGGCCACGAGGTCTCGTTGGCCAGGCGTGCGGTGAGCCGGTAGACATGTCCTCCCAGGTGCTCGGCCGAGGCCTCCAGCGTCCCCGAGAGCGACCGCCAGGTACGCATCAGCGCCCCCTCCGGCAGCTCCTCGATCACGCTCCCCGCCGGGATCTCGACGGCGGCCCGCTTGGGAAGCTCGAGCTCGTAGAGGCCGAACGGTCCCAGGACGATCTCACGCTCGGCCGCCTCCTCCCAGGAGAGGTGACGCTCCCCGCCAGAGACCAGTTCGTCAACGGGCTCCAGATCCCCCCTGACACGACGCAGCGCCTGACGCCAGACGACCTGCAGGAAGCGCACCCTCACCGTGAGTGCATCCCCGGCGTTCCCCAGCAGCAGACACTGGGTCTGCATGAACCAGGGGTCGTTCGTACCGGAGGTCTCGCTGTAGGCTCTGGGATAGAACCCGGCGAGCGTCCAGCGCTTGCGGTTCTTCAGGGCCGAGCGGCGATAGGGCCAGAGCACGTACCCTTCGTAGAGGACCGCGTCGGCGATCGCGCGCACCGGATCCACTAGCGCCCCACCCCTTCCTTCGCCCGGATGAGCGACTCTACCGTCTCCTCCCAGCTCAGGCACCCCTCCCTGACCCTGTAGGCATGGAGCCGCTCGAAGACGTCGCGGCGCAGCCGCAGCCAGGCGCTGTCGTGGAAGTGGTGCTCGATCATCTCCCTCCAAACCCCGACCGGCATCCCGAAGCGCGCTTCCTTCTCCCAGGAGATCCTGGAGGCCTGCAGCCGGCCATCCTCCGCTTCGTAGAAGACCGTCCCGCTGAATAGGAACTCGAGCGGCACCTCCCCACCTTCCAGGGCGCTGAAGTACCTGGCCGCCGCGACCTCTAGGTCGTAGGTGCACACGACGGGCATCTCCACCACCGTGCTCCCGGAGAACGGCGGGACCTGCAGCGAGGTCCGGGTCCACAGGAGGCTCCTGAGCGTCGTACTCCAGCGCCGGCTCTCGCCGAAGAGCCCCAGGAGCCGTTCTTGCTCCGCCTCCGCGTAGCGCCGCCCGGCGGCGTCTATTCGCACCTGCACGTCGAGGACGACCGAGCGTACCGGCTGTCCGCGGCTCTCGATGCGCAGGTCGAAAGAGAGCGTCGGGACGGCGGCGAACCGCACCGCCTCCACCCCCTCGACCGCGAACTCCAGGTCGGGGCCGGCGTAAGCTCCCCGAGAGGACCGGCCGCCCGTGTCTCGAACCGTCCCCACTACGCCGGTGAGAGGTTCGGGCTCGAGGGGTCTATCGGGTTGCGCGAGGCCGGGTTGATCCCGGTCGAGCGCTCCGCGGTGGACCGCCCACCCGGCAGATGTCCCGGCATCTTCTCGTAACCCCCGGGCTCGTTGCCCTGCCTTATGCCCTTCAGGTGCGCCATCTTGTCCGGCCGCACGTCGGCCTTCCCCACCCTGAGCCTTCCCATCTACGCTCCTCCTTCCCCGCCCACGACAACGCTCCTCTCCCGCAGATCCTCGAAGAACGCCCCTATCTCCCGCCACAGCTCCTGCCCGCCCGAGAACCCTCTCCAGCGCGTGCGGATCACACCGACCAGCCGGTAGCAGTCGTCGACCGGCACCAGATAGTGCTCCCTCGCCCCGCGGGTCCGGTTGACGAGCAGAGCCTCCACGTCCTCTTCCATCTCCCGGAGCACGGGGTTCTCGCGCTCCATCTCCTCCCAGGCCCCGAGCTCTAGCAAGGACTCCGTCGCCCCCATCGGTCCCGGGTAGAACGCGACCACCCTCCCGGCGGGGGTGCTGTGAAAGAAGAACGCCATCTCCACCGGGAGGCGCAGGCTCTCCCAGCGGGCATCGTCCAGCCGGAACCCCTCCAAATAGAGCCGGCGCTCCGGGATGAGCCGGTAGCGGCCCTCGCTGGCCTCCCTCCTGTGGAACAGGATCGAGCACGCCCGACAGACGCACACGACCTCCCGGCTGGCGACGTTGAGGAGGTGCCGGTGCTCGGGCGCTATCGGCTCGCCGCACAGCTCGCAGCGCTCCTCCGCCTCCTCCCGCCTCCCCGCAGGTTCCTCGCGGGCGAAGCCCCGCAGCGCGGAGAAGGCGGCGTAGGCACCCCCGCCGCCGTACCCGCCCACTCCCTACACACCCCCCGCGACCGCGACCCGCACCCCGCCCGCGCCCCCGAGGAGCGGCACCGGCTCGAGATGCAACTCCTGCTCCCCCCGGCACCTGCCCGCCCGGCGCGCGTCGTAGCGGCGGGAGCAGCCGGGGCAGACGATCTCACCGCCCTCCAGAGTACCGCCTTCCAGGGGACCCCCGCACCCCGGGCAGAGGTCGCGGTAAGCGTACAGCCCTTCTCCGAGCGCCGCGAAGAGCACCCGCTCCCCGCCGACCTCCCGCACCAGCGTCCCTCCGGGTGGCACCGGAAGCTCTCCGAGCTCCGTCCAGCGCGGACCGCCACCGTCCGGGCGCCCTCTCCTGCGCAACGTCGGGCCGGCGACGAACGCCGGGCGCGGCCCGGCGGCGCCCTCCGCCTCCACCCTCTCCAGATCGGGTGCGGCCCGCATCACGGCCTCCTCTATCGCGAGCTTCAGGGTGGCGGTGGAGGAGGGACAGCCGTCGCAGCTTCCCTCCATCCTGACGCGCGCCACACCGTCCTCCACGCCGAGGAGCTCGACGTCGCCGCCGTGGGAGCGCAGGTAGGGGCGCACCTCCTCGAGCGCCCGCTCGACCCGCTCCTCGATGCCAAGCGGGTGCAACCCGTGCAGGATGAGGAGGTGCGAGACGAGCTCGTCGGCGGTGAACGCCTCGAAGAGGGCCTCCCTTCCGGTGCTCCGGGCCACCGCCTCCATGATGCGCGCGAGGGCCTCGCCGTAGAGCTCGAGCAGCACCCCGACCATCTCGGCGGTCTTCTCCCGGGCCCGCGGGTCTTCGAGCGTCTCCACCTCGGCGAGCAGGGCTTCGACCCGCCCGACCCGCTCGCGCACCTCTTCTTCGCCCAGGAGCATCGCCTACACGTCCCCGCCGAGCTGGGGGGAGTGAACCTTCTTCAGAACCTTACCCGCCCCGAGGTACATGTGCACCCCGCAGGGGAGGCACGGGTCGAAGGAGCGCACCGCCCGCATGATGTCTATCCCCTTGAAGTCGTCCGGGCCGTTCTCCTCGAAGATCGGGGATCCCATCACCGCGTCCTCGTAGGGGCCGGGGGTGCCGTAGGAGTCGGTGGGGCTCCCGTTCCAGGGGGTGGGCGGGTAGGGGTGGTAGTTGGCGATCTTGCCGTCCCGGATCACCAGGTGGTGCGAGAGCACCCCGCGCACGGCTTCGTGGAAGCCGCACCCGATGCCCTCCTCGGGCACCTCGAAGTCCTCGAAGACCTTGGTCTCCCCGGCGTGCACCAGCCCCAGGGCCTTCTCGACGAAGTAGACCGCGGCGGCCGCCGAGTATGCGATGAAGTAGATGCGGGCCCTGTCACGCTCGATGGCGTTGGACCACCGCGGGATCTTCCACTCGAAGCGCGTCTCGGGCGTAGCGGCGGTCTTGGGCAGCGTGATCTCGACGCTCTCCCCCGTGGCCCGCACGCCGGCCCCGAAGGAGGACCGGATGTCCACCAGCCCCGCGAGCGCCGTCGCCCACAGCCTGGCGAGCGCTCCGCCGCCGGTGTCCAGCGCTAGGTGGTCCCCGGTGCGCCGGTCGTACCAGCGGGGGCTCATCACCCAGCTGTACGGACCCTTCTCCAGGTCGCGCCTCTGGGGCTTGGGGATCGTGGTCTGGTTCCAGGGGTGCCGCCGGTCGACCGGGTTGCCCAGCGGGTCGCGCTCGACGAACGTCTCCTCGTTCTCCCAGTCCTCGTAGTAGGAGGAGCCGAGCAGGATGCGTATCCCGAGGTTTATGTCGACCAGAGCGGTCGTGACGAGCTCGCCATCGACGACCACGCCGGGCGTGACGAACATCGCCCTGCCCCACTCGTTCATCGTCTGGTAGCGGTAGTCGCAGACGCCCGGGTCCTGGAAAGACCCCCAGCAGCCGAGCAAAACGCGCCTCCTGCCGACCTCCTCGTAGCCCGGCAGGGCTTCGTAGAAGAAGTCGAAGACGTCGTCGTTGGCCGGCACGATCTTCTTGACCCAGTCCATGAAGCGCATCAGGCGGGTCAGGTAGTCGGTGAAGAGCTGCGGGGTGGCCACCGTCCCGACGCCGCCGGGGTAGAGCGTGGAGGGGTGAACGTGACGCCCCTCCATAAGGCAGAACATCTCACGCGTCAGGCGGGCCATCTGCAGCGCCTCTTTGTACAGATCTCCGGTGAACGGGTTGAAGGCGCGCATGATGTCCGCGATCGTGCGGTAGCCGTGGACGTCGGCGTGGGGGGCCTCGGTCTGCTCGGCCCGCCGCAGCAGGCCGGGGTTGGTCTCACGTACGAGCTGCTCGCAGAAGTCGACGAAGACCAGGTTGTCCTGGAAGATGCAATGGTCGAACATGTACTCGGCGGCCTCGCCGAGGTTGACGATCCATTCTGCCAGAGGCGGCGGCTTGACCCCGTAGGCCATCTGCTGGGCGTAGCAGGAGCAGGTGGCGTGGTTGTCGCCGCAGATGCCGCAGATGCGGCTGGTGATGAAGTGCGAGTCGCGTGGGTCCTTGCCCTTCATGAAGACGCTGTAGCCGCGGAAGATGGAGGAGGTGCTCTTGCACTCGACCACCTCGCGGTTGTCGAAGTCTATCTTGGTGTAGATGCCGAGGTTGCCGACGATCCGCGTGATCGGGTCCCACGACATCTCGACCAGGTTCCTGGCCTGCTGCGGAACCTCTTCCCGGATGGCCATCTCCTACCCTCCTCCTTCCTCTACCGCGGCCAGCGCGGGTTGTAGCCGGTGGTGAGCTCTCCCCTGTTGTGGCGCCACCTGGGCTCTTTGTTCACCGTCCTGTTGGTGATGCTCCTGAGGCGCCGGATCATGGCGCCGTAGGCCTGGGTAAAACTCGAGGAGACGGTCCCGCCGGGCGGCTGGTCCATGAACGGCATGAACTTGTCCGGGAATCCGGGCATCGTGCACCCGATGCAGATGCCGCCCACGTTGGGGCATCCCCCGATCCCGTCCATCCATCCCCTCTTGGTCACGTTGCAGTTGACGACCGGCCCCCAGCACCCTATCTTCACCTGGCACTTGGGCGAGTTGTAGTCGAGCGCGAAGTCGCCCTGCTCGTAGTATCCGGCCCTGTCACACCCCTCGTGCACGGTCTTCCCGAAGAGCCAGGTGGGCCGCAGCTGCTCGTCCAGCGGGATCATCGGCGCGAGCCCCGCCGCCTGATACAGCAGCCAGGTCACCGTCTCCATGAAGTTGTCCGGCTGCACCGGACAGCCTGGAACGTTGACGATGGGTATCCCGCCAGCGGAGCGGAAGTCCCACCCGAGATAGTCCGCGAGCCCCATGCACCCGGTGGGGTTGCCGGCCATCGCGTGGATCCCGCCGTAGGCGGCGCAGGTTCCGGCCGCGACAACCGCCCACGCTTTCGGGGCGAGCCGGTCGATCCACCAGTTGATCGTCAGCGGCTCACCTGTGGCCGGGTCGTTGCCGAAGGACGTCCAGTAGCCCTCCCCGTTTATGTTCTCGTTGGGGATGGAACCCTCTATGACGAGCACGAAGGGCGCCCCGAGCTCGTCGTCGAGCGCCTGCCTGAAGGGCCGGAGAAACTCCTCTCCGCCCAGGGAGTGGTGCAGGACCTTGTTGTGGAGGTGTACCTTCGGCAACCCGGGGATGTTACCCAGCACGACGTCCTCGAGGCTCGGAAGCGTCGCCGCCGTGATGGAGACCGAGTCCCCGTCACAGCTCATCCCCTCCGAGATCCAGAGTATGTAAACCTCCTCGACCCCGCCGTTCTCGCTCACAAGCTCTCCTCCTTCATCCAGCCTCGACCCGGACGCCCAACACGCCCGGAAAGCTCACCCCACAAAGCCTGATGCATCACCGGATGCGTCTCGCTTTGGTATCTTATTCGCTCGAAACTGAAGTGTCAAGAGCGGGCGGCGGGAGACGCTCTTCGAGCCAGGAGCAGAACGCACCGACACCCGCGCCGGTGCGGGCGCTGGTGAGGATGTGGGGTGCGGTGGGGTTGACGGCCTTCAGGTAGCCGAGGAACTTCTCCAGGTCGAAGTCCAGGTGGTCGAGGAGGTCGATCTTGTTGACCAGCACCAGGTCCGCGGTGCGGAACATCAGGGGGTACTTGAGCGGCTTCTCTTCCCCCTCGGTCACCGAGAAGACCATGACCCGCGCGTCCTCGCCGACCCGGAACTCGGCCGGGCAGACCAGGTTGCCCACGTTCTCGATGAGGAGGAGGTCGATCTCTTCCAGCGGCAGCTCGGGCAGCGCGGAGCGGACCATGTTGGCGTCCAGGTGGCACTCGCCGCCGAAGCCGGGGTCGGTGTTGACCTGTACGATAGGGACATGGAAGCGGGCGAGCCGTTCGGCGTCCAGCGTGGTCTGCACGTCGCCCTCCAGGATGCCGGTGCGGAGTGTGGCGCGCAGCCGCTCCAGCACGCGCTCCAGCAGCGCGGTCTTCCCGGCGCCGGGGGAGCTCATCACGTTGATCACATACGTCCCGGCCTCATCGAACCTCTCGCGGTTGGCGCGGGCGAGGGCATCGTTGGCGTCGAGCACGTTCTCCCGGACGACCTGTCTGACCTTCGTGCGGTGCATGCGCTACGCCTCCTCCAGCTCGAGGTACTCCACCAGAAGTTCCTCCCCGGCGGTGATCTCCAGGTCCACCCCCCCGCACTCTCCGCACCGCAGCGGGAACCCTTCCAGGGTACTCTCGGCCCCGCAGGAGCGGCACCATCCCGCGGCCGGGACCGTCTCCACCTCGAGCTCCGCCCCCTCGACCGGCGTCCCCTGCGCCACGAGACCGAACCCGAACGCGAGCGCGGAGGGCACCACCTGCCGCAGATGCCCGACCTTGACGTGCACCTTCGTCACCCGCCGCCCCTCCGCCTGCCGCCCGGCGACCTGGACGATGGCGTCGGCTATCGAGAGCTCGTGCAAGCGGCTCCTCTCCCGAAAAGTTCCGCTCTCCCCACCCCACCCACTATAACCCGGGCGGGGCTCTGCAACAACCGTTTCTATTCGGAGACGAGGAGGGCGGCGGGGAAGGACGAGAAGAGCTCTCGGAGCGAAAACGCCCCGCCTTCGAAGACGCGCCCGGAGAGGACGTCCCGCCAGGTACGTCCGGAGAGCTCTGGTGGGAGGGGAAGCCGCGTCCCGTCCCACTCCCCCGGATCGGGGAGGATGGAGCCCGGGAACCTCTCGAGGTGCGCGCAGAGCCTGGGGGCGATCGTAAGCGCGGCGTCCCCCTCGCAGGTGCGGGCGAAGGCGACGAGGTGGCCGGCCATCTCACCTTCGGCCTCCACTGGGATGTATTCCCCACCCTCGAAGAGGGCAGGGCGCTCGCGCCGCAGCTCGAGCGCCCGCCAGGTGAGGTAGAGCTTCGGGGCGCCCTCCTCCCAGCGGCCGTCGGAGAGGAGGGTGTGGACCTCCCCCGGAGGGAGGTCCTGCAGCCGCGCGAGCATCTCCCGGCGCCGGGCGTAGTCGACCGGGCGGCGGTTGTCCGGGTCGACGAGCGAGAGGTCCCAGAGCTCGGTGCCCTGGTAGACGTCCGGGACGCCGGGGGAGGTGAGCTTGAGCAGCGTCCGGGAGAGGCCGTTCAGCGCGCCGAGCCGGGAGACGCGGCGGGCGAAGGGGATGAAGTCCTCCAGGAAGAGGGTGTTCTCCGGGTCGAGGAGGGCGGACGCGAAGTCGAGCGCCGCGCGCTCGTACTCCTCGTTCACGTTTACCCAGGAGGTGTGGACCTGCGCCTCGCGCATCGCCTTCTGCAGGTACCGCCGGATGCGCCCGGCGTACTCCTCCAGCTCTCCTTCGTCCATCTCGTGGTTCGGCCAGGTGCCGAGGAGCGTCTGGTAGAGGAGGTACTCGTCGTTCCTGTCGGGGGCGGGCCTGCCCTCCACCTCGCGGCGGCGGGAGCGGTTGGTGCGGGACCAGCGGAAGAGGTGCCCGCGCCATTCGTCCGGGATCTCGGAGAGGACGCTCACCCGGGCGCGCACGTCCTCGCCGCGCTTGGTGTCGTGGGTCGCGGTGGCGAGCATCGCGTGCGGCCAGCGCCTGCGGCGCCCGGTGTTCAGGTGGTGGAAGGCGGAGACGGAGACCCCGAAACGCCCGGGCTCCCCGCCGACCTCGTTGAGCGAGACGAGGCGGTTGTAGCGGTAGAGCGCGGTGTCCTCCATCCCCTTGGCCATCACCGGCCCGGTGTACTGCTGGAACTTCATCACGAACCCGAGGACCATCCCCCGGTACTCTTCCGGTCCCTCGACCTCCAGCAGCAGCACGTCCCGGATGAAGTCGTAGACGGTGGTGTCGGCCGCGGTGCTCCGCTTCTTCGCCTGCGAGACGGCCCACTCCACGTAGCGGCGGTCCTCCCCGGATGGCCCGGCGGCGTCGACGTAGGTGCGGTAGACCGGGAAGTGCGCGACTATCCCGGCGAGGGCCTCGCGCAGGACGTTTATCGTGAAGTCGTAAGAACGCCTCCCGTAGCTCGAGATCGCGAGCAGCCGCCGCGCGAGAACGTTCAGCTCGCTCGCGAGCGAGCTCTGCATGATCATGCGCCTGCACCCCACGAGAAGCTCCTCGAAGTCCTCCTCCCGGCCGAGGAAGCGCCGGTAGACGCGCCCGAGCGGTCTCTCCCCGGCCGGGTCGATGAACAGGCCCTCGACCTGGTTCAGGAAGTCGTAGCCGGTCGTCCCGGCGACGGGCCAGCCCTCCGGCAGGTGCTCGTGGGGGGCGAGGATCTTCTCGACGACCACGTAGAGGTCGTCCTCTTCCCCGCGCACGCGGGCGGCCTCCTCCTGCAGCCTGCGCAGGTAACCCGCCGGGTCGTAGAGCCCGTCTATATGGTCGATGCGCAGCCCGTCCACCTTCCCCTCGCCGACGAGACGCAGGATCAGACGATGCGTCTCGTCGAAGACCCGCCCGTCCTCGACCCGGATCCCGGCGAGGTCGTTTATCGAGAAGAAGCGGCGGTAGTTTATCTCGTCGGAGGCCACCCGCCAGTAGACGAGCCGGTAGGCCTGCGCCTCGAGCAGCCGGTGCAGCGCGTCGAAGCTCTCCGGCTTCGCCCGCTCGCCGTTGATCCTCTCGACGCAACCCTCGACGGCACGGGCCACCTCGAGCGACTCCTCGCACAGCCGGGCGAGACGTCCTTTGTTCACCGCGGCGTCGCGCACCCGCTCGGCGATCCTCTCCGGGTCGGTCTCCTCCCTCCCGGGCAGGTTGGAGAACGCCGTGATCACGCTCTCGAACTCCAGCGTGCGCCCGTCCCCGGCGGGCTCTTCCATCCCCTCGAAGATCATCGGGTAGGTCCCGGGGTCGAGCGGGAAGCGATGCTCGTAGTAGCGCACCGCGAACGACCCCTCCCCCGCATCGAAGACGACCTCGAGCTCCCCCCGCTCGAGCACCCTCCCGTAGTGGTCGCCGAGCACCGGCAGGAGCACCTTCCCCCGCAGCTCCCCCCGGTTGACCGGCTGCCAGTCGATGTCGAAGAAGTGCGCATACGGCGAAGCCGGACCGTTCTCCAGCACGTCCAGCCAACGCCAGTTGTCCTGTCCCACCCCCATGTGGTTCGGCACGATGTCCAGCAGATGCCCCATATCGTGTTTATGTAATGCGTCGATGAGACGTTCGTGATGTCCGTGGGTTCCGATCTCCGGGTTGAGCGCGTTGTGGTCGGTTATGTCGTAGCCGTGGGTGCTCCCGGGGCGGGCCTCGAGGTAGGGCGAGGCGTAGAGGTCGCTCACGCCGAGGGATGCTAGGTAGGGGACGATGCGCGTCGCGTCGGAGAAGGTGAAGCTGCGGTTGAGCTGGACGCGGTAGGTGGCGCGCGGGACCCTCACTCCGGCTCCCGCAGGTAGAAGGCGACCGACCAGGGCGGGAGGGTGCGCTCTTGCCGGGCGGCACCCTCCGTGGCGTAGAGGAGGCGTCCCGGGGCGGCCTCGAAGCCCCCGAGCTCCTCATCCCCCAGGTTCGCGAGCAGGGTGAGGAGCGAGCCGTCGCCGAGCGGCCACTGCACCCGGAGGCCCCGCTCCCCCACGGTGCGGTAGAGCGCCGCCCCGCCGGGGACGTTGCCGAGGCGCGGGGAGATCTCACGCTTTCGCAGCGCGAGGAGGTCGCGGTAGTGCCCCAGGAGGCGGTGGTGGATGCCCTCCTCGCGTTCCCCCCAGTCGAGGACGGCCATCCGGAAGGTGCTCTCGTCGGAGGGGTCGGGGATGCGCTCGCGCGTCGCGGGGTCGGAGAATTCGGGGAAGGAGGCGAACTCCTCGCGGCGGCCCTCGGTCACGAGCGGGGCCAGCTCCTCCCCGAAATCGCAGAAGAACGGGAAGGAGCTCGAGGCGGCCCACTCCTCGCCCATGAAGAGCATCGGCACCTGCGGAGAGAGCAGGGAGACCGCCGCGGCCGCCCGCACGGCCTCCTCCGGCGCGAGGTCGGTGATGCGCTCGCCGAAGGCGCGGTTGCCCACCTGGTCGTGGTTCTGGACGAAGGCGACGAAAGAGGTCGGGGGGAGGTCGGCGGCAGGCTCCCCGCGCCGCTCGCCGCCGAAGTGGCGCGAGGGCTCGCCCTGGTAGGCGAACCCCTCGGCCAGGCACCTCCCCAGGTGGGAGAGCGGCGCGTCCGCGAAGTCCGCGTAGTAGCCCGCGCTCTCACCCGTGAGCGCGGTGTGGAGCGCGTGGTGGATGTCGTCGTTCCACTGCGCGTCGTAGGGTTTTAAGCCCGGCCCCGAGCGCCGCAGGTACGAGGCGGTGTTGTTCACGTTCTCGAGCACCAGGTGGACGTGGCGGTCAGCACCGGGGGACTCCCGCACCCGCCGGGAGAGCTCGACGAGGAAGTGCTCATCCGAGTCGTCGAATATGGCGTGCACCGCGTCGAGCCGCAGCCCGTCGAAGCGGTACTCTTCGAGCCAGTAGAGCGCGTTGTGGATGAAGAAGTCGCGCACGAAGCGGCTGCCCTCGCCGTCGAAGTTGATCGCCTGCCCCCAGGGCGTGCGGTGGCGGTCGGTGAAGAACTGCGGCGCGTAGAGCGGGAGGTAGTTTCCCTCCGGGCCGAAGTGGTTGTAGACGACGTCCAGCAGGACCATCAGGCCGCGCCGGTGGGCGGCCTGGACGAGCCGTTTGAGGTCTTCGGGGCGGCCGTAGACCCCCGCCGGGGCGAACGGTAGCACCCCGTCGTAGCCCCAGTTGCGCCCGCCGGGGAAGCTGGAGAGAGGCATCAGCTCGAGTGCGGTGACGCCGAGGTCTACCAGGTGGTCCAATCTCCTCTCGATCCCAGCGAAGGTCCCCTCGGGGGAGAAGGTGCCGACGTGCAGCTCGTAGACGACCGCCTCCTCCCAGGGGCGTCCCCTCCAGGCGTCGTCCTCCCATTCGAAGGCGAGAGAGTCCACGACCTCGCTCGGACCGTGCACGCCTTCGGGCTGGTGGCGGGAGGCGGGGTCGGGCACCACCCGTTCCCCGTCCACCCGGTAGCGGTAGCGGGAGCCGGGGGCGGCCTCCGCCGTCGCGGTGAAGAACCCCTCCGCCGGGCGCTCCATCGGCAGGGTGCGTCCCTCGAGTTCCAGGTCGACGTTCTCCGCCGCGGGGGCCCAGAGGGAGAAACGGGTCCTGCCATCGGGCAGGACCTCGGCTCCGAAGGGCATCCGGTGCAGGTATCTCAAAAGTCCTCCCCGGCCTCGCGCAGCTGGATCAGGACGGCCATCGAGCGGGCTTTAAGGGGGTAGGGGTCTCCGGGCTTGTAGACCCCGGAGAGCTCGCGGGAGGCCGGGTAGAAGGTGTCCACGAGCGGTTGCCAGCGGGCGCCCGGGGGATCGGACGGGATCACGAAAGGCAACTCCTCGTGGTGGGCGTTGAAGAGGAGGAGGAAGTTGTCGTCGGTCTCCGGACGGCTCGCCTCCGGGTATCCCACGCGGGAGGAGCCGAAGATCTGCATCCCCAGGGAGCGGGCGTAGGAGGTGTTCCACTCCTCCTGGGTCATCTCCTTGCCGTCCGGGGAGATCCAGGCGACGTCCGTCACCCCCTCCGAGGCCCGCCCCTGGAAGAAGTGCCGGCGGCGGAAGTCCGGGTGGGAGCGCCGCAGCCGGATGAGGCCCCGGGTGAAGAGCAGGAGATCCTCGTCGTCTTCGGAGAGGTCCCAGTCGAGCCAGGAGATCTCGTTGTCCTGGCAGTAGGCGTTGTTGTTGCCCCGCTGGGTGCGCCCCATCTCGTCCCCGGCGAGGATCATCGGCACCCCCTGCGAGAGCAAAAGCGTCGCCAGGAAGTTGCGCTTCTGCCGGGCCCGGAGCGCGAGCACCTCCGGGTCGTCGGTCGGACCCTCGACCCCGCAGTTCCAGCTCAGGTTGTGGTTCTCGCCGTCGTTGTTGTCCTCTCCGTTGGCCTCGTTGTGCTTCTCGTTGTAGGAGACCAGGTCGTTGAGGGTGAAGCCGTCGTGGGCGGTGACGAAGTTGATGCTCGCCTGCGGCCGGCGCCCGGCGTGCTGATACAGGTCGCTGGAGCCGGTGAGCCGCGAGGCGAGCTCCCCGACGAGCCCGCCCTCGCCCTTCCAGTAGGCGCGGACCACGTCGCGGTACTTGCCGTTCCACTCCGAGAACGGCGGTGGGAAGCCCCCCACCCGGTAGCCGCCCTCGCCGACGTCCCAGGGCTCGGCGATGAGCTTGACCTGCGAGATTACCGGATCCTGGCGGATGATGTCGAAGAAGCCGCCCGCGGGGTCGAAGGCGTCGCTCTCGCGCCCCAAAGTGGTGGCGAGGTCGAAGCGGAAACCGTCGACGTGCATCTCCTC
>JAIMBO010000043.1 GCA_023511405.1 Rubrobacteraceae bacterium
AGGGGGAGGAGAAGCTCTGGTCAACTACCAGTGGTAGCTCTCGCCGCGTTCGATCTTCACCGCCCGGTAGAGCTGTTCGAGCAAGACGACGCGCGCGAGGGCGTGTGGAAGCGTAATGCGCCCGAAGGAGAGCACCAGGTCGGCGCGCTCGAGCACCGCCCCGTCGAGGCCCAGCGGACCGCCGACGACGAAGGCCACGTGGCTCCACCCGGAGAGTCCGAGCGAGGAGAGCCTCCGGGCGAGCTCCTCCGAAGAGAGCTCCCTGCCGCGCTCACGATCAAGGACCACCGTGTACGCACCCTGCGGCAGACGACGCAAGAGACGCCCGGCCTCCGCCGAGAGCACCTCCTCCGGGCTCCGCCGGTTGATATCCTCCTCGCGAACCTCGACGACCTCGACCGCGAAGTACCGGCGAAGCCTACTCAGATACTCCTCACAACCCCCGGCGGCCCACCCCCGGAGCTTCCCGACGGCGACGATGGTGGCCCGACGGATCACCGCCCCACGCCGAAGAGTCGGTCCGTCAGGCCGCGGACGCAACCGTCGTCCGGGTGCCCGGAGCAGGGATCGACCTCGACCCAGGGCGTGGGCCGCCCGCGCATCGCGGCCCGGATCCGGACCCGGCCGTAACCGGCCTCGCGCAGCACCCGGGCGACGGTCCCGCAGGCGCGCGCCGGGGAATTGTTGGTCTCGGAGAGGTGTGCGAGGACGATCTCCGAGAGACCGTGCGGAGCCAGGGCGAGCGCCGCTTCGGCTGCCTGCTGGTTGGAGAGGTGCCCGCTGCCGGAGAGGATCCTGCGCTTGAGTTCCTCGGGATAAGGTCCTCGACGCAGCCACTGCGGGTCGTGATTCGCCTCCAGGACCAGCGCCCGCGCGCCGCTCATCCAGCCGAGGGTCTGCGGCGTCACCTCCCCGAGATCGGTGGCGAAAGCCGCCGAAACCCCCTCCGTACGGAGCCTCAGACCACAGGTCGGGGCGTCGTGGGGCACCTCGAAGTAGGTCGCCTCCACCCCGCAGACCTCGAAGGGCTCCGCTACCTCGACGGACGCGACCCCGGGAGCATCCCAGACGCCACGGGCGGCGTAGACCTGCACCCCGCACTTGCGCACCAGCGAACGGATCCCGGAGGTGTGGTCGGTGTGACCGTGGGTGACGAGGACCGCCTCGACGTCATCGATGCCACGTCCGATACGGGCGAGCAAGCGCTCGACCCTGCGGCAGGACAACCCGGCGTCGACGAGAAAACCGCGTCCCGAGGCCTCGACGTAGGCGACGTTCCCCGAGCTCCCGCTCGAGAGGATGCTCAGGCGCAGCCCCGGTTTCGCGGAGCCCCCGCGGGGAGCCACCTCCCCGCTCAACGCTCTTTCTTCCGGCCGCCCTTCTCCCCGCCGGTGAGCGCGGAGGTGACGCCCGCCCGGAGTTCCTGCCGGTATCGGCTCATCTTCCCGAGCCCGTCTCCCACCCCGCGGGCCAGACGCACCGCACGCCGGGGGCCCACGACGACGAGGACGATGGCGAAGAGGATCAGAAGGTGCAGCGGTTGGAAAAGGTCGGTCACCATGGCGTCAATATATCATCATGGGCCTCACCTCTGGGACCCCCCGACCATTTCGGCCTGCACTATGATCCGCTTGGTGTAGTGCGGGAGGGTGCAGGTCTGAAGGGTGACGAGAGATTTTCCCGGTACCGGGTTCATCACCTGCACGTTCTCAGGCCCCACGGTCTCCTTCCTCACGACCCGGTAGACGTACTCCCTGCCGGCGGAGTCCTTCAGGATCACCTCGTCTCCATCCGTAAGCTGCGGCAGGTGGTAGAAGAGGTAGAGAGATCCCGTGTTCGGGTATCCGAGGCGGTGGCCGGCGATGTAGACGTTTGCTCCCTTCTGCCAGGGGAACCCCGTCGCCGGCACGTGCACCGCTCCTTCGTCGAGCTTCGCCGGATCGACCGAGTTGTAGACCGGCACATCGTGCAACCCTATCTTCGGGATGGAGAGGTAGAGTTTCTTGTCCTTGGGGCCGCCGGGATCGCGGCCGAAATTGAAAGGCCTGACCGCCGGTATGGCGCCGGCCGACGTCCCGACCGAGATCATCTTCTGCGAAGCGTCGCCGGTCCCTTTCTCGTTCCAGCCCCGATAGCCGGGGAACCCGTCAGGAAGCTTCTTCCTGGAGAGCACCTCTCTGGGATCGGCGGGCTTTACGGTCACGCCTCCCTCAGGAGTAGCACCAGTCGTCTTCCGTGCGGTCTTCCGAACAACGTCCGTGCGCCCGGAGTCTTTCCCGACCTGGTGCCCCACTTTCGTTGCACGGTGCGAGGCGACACTTTCGCCCGCTCCGGGAGCCTTTCTGGCGACGGGCGTGCTCCCACAACCGGCGAGGGCGAAGATCATGACGGGGAGCAGGACGGCTACCGACGCCGTCCTGCTCCTCCGCAGAAGGGAGCCCGGGCTCAAGCCTCTCTCCCCGCTAGACGTGCGCGTTGCGGTACCAGTCTCTGCGCGAACCGCCGCCGGTGTTCATCATCGAGCCCATCCCGAGGAACGGCGCTATCTTGGCGAGCACCTCGTCCTTGGTGAGTGCGGCCGGGAAAGCCTCCAGCGTGGCGGCGGCATTACCCAGCAGGTTGTTCACAGCGACGACGTGCTCGCCCTCCACCCCGGCGATGCTCCCGGCGGCGGCGAGCACGTCGGGGCTCTGTATGGCCGGAGCGGCGCCCAGGTAGGCCCCCACACCAACCGGTTCAAAGGTAGCCGCGAGGTTCAGGATGGAGCTCTCGCTCGAGGTAGCCCCCGAGGGGAAGGTGAACTGCGGCTTGGAGACCGGGGTCCCACCGGCGCTCTTGATCAGAGAGATCAAGGCATCCACGTGCGCTTGCTCGTGGTCACGCAGCGCCGTCACCACCTTGAGCGCATCCCCCGAGAGCACCCCAGAGTCGACGGCGTTCTCGTAGAACGTGGCCTCCAGATACTCCAGCGTCAGCGCGAAGTTGGCGATGTCCAGGTCGCTCCCGTAGTTGCTCGTGCCCTGGGCGAAGGCCTTCGGAGCGAGGGCGACCGAGCCCATCACCGCACCCGCCCCGGCGAGACCGGCCAGCTTGAAGAAGTCTCTGCGGCTGCGGGTGCCTTCGAGCACCGCAGCCTCGGTGCCTGTCTGTTCTTTCATTCTCTACCTCCCCTTCAGCCCGTGATCCCGAACGGCTTGACCCTAGACTGAACCGTCTGCAGCGTCAGCGCCTTCTCGAAGGGCACGTTGTTCGGCGGCACGATGCCCTGCAGGATCTTGATCGCATCCCAGTGGCGGCACTCGGCGTTGTGGATCGAGAGGGCCGCCGCCAGATAGTCTTTGTTCTTTATCGCGGGCGCCGCTCCCTGGTACGCCCCGATTCCGGTCGGCTCGAAGGTCGCCGCGAGCTTCAGGAAAGCCCCCGTGTCGCTGAAGGTCCCGTTCGGGAAGGTGAAGTTCGGCGTCTGGGGCACCGGCGCGCCCGCCTTCTGCAACGTCGAGGCCAGGGCCTGGGCGTGCGCCATCTCGTTGTCGCGGATGTCGGTTATGAACGTGAGAGCCTCGCCGCTGAATATGCCAGACTTCACTCCCTGGTCGTAGAAGGTCCCCTCCAGTTCCTCGAGCAGGTAGGCGAAGGAGAGGATCTTGACGTCGCCGAGGCCCTGGTAAGTCGTGTACTCCTTGCTCTGTGCCTGGGCCTGCCGCACGGCGACGCCGAAGCCGCCGACGCCCGCAGCAGACAGCGCCGCCCCAACCGCCACGGCGGTCTTCAGGAAGCCGCGGCGCGAGACCTCCCGATCAAGCACCACAGGACCTCCGCGGTCCTCGACACCACTCATCCGTAAACGCTCCTTTCCTAATCACCAGCACGGACGTCCATCAAGCCAACCGCTTTTTCTCCGAGCCTCAAACCCCCTCAATCGATCTTCACTGTTCTTCACCGGCTCTTACGGAAGCGGGTGGTCCCCGGATCACCAATCCCCCGGAAATTTCCGACGCCGGCGTCTGATCTGGGCATCCGGCACCTGCGTATACTGTGGTATGGGTGACGTCCCGAGAAGATACCTGCTGCTCGCAGACGAAGACCTCATCTCGCTCGCCGCAGCGGGTGACGCCGACGCCTTCGCATGCCTGTACGACCGGCACAGCCGGGCGGCGTACTCGCTCGCCTACCGGATGATGGGTGAGCGCCAGGCAGCAGAAGACCTCGTGCAGGAGTCCTTCTTCAAGGCGTGGCGTTCGGCGGGGAGCTACCGGGCGGAGCGCGGCAGCGTGAGGAACTGGCTGCTCACGATCGTCCACAACGGCGGCATAGACCAGCTGCGATCCGCGGCCAGCCGCCGCAGGACCGAGGACCGGGCGCAGACCGCAACATCCGGTGCGCAACAAAGCGAGGCCTTCACCGAGACCTGGCAGAACACCCAGCGGGAGCAGGTGCGCGAAGCCCTCAAGAGCCTGCCGCCGGAGCAGCTGAAGATACTGGAGCTCGCGTACTTCTCGGGTTATACCCACACGGAGATCGCCGAGCTGCTCGGGCTGCCGCTCGGAACGGTGAAAGGCAGGATGAGGCTGGGCCTCAAGAAGATAAAAGATTACTTCGACGCGAGGGATCTGAGGCTGCCACAGTGAGCGGGATGGAACACGAGCGTTTCGAGGAGCTGAAAGAGGCCTACGTCCTCGGCGCGCTCACCGAAGAAGAGCGGCGCGAATTCGAGAGCTACCTGGCTCGCCACCCGGAGAAGCAGGCCGAGATAGAGGAACTCGGCGCGATAGCGGGCCTGCTCGCCCTCTCGCCTCCCGAGCAGGAACCCTCCCCCGAGTTGCGCCGCAGGGTGCTGGCCAGAGTGCGCTCCGAGGCAACCTCCGGCGGCGAAGCGCGCAACGCCCTGAAAGACAGGTTGGGGTGGATCCTTCGTCCGCGCACCCTGGCCGCGGCAGGGGCGGCGCTCGCGGTGGCGGGGCTCCTCGTCTGGAACGGGCTCCTGCAGAGGGAGCTCGGGAACCTCCGGAGCGAGAACCACAACCTGCAGGGACAGGTTGAAAACCTCAAGGCATACGCGATGCGGAGCTCCGGCCCGGCGAAGGGAGCCTCGGCTGAGGTACTCCGGATGAGGAACGGGAAGATGATCCTCACGGCGAGCAACCTGCCGCCCGCCCCAGACGGCAAGACCTATCAGATATGGGTCATAGAGAACGGCACCCCGAAGCCCGCCGGGCTCTTCACGCCGAGCGGTAAGGCGGTCGCCGTCCCCGTTCAGGTCAGGGCAAAGAAAGCCCAGGCGGTCGCCGTCACCATCGAACCGGCCGGAGGATCGAAACGGCCTACCAGCAGCCCCATACTGGTGAGCCACCTCTCAGCTCAAAGTAACGTTTAGTATTTTCTCGGGCGGGTAAGACTCTTTACCCCGAAGGTGGGCGAAGAGCAAGGAGGAGAGAGAAAGCCATGTCGGTAGCCAGGGTCACCGAGATCAGCGCGACCTCGCCCGAGAGCTTCGAAGGCGCCATCAGGGAGGGCATAGCCCGCGCCACGAAGACGCTGCGCAACGTGGAGGGCGCCTGGATCAAGGACATGAACGTCACGGTCGAGAACGGCGACATCACCGCCTACAGGGTGAACATGGAGGTGACCTTCGTCCTGGAAGACTGACCGGAACCCCTCCGGACGAGCCCCGACTCCGCCTGAAGGGCCGGGGCTCGCTCCGTTTCGAAGCTGTTATCCTCTCTAGGGCAGCAAGAGATCCCGATGGAGGAGATAGCGATGCCGGAGACCCTGGCTTTCGACATCTACGGAACGCTCGTAGATCCATTGAAGATGGAGGAGAAGCTCGAGCCGTTCGCCGGAGAGAAAGCTGGGCACCTCGCAAAACTCTGGCGTGAGAAGCAGCTCGAATACACCTTTCGGCGGGCGCTGATGCGCCGCTACGAGGATTTCGGGGTCTGTACCCGCCAGGCACTCGCCTTCGCCACGCAGAGCGTGGGCCTCGAGCTCTCGCGAGAGGACGAGAGAAACCTCATCTCCGCTTACCAGAGCCTTCCCGCCTTCGAAGACGCCCTGCCTGGACTCCGGGCGCTGCGTTCGCAGGGGCACGAAATGTCCGCCTTCTCCAACGGCGTGGAGGAGAGCGCGCGGAAGGTACTCGAGCAGGCCGGCCTGTTCGAGTACCTCAACACTGTGATAAGCGCCGACGAGGTGAAGAGCTTCAAACCCGACCCGGAGGTCTACCGCAACGCCTGCGAGAGGCTCGGGGGTGCACCGGAAGAGGTGTGGCTCGTCTCGAGCAACCCGTTCGACGTGATCGGAGCGAAGTCCTTCGGGATGCGGGCCGTCTGGGTGCGGCGCGACCCCAAAACGCTCCTCGACCCGTGGGGCATCGAGCCGGACCTCGTGGTCCGGGACCTGCTGCACCTCGCAAAAGAGCTGGGTTAACCCCGGTACTCCGTCGGGTCCTCCACGCCGGCGAGCTCGAACGCCTCCCTGCGCTCGGTGCATGTACCGCACAGCCCGCAGTGGAGCTCGCCCCCCTCGTAGCAGCTCCAGGTCTCCTCGAAGGGCACGCCGAGGGAAGCCCCGATTCCCACTATCTCCGCCTTGGTCTTGCGGATGAAAGGCGTGTACAGGCGCAATCCCGGATACCCCAGCCCTTCTATCGCCCGGAGCTCCATCTCCTCGAAGCTCCGGACGAACTCCGGGCGGCAGTCCGGGTAGACGGGGTGGTC
The DNA here is from genome assembly GCA_023511405.1 of Rubrobacteraceae bacterium. Lineage (GTDB taxonomy): Bacteria > Actinomycetota > Rubrobacteria > Rubrobacterales > Rubrobacteraceae > Rubrobacter_E > Rubrobacter_E naiadicus. The sequence continues at coordinate 6,717 of JAIMBO010000043.1, forward strand.
GCCCGCGTGCATCGCCGCCGCCACCAGCACCGAGCCCCGCGCCACCGCGGCTCCGTAGGCCACGGACAAAAAGATCGCGTTGCGGTTCGGCACGACCGTCACGGACATGCTCTCCTCGTCGTAGCGACCGTGGGGGACTTCGACCTCGTCGGTTAGCGCCGAGCCCGAGAGCAACCTCCCGACTCCGGAGAGGTCCACGACGTCGAAGGAGGCCCCGAGCCGCTCCGCGCAGCGACGGGCGTACTCGAGCTCCTTTCCGTGCCGCTGTCCGTAGTCGAAGGAGAGCAGATGCAGCGAGTAGCCCTCGTCCGCGAGAAGATGGGCCAGCGTCACCGAGTCCAGCCCGCCGCTCACCACGGCGAGCGCCTCACCCCGCTCCATCACGTCGTCGGTGCCGAGGACCGGGCGACGAAGGGACGGGTCGCCAGGCTCACACCGACCGTAACTATCGCGTTGGCGACGAGCGCCACCACCCCGTTGTTTATATCGGCGAGCGCCGGCGGGAGGAAGGGCAGAAGGTCACCGGTCCCGAGCCCGCCCACGGTCGCGTAGGTAACGATGGCCACCCCGACGATGATCCCGGCCGCCGCCCCCCACTTGTTCACGAAGTTGTTCGGCAGGAGGCTCGAGATCAGGGACGGGAAGAGCTGGGTGACGAAGCTGTACCCGAGGAGCAGCAGGATCACGATGGTCTTGCCGCTGTTGATCGTGAAGTACCAGGCGACCAGAGCCACGACGGGAACGAGCGCCTTGGCCAGCCGGTTCACCCGCTCCTCGCTCGCGGAGGGTACGAACGCCCGGTAGACGTTCTTAGAGAGGATCGTCGCCGAGGTCATCATGAGCATCGAGCCCGGCACGAGCGCGGTGAGGAGCCCCGCCGCCCCGATGAGCCCGACGAGCCATGGGTCGAAGGAGCTCCGGGAGAGCCTGAGCAGGGCCAGGTCCACCTGGTCTCCCTTGAGACCCGGCACCGCCAGGATCGCAGCGAAACCCACTAAAAAGACGAAGAGCAGGATGAGCTGGTAGAGCGGCAGGTAGACCGCGTTGCGCCGGAAGACGCGCGCTTCCCTGGCCGAGAAGATCGAACCGAACGTGTGCGGCCACATGTAGAAGCCGAGGGCGGTCAGGAGGACCGTCGAGACGAACCAGACGACGTTGTATCCCGTGTGCGGCAACGCGAGGAAGCCCGGATCGTGCTGCTGTATCCTGTGGAACATCTCCCCCATCCCGCCGTAGAGTTTCAGGGGGAAGTAGATCCCGAGGAAGACCGCCACCGAGAGGACCATTATGTCCTTTATCACGGCGGTCCACGCCGAGCCGCGGATGCCGCTGATCATGACGTAGAGCGTCACCGCCGCCGCCCCGATGGTTATGGCCACGTTCGAGGAGATCGCGCCGTAGGAGGCGACCGAGACTATGAGCCCGAGTCCCTTGAGCTGTAACACCAGATACGATGGCACCATCGCGACCACCGCGACGATCGAGACGAGCACGCCCAGGGAGCGGCTCTCGTACTTGCTCGCGAAGAAGTCCGCCTGGGAGTGCAGCCGTTTCTCCCTGCCGTAGCGCCAGATCGCGGGCAGGAGCCAGTAAGAGATGACGTAAGCCAGCGACCCGTAGGAGAGGATGTAGAACGCCGGCCCGCCCTCCCCGTAGGCCCAGCCGCTCCCGCCCAGGAAGGTGAACGTCGTGTAGATCTCCCCGGCCAAAAGCAAAAAGACGAAGATCGTCCCGAAACCCCGCCCACCGACGGCCCACTGCTCGAGGTCCATGTCCTTGCCGCGCCGGGCGCGGATGCCCAGGTAGATCGCGAGCAGCAAAAAGACCAGTATGATCGCGAGCGCCACGTTCAACGCTCTTCCTCCCTGTTCTGCGGGTCGAGCCTGTAGATGATCGCCATCACCACCGAGGTCAGGACGACCCACAGCACGATCCAGAACAGTATGAACGGCATCCCGAGCACGAAAGGCTCGATTCGGTTGGCGAAGAATATGCCACCGAGTATCCCGATGAACGGCACCAGGGCCAGCAGATACAGCGGCCTCAAGGAAACGACCTCCCCCCGTATCTCTCGTACGGCCTTCCAACGGGGATTCTACATCCGGAGCCGCCGGAGTTGAACGGGGCACCGTGCTGCTAAACTGATCTGCAGCGAGACGAACGGAGGGTTTGGGAAGAGGTGAACGAAGAGAGCGGCGAGACGCGGGTTCTGGCGGTGGACGTGGGATCCTCCTCGGTCAGGGCCTCGCTCTACGACGAGAAGGCAGCGTACGTCGAGGGCACAGAGACGAAGCTCGAGCACACCCTCGAGTACACCCCGGACGGTGGGGCAATAAAGGACCCGGACGATCTCTTCTCGCTCGTCGTCCGCGCGGTGGACGAGACGCTCGAGCACGCCGGGGATGCAGCGGTGGCCGGGGTGGCATTCAGCACCTTCTGGCACGCCGTCCTCGGGGTGGACGGGTCGGGGGAGCCCACCACGGACATCCTCACCTGGGCCGACCGCCGCTCCGCCGGCGCCGCGAGAAAGCTGCGCGAGAGGCTCGACGAACGCGAGGTGCACCGCAGGACGGGGTGCGTGTTGCACTCCAGCTATCTACCGGCCAAGCTCCTGTGGCTGAGCGAGGAGCACCCGGAGCGCTTCGAGAGGACGGCGCGTTGGATCTCCCCGGCCGAGTACTTCTACAGCCGCTTCTTCGGCAGCGACAACCTCACCATAGGCACCTCGATGGCATCGGCAACCGGCCTCCTCGACCAGAACGAGAAGCGCTGGGATGAAGAGCTGATCGAAGCCCTCCCCATAACCGAAGACCAGCTCTCCCCCATCTCCGACGATCCCGCGCAAGGCCTCGCCGAAGAGTGGGCGAAGCGGTGGCCGCAGCTGGCAAACGTGCCCTGGTTCTCCGCGGCCGGAGACGGAGCCTGCTCGAACATCGGCAGCGGCTGCACCACGAGGGAGAGGCTCGCGCTCATGGTCGGCACCAGCGGCGCGATGCGCGCGCTCTGGAAGGCAAAGAGCGTGGAGATCCCGGACGGCCCCTGGTGCTACCGGGCCGACGCGGAGCGTTTCGTGATGGGTGGAGCGCTCTCCAACGGGGGCAACCTCGTAAGCTGGCTCACGCAGACGCTGAGGCTTCCAGAGATAGAAGAGGCGGAGAAAGAGATAGCGAAGATGGAGCCCGACTCGCACGGGCTCACCTTCTTGCCGCTTCTGGCCGGGGAGCGCGGCCCCACCTGGTCCGACGACGCAAACGGCGCGATCCTCGGCCTCTCGCTCGCCAGCCGACCCGGGGACATCCTGCGGGCCGCGCTCGAGGCCGTCGCGCTGCGCTTCTCGCTCATCGCCCGGGCGCTCGAAGAGGCCATCCCGGGAGAGAAGGAGGTCATAGCCACCGGCGGCGGCCTCCTCTCCTCGCCGGTGTGGACCCAGATCATGTCGGATGCGCTCGGGCGTCCGGTGACGCTCTCGGGGGTGGAGGAGGCCTCGAGCCGGGGGGCGGCGCTACTGGCCCTCGAACGCCTCGGCGTACTGAAGCTGGAAGAGGCAGAAGTACCGCTCGGCGAGACCTTCGAGCCCGACGAAGGCAGGCACGAGGCCTACCGCGAGGCCCTCGCCCGGCAGCAGCGCCTCTACGAGGCGGTGATGGAAGAGGGCGGCCCGGGATAGGCCGCCCTCCTTTCCACCGCGGCTGCGAGAAGCCCGCTCTATCCGCGCTCCTCGATCGGCACGTAGCGCTGGTTTAGCTCTCCGGTGTAGATCTGACGCGGACGCGCTATCTTGAGCTCCGGATCGTGGAGCATCTCCAGCCACTGGGCGATCCAGCCGGAGGTCCGCGGGATGGCGAACATCACGGTGAAGGCGTCGGTCGGGATGCCGAGCGCCTCGTAGATGAGCCCGGAGTAGAAATCCACGTTCGGGTAGAGCTTGCGGCTGGTGAAGTACTCGTCGTCGAGCGCCCGCTTCTCCAGCTCGACGGCGATCTCTAGCCAGGGGCTGTTCTTGCCGGTGACCTCGAGCACCTCGTCGACGTGGCTCTTGATGATCCTGGCGCGCGGGTCGTAGTTCTTGTAGACCCTGTGGCCGAAGCCCATCAGGCGCTCCTTGCCCTGCTTGACGGTCTCGAGGAAGTCCGGGATGTTCTCCACCTTGCCGATGCGCTGCAGCATCTTGAGCACGGCGACGTTCGCCCCACCGTGCAGCGGGCCGTAGAGTCCGGCGACCCCTGCGGCGATGGCGGTGTATGGGTCGACGCGCGAGGAGCCGACGACCCTGACGGCGGCCGCCGAGCAGTTCTGCTCGTGGTCGGCGTGCAGGATGAAGAGGGTGTCGAGCGCCTTCTCGAGCCTGGGATCGGGCTCGTAACGCGGCTCGGCCATCTTGAAGAGCATCGAGAGCAGGTTGCCGGCGTAGGAGAGATCGTTGTCCGGATAGACGTAAGGCAACCCGAGCGAGTGCCGGTAGGCGAAGGCAGCGAGCGTGGGCATCTTCGCGATCAGACGCACCGCCGCCAGGTGCTGCTGCTCCTCGTCGTCTATGTTCTTGGCCTCCGGGTAGAAGGTGGAGAGCGCCCCCACGCTCGCGAGCAGCATCCCCATCGGGTGGGCGTCGTGCCTGAAGCCCTGCATGAAGCTCTTCATGTTCTCGTGCACGTAGGTGTGGTGGGTTATCTCGTAGACCCACCCGTCGAGCTCCTTCTGCGTGGGGAGGTGCCCGTGGATCAGAAGATAGGCCACCTCCAGGTAGGTGGACTTCTCACATAGCTCCTCGATCGGGATGCCCCGATGCTGCAAAATGCCCCTCTCGCCGTCTATGTAGGTGATGGCGCTCCGGCAGCTCGCGGTGTTGGTGAACCCGGGGTCGTAGGTCATGAGCCCGAAGTCGTCATCGTCCACCTTGATCTGACGGAAGTCCATCGCCCGCACGGTGCCGTCTTTTATCTCTATGTCATAAGTCTTTCCCGTGCGGTTGTCCGTGACCGTGAGGCTGTTCTTGCCTTCGACGGCGGTGGCCTTGCCGTTTCCCTCGCTGCGAGACTGCTCGGACACTTTTGCGTAACCCCTTTCCATGAGCTCGCTTCAGAAGGACACTATATGCCTTTTTCACCCTCCATTTTACCCGTCACCGCAAGAACCGAAAGCCAGTCCGTGAAACCTCCCGCCGTGCACAGCGTATCTGGTGGAAGTATCATACGTTCGGAAGGTGACGGAGAATGGGCCCGGAAGACCGCCTGAACTACGGAATGCAGAGGGACTACGATCCTCCCGTCTACCGTCCATCTGGCCTCTTGGAGCGCCGGGACGAGCGGACGTGGGCCGCGCTGGCGCACCTCTCGATCTTCCTGAACCTGGCGACCGGCTTCCTCGGTCCCGTAGCCGCCTTCGTCATGTGGCTCGCCTTCCGTGAGCGTTCCCGGCTGGTCGCTTCGAACGCCATCCGCTCGATGTGGTACCAGATCGCCTGGGGCATAGCCCTCTTCACCGGATGGGCGCTGACGGGGTTTTTGACGCTATTCCTGATCGGGTTCCTGCTCTGGCCGGTGATGATCCTGCTCACGATCGTCCCGTTCGCCCACTCGGCCTACCGGGCTTACCGGGTGTACCGACACCATTATTATCCCTACATCTAAGGAATACCGCACCCCACGCTGTAACACTCCCGCCAGCTCCAGCGGTGGAGGGCTACCAGACCCGGGATGCCATTGACGAGCGAACCGGGGAGCATTCCCTCCAGGTTCCCGCTCAGGTTCATATCCCCCTCGACGTTGGCGAAACCGTGCAGCGTGAAGTTGCCACTCATGGTGAAGGTCGGTACGTTCGGGTCCGACGCCTGGCCATTGGGATTGCCGTCACGCACGATGACGGCTCCCTCGAAACCCTTCAGCTTCCCGGCGTCGCTCATGGTCAGGTTGCCGTTCACGACGACTATCGTACCTTTGACCCAGCCGTCGGGGTTCGAGGTGGAGGTCACCTTGTAAGTGGCATTGCCGAGTGAAGTGCCGGTGAAATCTATATAGATCACGGTGTTGGGGTTGGATAGAGCCGGGTAGTTGCTCGAATCGATCGTGAAACCCTGGGAGGAAGGGACCGAGAAGTAGAGCCCCTGGGCCTTCGCTTTGTATTCCAGATCCGCAAGCGCCTGGTTGTCGCTGGCGGTATCACCGAGCCTGAAGGGGAAGGTTATCGTATCCGAAGGTTGTGGCTGCCCGGCTGCGGTCCACGTATCCGCCACAAACCTGGGGGTAGAGGTGCCATCGTAATCCCGACACCCTTTCACCTGGGTCCCGCACCCGGTCACGTTGGCCTTACCCGGCTTGTAAGTTACCGTACCCAGGGCTGCGACACCGGCGGCATCGGTCGGCCTCGCGGTAGCGTTGTACTGGTTCTTCCAGTTGCCGTAGGCCTGGTCCACACCTCCGATGTTGTCGGCGCGCACGTCGGTTATGTTGCCCCGGGCAAACAGGCTTATACCTTCGACCTGAAAAGAGTTGCCGTTGAAGTCTATGTTTCTCGTGGCGTAATAAGCGACGGGAATATCAAAATTCTCCGTGTAGTAGATCGCCTGGTACCAGCGTACGGCACCGTTGGCCTGAGCACCGACGGTGACCTCGAAGTAGTTCCTGTCGTTCGGATAAGAAGTCTGTCCGGAAGGAAGCGGTTCGGGAGCGTAACCCGGCTGGGAGGTCTGGTTCGGATCCGCAGGCCGGAGATACCTGATGCCCACGTAGACCCTCCCGTCACCGAAGGTGAGTTGCTTCCAGTCACGCCAGCCCTGCCCTCCAGCATCAGACCACCGGGATTCACCGTTTGATGGATCACCGTCGTAGTCGGACGGCCTGGAATCGATGATGGCGAGCTGATACGCAGCAGCCTGCATGCCAGCGTCGGCCATGTCCGCAGCAGTCTGTCCCTGATTGCTCGTGGCAACGCTTTGCAGGTCCCGCATGGTGAAGACGAGAAGACCTGCGCCCATCACGCCGATGATCACCATCGTCATGATCACGAGCACCATGGTCATACCGCTCTCTTCTTCAAACAGCGTGTGTCTCACTGGCCGGGTCCGTTCTGAAGAGTTACATCGGTCGTGAGCGTCTGGGTGCTGGTCCCGAGAGAGCCGTGGTTCACCTCCGCTACAAGCGTGATCTGCACCACCGCAACCTCATTTGCGAAGCCGGGAGCAGTAGGGTCGAGCAAAGACCCATCGGCTGCGTAGTAGTGAAAAGCCAGGGTTTTTATATGTTCCGCAACCGCGTGCGCACCAGATCCATCGCAGTTCGTACTGCGCAGTAGGGTGGTGCCGCTCAGCCTGTAAGTTATGTATTCACTGGGGGCAGAACAGGTGAGCCGGCGATCCCCGTTGATGTCGTTTCCAAAAGTGATGTGGTCCTGTCCCGCGCTGAGGAGAAGGGAATCGTTACCGTTGGCTTTGTCAGCCGGGTAGGCAGCTCTTATCTCCCGAGACATCTTGTCGAGAGCGATGCGAGCGTTCTCCACGGCGTTCACCTTGTCGTTACCCAGGGTATAGACCCTCATGCCCATGTCGAAGAGGCCGTAGAGGGCGGACATGACCACGAGCATCATGACTATGGTCACGAGCATCTCGACGAGGGTGAAGCCGCGTTCATCTTTCAGAGCAGCTCTTCTCACGAAGATGCCTTTACCGTCTGTACCTCGTAGGCATGTCCGTCTCCCCACCTCACGATGATTGTTATACGCATCAGCCCGAGATTCTGACTGCTGTCGCAAGCACTGCTCGTAAGATCGCCTCCGCAGTCATCCGGAGGTTTGAGGAACTGTTTTTTCACCTCGTAGGTCATGCCGGAGAAGTTGGGGTCCGTACAACCCGTGGTGTCCGAGAGACCAGACGAATCAAACGCAGCAGGTGCGTTCGCGGATCCGGCACAGTCCGGAAAGTACGGCGTAAGCGGTGGTCCGTCGGAGCTGGATTCTTTGAGTAAGTTCGGATAGTAGAGCACCTGTGCCTGCGCGAGTTCCTTCTGCGCCAGCGCACGAGCTCGATCGTAGTTTCCTCCAAGCAAGGCCGTCTTGAGCCCCGTATCGAACATGGCGGCCATGGGGATGATGGCGATGCTCAGCAGCAGTATGGACACCAGGACCTCGATCATCGTGTAGCCGGACTCTTCCTTCATGCGTCTAGCCGCCGGCCTTGACCTCGGAGGTCGCGGGATCTATGTGTATGGTCTGCGAGGGTGATCCACCAGAGGCGGCAACGCCTATCGACGTCGGGCTGCCGGAACTCAGGCTTCCGTCGGGTTGGAAGGTTATCGTACCCGTCGTCGTGACCTCGGCACCGTCGAGTCTGTGAGTGATGGGAGGGTTGGTCGAACCGGAGGCTTCCATCTGGTAGCTAGGGCTGCCGGACGTCAGGCTCACCGCCCACGGCGTGAGCTGATTCGCCGCCTTCGTGCTGGCGAGCCTCAGGTCCCCGACGAGCTGACCGGTCGCGGAGTCCACCTGGCGCTGGCGCATGATCCCGTTCCAGGCCGGGATAGCTATCGCAGCGAGTATCCCCATGATGACGATGGTGATCATGAGCTCCGGCAGGGTGAAGCCGCGCTGGCCACACCTGGCATCTCTCCCCCGGGAAGATTTCTCTCTCACGGTGGTTTTATCGGCCGTCGAGAGAGCCGGCTTTAGCCGGCCCGAACGTCGCCGGCGGGCTTTTGCGGTAAAGTAGCCCACGATCAGGGTGAACGGGCAGAGAAGACCGCAAGTTCGACGAGCGGAATCTTCCGGCGCACGCGCCGAGCGGATGGCCCGGCGTTTCGAGGTGCCGATGCTGGTCGTCGCGCTGCTCGTCATCCCGACGCTCGTGATCCAGGAGTCGGAGCTGGGTAGGACGTGGCAGCTCCTGGCACAGGTGCTCGACTGGCTGATCTGGGGTGCGTTCGCCACCGAACTGCTCGTGATGCTCTTGGTGGTCCCTGACAGGCTGCGGTGGCTGCGCGAGAACCCGCTGGAGGTCATGGTCGTGGTGCTGACCCCACCGTTTCTACCCACCACGCTGCAGGCGGCGCGGCTGCTCAGGCTCCTGAGGGTGTTGAGGCTCCTGCTGATCATCAAGCGGGCGCGGCGCGTCTTCTCCACCGAGGGACTGCGCTACGCCGCGCTGATCCTCTTCGTCGTCGTCGTGGGAGGCGGCACGGCGTTCGCCGCCGTAGAACCGAGACAACACATCAGCGCCTGGGACGGGGTCTGGTGGGCGGTAGAGACGGTCACGACCGTGGGCTACGGAGACATCTACCCCAAGACGACGGCTGGACGCATGATCGGCATCGTGGTGATGGCGAGCGGGATCGGGTTCGTCGCGCTCCTGACCGGCGCCATGGCCCAGCGCTTCCTGCAGGGAGAAGATGAAGACGCTCCTCCTGAGACCGAGCTGATGAACAAGCTGGAAGAGGTCTCGAAAAGGCTTGAGGAAGTCTCGGGAGAGGTCTCGGAACTGCGCGAGGAGTTGCGCCGCCGGGAGGAGGGAGGACGGTAGATCAGGGCCAGAGCTTTATCCTGGAGGTCGCCGAGAGGAACGTCAGTTTGCGCTGCGGGTCTCCGTCCACGGTGACCCGTATCCTGCCGGACGGCCCGATGAAAGCAGCCATCGAGCCATCCGGGTTGAACTCTAGTGTGCGTGTGGCCGCGGAGCAGGGGTTCTCCTTCCCCATGCACCATTCCTGGTCCGGGTCGTCGCGCATGGGGGCACCGGAGCCCCCGATCCGTTCGTCCATGACGTAGACGTCGGCGGGCAGGTGGCGTTTGATCACCTGCTGCACATCAGGCTCTGGTCCGTTCGGACCGTGCGGCCCCTCGAGCCTGACCAGGTAGTAGTCGGGCCCGTCCTCTTCGTCCCCCACCCCCGGGACCAGCACCACCCGCCAGTCGGTGAGCTGGTTGACGGCTCGTGTGTGCGCCAGCCGGAGATCTGCCGCGAGCTGGTGCGCTGCGGCATCCACCCGCCAGCGCTCCAGAAGGGAGAGCAGTACCAGCACGGCGATCAAGAGCAGTATCCCGAAGATAGACACGGCCGTCAGAAGCTCGGGCAGGGTGAACCCGTTCTGTTCCCCGGCGATCCGAATTCTGATCGCACCCCGCCGCATTCCACGTGGTTTATCGGACGGGACCGGAACACGCTTTAACGGCCGGCACTAAAGAACCCGTATCCCACGACCGATAATCCTTCCGCCGTATTTCTCGGACGAAGGAGGAATCCTACCTTGAAGAGGCTGGCAGTGGTGCTCGTCGCGACGGCGCTGATCGCGCTCGTGGTCGGAGCGACCGTCGCCCAGGCCAGGAGCCCTCACCCCCCGGCCGCGCGGTCTCAGTACGCCCCGGGAACGGGACACCACGGAGGCAAATGCCTGGCGAAGGGACATACCAAGAACAAGGCCCACGGCAAGGCCAAAGGGCACTACAAGGACAAGCCGTGCGGCAAATCCCACGAGCCCCACGGCAAAGCCGGAGGCACCCACGGGAAAGGGCACGGCAAGGGCGGCGGTCACCACGGCAGGGGGCACGCCAGAAGCTGACGGAACCGAGGGACGCTGCGGACCTCCCCGGTGCGGGCGAGTGGAGGGGTATCCCCCACTCGCCCGCCAACGCTCAGCCGCGGCGCTCGATGAACTCTATGCGGTAGCCGTCGGGGTCCCTGACGAAGAAGATGCGCGAGCCGGTGCTTATGGGGTGCGGCTTGCTCTCGAAGTCGACCCCGCCGGCCTTCTCCAGCCTCTCCGCGAGCGCGTCCAGGTCATCGACGACGAACGCGATGTGGCTGTAGCCTTCTCCCAGCTCGTAGGGTTCGGTGCGGCCATGGTTCAGGGTCAGCTCGAGACGGGGCTCCGGATCCCCCGGCACCCCGAGGAAGGCGTTGGTCGCGTCATCCCCTATCGGGCTCTTGCGCACGAGCTCGAGCCCGAGCTTGTTGACGTAGAAGTCTATGCTGCGATCGAGGTCCAGCACCCTGTAACAGGTATGCACGTACTGCATCAGATCCGATCTCCTTCCATCCTCCGTCTCTCCGCGGGCATTCTATCAAAGAGACACCGCCCGACATTTCCCCCGCGGCTGATATGCTTCTTGCATGGCCAGGGGAAACCAGAAGCCGCACCCGGCAGAGAGCCCGGCCTCCCGGGTGGCGCACGTGGCACGCGTCGGAGCCCGCTACGGGTTCGGCTTCATCTTCGCCCGGAGGCTGACCAGCCGACGCAAGCGGGTGGATCCCGCGCGGGTCGGTACGCGCCTGAGGCTGGCATTCGAAGAGCTGGGTCCCACCTTCTGCGAGCTCGGTCGCTTCCTCGCGGCCCGACGCGACAGGATACCGCCCGGGGTGACACGGGAACTCGAGCGTGCGACTTCGGTCCCGAAACCGGTACGCTTCGAGTCAGTACGGAGGCTGATCGAGCGAGAACTGGACAACGATCTGGAGCGGCTCTTCGTAAGCTTCGATGAACACCCTCTGCGCACGGGGGTATTCACCCAGTCACACCGCGCCGTCCTCCCGGGAGGCCACCACGCGCTGGTCGTCGTGAACCGTCCTGGCATAAGGAGAGAGCTGCTGACGATGCGTCCGGTGGCGGAGCTGGTACGCCGCCGCACCGCAAACCGCCTGCCGCTCGACCCGTCGGAGGAGGTGGTGGAGTTCATCGCCCACACCACCCAGCGCAGGGACATGTACGCCGCCGTGCGCAACGTCCATCGGATGCGGGCCTTCGAGCAACCAGGTGTGGTGGTACCCACCTCCTACAAAGGCTACTGCTCCGCCCGGCTCGCGACCTTCGCCTTCCCGCAGGACCCACACCCGCCGGATGCCGGAGAGCTGCGCGCCGTCACCCGATACATCATCCGGCTGGCGCTCTTCGAGGGGCTCTTCCCGGCCGACCTCCGCGCCGAACGACTGTTCGCCGGGGAGGGCGGGATATGGGTGGCCGATCCCACGGAGTTTCTCTCCGTGGACCCGGAACGCCTGAGAGGACTGGCAGAGTTGCTCGACGCCATAAGCAGGGACGACGTCGAGGCGACGTTGCGGGCGCTCCCCTCCGCGGGCTGCACCGCCCCGGAGGACGACGCCACCCTGCGACGAGAGCTCAGGGATACGATGGGATCGCTCGGCGGGCCATTCTGGCGGGAGCGTACCCTCTCCGAGGTCGTCGCGCGGGGGCTGGAGACCGCGCGGCAGGGAGGGGTGAAGGTGCCGCTCGAGCTGGTCCTGCTCTTCCGTTCCCTCGTCGCGGCGGAATCGCTCGTCAGGGAAAAAGACGAGAGCTACACCGCGATGGGAGACTTCTCTGAGGCCGCCCGGGAGATGATCTCACGCTCCCGCGATCCCCGGGAAGTCGCATCCCGCACGGCGAGAAAACTGCTCCAACCGGAGACCTACGCGGATTACCCGCGTCAGATCCACGCGGTGCTCACAGAACTCAAGGACGGTGAGGTCGAGGTGCGCTTCAACCACGAGGGTGTCGAAGACCTTATCTCGAAGGTGGACATCCTGGCCAACCGGCTGGTCTTCGCCCTGCTCATCGCAGCGCTCGTGGTGAGTTCCTCGGTCATCGGGATCTTCGTCAGAGGAGGAGCACACTTCCTGGGGATGAGCGTCTTCGGGTTGGCCGGGTTCGCGGTAGCCGCGGTCCTGGGGCTGGCCCTCCTCGTCGGGATAATCCGTTCCGGCAGGCTCTGAAAATGGGCCGCGAGGCCGATGTCCGGACGCCGCCTGCCGGGGAACAATTATCCTGAGATGCCACGAGAAGCCACCAAAACACGCCGGAGACCCGTCTCCCAGAGCAAGCCCCGCCCCGATCCGCCCTGGAACGTCGTGCTGCACAACGACTGGGTGAACTCGATGCCGCGGGTCGTCGTCATCTTGCGCCGTACGATACCGGGCATGACCCTCAAAAAGGCGACCCGGATCATGTGGGAGGCTCACACTACGGGACGCGCCGTCGTGAAGAGCTGTCACCGCGAGCTCGCCGAGCTATACGCGGAACGGCTGCAGGGTCAGGGCCTGACGGCCACCGTGGAGAAGTCCTCCTAGGCCGTCTCCTGTATGGTCTGGACGCCGGCGCCGAGCATCTGACGTACCCTGCGACCCTCGCGGTGTCCCCGGTAGTACGCCAGACGTTCGAGGTCGGACCAGATCATGTAGCTGCTCTCGAGCGAGAGCACGGGCATGCCGAACCGGCCGTCCTTCCACCCGCTGCGGTAGGCCATGCTCTCCCGGATGGCCGCCGATGATACCTGCCTGTTCTCAGCTCCGTCCATCTGCCACCTCCCCGGCTGCGTCTCCACG
>JAIMBO010000195.1 GCA_023511405.1 Rubrobacteraceae bacterium
CATGGAGCATCGGATGTCCGCGTCCGTGGTGGTCGTAGGATGAGCGTGCGGGGAGACGCGAACGGGAAGAGGCGGCGCAGGGTCATGCCCGCCGAGAGGCGGGAGATGATCTCCGAGATGGTGCGCAGATCGGGGAGCGTGACGGTCGCCGCGCTCGAGGAGACCTTCGGTATCTCCCCGATGACCGCGCGCCGGGACCTCGCCATCCTCGAGGACGAGGGGAGGGTGAAGAGGATCCACGGCGGGGCCGTGCTGCCCGGCTTCGCCCGGCGGGAGGACTCCTTCCAGCGGCGGCTGGAAGAGGAGCGGGAGGCCAAGGAGAGGCTCGCACGGGCGGCGCTCGGGATGCTGGGTTCGGGCGAGACGCTCTTCGTGGACTCCTCCACCACCGCCTACTACGCCGCGCGCCTCATCCTGCGCGAGGGGCTCGATGCGACCATCCTGACCAACTCGCTGCCGGTGATGTCCCTCTTCACCACCGACGAAGCTCCGAAGGTCTCCCTGATCGGGGTGGGAGGCACCCTGCGCAAGCTGACGCTCTCCTTCGTGGGACCACGGGCCACCGAGGATGTCGAGGCCCACTTTGCCGACCGGGCTTTCGTCTCGGTCAAGGGCGTCACGCCCGACGGTTACCTCACCGACCCGGACCCCCTGGAGGCCGAGGTCAAGCGCGCCATGATCCTGCATTCCGAGGAGCCTATCCTGCTCGTGGACGGCGGCAAGTTCTCCCAGAGGGGCCTGAACCGCATCGCCCACATCTCGGAGGTCTCGACCGTCCTCGCCGCCGATGCGCCGGAGCAGAGGCTCAAGGAGATCGCCGCCGGCGGAACCAGGGTGAGGCGGGTCTAGCCTACCTGGGGTAGGCCTCCCTCACCCCGCCGTCGACGTTGAGGACGTTGCCGGTGCTCTTGGCCGAACGCTTCTCCGAGGCGAAGTGCAGGACGGCCTGCGCCACGTCCTCGGGGAGGACGTTGACCTTGAGGGTGGTGCGCTCGCGGTAGTGCTCCTCGAGCTTCTCCGGCGGGATGCCGTACGAGCGCGCCCGGCCCTCCCGCCACTCCGAGCCCCAGATCTTCGAGCCCCGGAGCACCGCATCCGGGTTGACCGTGTTCACCCGGATGCCCGCTTCCCCGCCCTCTTCCGCGAGGCACCGCGCCAGGTGCAGCTCGGCCGCTTTCGCCGAGGAGTAGGCCGAGGCGTTCTTGCCGGCGGCGAGGGCGTTCTTGGAGGCGACGAAGACGAGGCTCCCGCCCACGCCCTGCCGCTTCAGCACCCGGAACGCCTCGCGTGCGACCAGGAAGTACCCTTTGGCGAGCACCCGGTGGTCACGCTCCCACAGCTCGACGCTCGTCTCCTCTATGGGCGCGCTGGAGGCGAGCCCGGCGTTCGAGACGACGATGTCCACCCCGCCGTAGGTGAGGACGGTCTTCCTGTAGGCCCTCTCCACGGCGTCCTCGTCGGTCACGTCCACCGCGACCGCCTCGCCGGTGCCGTCGAGCTCCGCGACGGCCTCCTCGGCACCCGCCCCGTCCAGGTCCGCCGCGACGACGCACGCCCCTTTTGCGGCGAGCTCGTCTATCGTGGCACGCCCTATACCGCCCGCCCCGCCGGTGACGAGCGCGACGCGACCTTCCAGTTCCCCCGGTGGGGGAGCCAGGGTGAGCTTGTACAGTTCGAGCGGCCAGTACTCGACCGCGAAGGATTCCTCTTCCGTGAGCGAGACGAACTCGTCCACGGCGGAGGCGCCGCGCATCACGGCTATCGCCCGGTGGTAGAGGTCCCTCGAGAGGGAGGCGGCCTTGAGGTTCGCGCCCGAGGCGACCATCCCGACGCCCGCTATCAGGATGACCCGCGGTGAGGGGTCGAACATCTTCTCCTCTCCGGAAGAGTTCTTCTCGAAGTACTCCCTGTACTCCTCGCGGTAGCTCCTCACCGCCTCGGGCAGCTTCGCCGCGAGCTCGTCCGCGTCCCCGGTCCGCGGGTCGAAATCTACCCAGAGCGGGCGCATCTTGGTGTTGACCAGGTGGTCCGGACAGGCGGCACCCACCTGCGAGAGCTCCGCCGAGTCCCGTCCGCAGACGAACTCGAGTACCTCGTCCGAGGCGTCGAAACGGAGGATCTTCGGTCCGTCCTGCGAGAGCGCCCCGCGCAGGACGGGGAGCACCCGGTAGAGCAGCTCCTCGCGCGCCCTCTCCTCCAGCGGGGGGATGGCTTCTCCGCCGAAGGGCTCCGTACCGGCCGCACGCTCCGCGACGAACCGGGAGGCGCGGTTTACCGCCTCGATCGTGTTCGCGTAGGACTCCTCGCCGGACTGGCCCCAGGTGACGAGCCCGTGCTTGGCCAGAAGGACGAAGCGGGCGCGTGGGTTCTCCCGCACGGCCTCACCGACCTGCTTCGAGAGGGTGAAGCCGGGGCGGATGTAATCTATCCAGATCGCCTCCTCCCCGAAGCACTCCGCGGCGAGATCCTTCCCGTTTCTGGCGCAGCAGAGCATGTTTATCGCGTCGGGATGGGTGTGGTCGACGTGGGGGTGGGGGATGAAGGCGTGCAGCAGGGTCTCTATCGAAGAGCGGGGCATCTCCGGGGCGAGCTGGCAGCGGGAGAGGTAGGAGACCATCT
>JAIMBO010000196.1 GCA_023511405.1 Rubrobacteraceae bacterium
TTGTCGGCGAGGACCGCGATCAGGTTGACGAGCGCCGCGAGCGCCTCGTCGTCCTCGACGATGAACTCCTCGAAGGTGCCGCGTCCGGGAGCGACCTCGTCGGTACCCTCGCGCCCGAAGCTCATACCTCGACCTCCTCTTCCTGTCTCTGCACCCAGTAGACCTCGCGCTCGGGTACCAGTACGAGCTCGAGCCACTCCTCCCCGAAACGCTCGACCGCCTCTTTGCTCGCCGCCTCGTCCCCGGCGGCCTCCAGGCGCCCTTTGTACTCCACCGGCTCGTCGTAGCCGGTCCTGGCGAAGACCATGTAGCTCTCCATGCTCAACCCCCTACCGCGGCTTTATGACCCGTATGAGGGACCGGCTCGGCACGACGAACATCTCCCGCCAGCGCCACTCGTCGTACATCAGGTGCGCGTAGACGGCGGCGTCTCTGGGCTCGGCGGCCCGGACGTTGCCGTTATGCCTCAAGGGACCACCCGGGCGCGCGGTGAACACCTCGTAGTTCTCGACCGGACGCATCAGACCACCCCCACCTCCCTGAGCTTCCTCCGCCCCTTCTCGGTTATGTCCCGCCGGGACCAGAGGTCCCAGACGACCTCGATCTCGACCCCGTCTATCCCCTCGACCTCGAGCAGTCGCTCCCTGACGTCGTCCTGGATCATGTCCATCGCCGGGCACCCCATGCAGGTGTAGGTGAGCTTCACCTTCGCCACCCTACCCTCGACCTCTATCCCCCGGATGAGCCCGAGGTCGACCACGCTGATCGGGTACTCCGGGTCCAGAACCTCCTCGAGCGCTCCCCTCACCTCTTCCACACCGGCCATCTTCATCCCCCGTTCTTCCCGTAGAGCTCCCTGTAGCCGCGCTGCAGGTGCGCCACGTACTCCTCGTTCTTCGGCCCGCGTCTCTTCCAGCGCCTGAGTACCTCGTCCCAGGAGATCTCACCCTTCTCGAAGTCCCAGCGCTTCTCCTCCGCGACGAAGTCCGCCGGGAACGGGCAGTCTATGACGTATTCCTCCCGCGCTTCGTCGTAATGTGCAGGAACATCGATGCCCAGGCTCTCACAGAGGGGTACGGTCGAGGACATCCAGGTCTGGCGGAGCTGGTCGTTGGTCGAACCCTTGTAACCGTATTCGATCTGCTCGTTGTGGCGCTTCTGGCTGTCCGGCAGGCCGAACCACTCGAGGGTGAGGACGAACATCCAGTCGACGGCGCGCTGGACCTCCTCCTTCTTCTCGGGATCCCGGCAGAGGGTGCGCATCCACTTCTCGCCGTGGCGCAGGTGGAAGTTCTCCTCGCGGTCCACCTTGACCAGGGCCCGCTTCCAGGGGCCGTAAGAGCAGTTGCGGTGGATGTCGGAGAGGAGCACGAACCCCGCCCGATCGTAGAAGGCGTTGGCGACGACGAGCTCGGTGAAGCTCTCGAGCGGCACGTCGAAGGCGTAGGGGTACTTGAACTGCCTCGGCTCGCGGCGGTAGACGAGCTCCTCGGTGTCGACCCCGAGGTCCCTAAGCATCCGGTATGCGATGTGCGCGTGCCCGAGCTCATCCTGCACGATCCCCATGATCGTGATGTAGTTGTTCACGCTGGGCAGGCTCGCGAAGTTCTTCGCCGCGTTCATGTAAGCCGGCGCGCTGATGAGCTCGGTATCCGCCGAGACGATCAGGGTGCGCTTGAGCCCCTCGATGTACCGCTCGGTCGCCTGCTCCGGGTCCTCGATCAAACGCCCCGCCCGGATCCTCTCCAGAAGCGCTTCCTCCGTTACCGCCCGCATCTCTCCTCCTCGTCTCTTCCGTTCCACCCAAATATAACTGACCGGACAGTCAAACGCAAGTGCTCTCTATCCGTCGAGCCGATAGACTCTGCGGGCGTTCCGGTGGAAGATCAGTTCGATGGTCTCTCTGGAGAGGCCGAGGTCGAGGAGAGCGGTGGCGTTTGCCCTGGGGCCGGGGACGCCGGGCCAGTCGGTACCGAAGATCATTTTTTTCGCCAGGCGTTCGAGATCGTAGTTCTTGTAGTATTCGGGGAGTTTTCTGGGGGGCAGTCCGGAGATCTCGATCCAGACGTTCTCGCGCATGAGGGTCATGAAGGCGGCGGCGTCGTACCACCAGCCGCGACCGCCGTGGGCGAGGATGATCGTGAGGTCGGGGAAGTCGCGGGCGACGTCCTCGATGAGCTCGGGGTTGGCGTAGCGGTTGGTGGCGCCGGGGAAGACGCTCGTCCCGCAGTGGAAGACGACCGAGACGCCCTCGCTCTCGCAGAAGGCGTAGACCGGGTAGAGCATCCGGTCGTTGGGTGCGAAGGAGCCGTGGACCGGGTGGAGCTTGAGTCCGACCGCGCCCAGGTCGAGCTGCCTGCGCACCTCGGCGACCGGCGGGTAGTGGAGGTGGGGGTTTATGTTGGCCATGATCTTGAAGCGGGAGGGGTTGTACTCCACGATCGGCAGCAGGTCCTCGACCGGCTGGATACCGGTCGAACGCGGGCTGTACTCGCAGAAGAGCACGGCCAGGTCCACCCCCTCGGAGGCCATGTAGGCGTCGAACTGCTCCGGGATCAGAGTGCCCTCCTCGTCGTAGATCTTGGAGAAGGGCACGTCCTTCCC
>JAIMBO010000197.1 GCA_023511405.1 Rubrobacteraceae bacterium
ACCACCTCTGCCGGGAGGCCGTCTCTTACACCCCCGACGGCTCCGTCTCCGCGGAGTACCTCGAAGAGGGCCTGAAGCGGCTCCTGCAGTAGAAACCCTTACTCCTCGCGGGTCGGGGACGGAGTAACCCGTCGGGCCCGGGTATATCCTTGGGGCGTATGCCCGAAGGTTCTGAGAGAGAGGTGGTTGCACCCCGGCGGGTGGCCGTGGTGGGTGCCGGACACGTCGGGCTGGTGACCGCGGCGTGCCTGGCGTACCTCGGCTGCGAGGTGACCGCCGTCGACTCTGACCCGAGGAAGGTGGAGGCGCTCAGACGGGGGAACCTCTACATCCACGAGCCTCACCTGCGCGATATCCTGGACGCCTGCCGGGAGCGGGTGCGCTTCACCACCGACCTCGAGCCGGTGGTCCTCGCCTCGGAGGTGCTCTTCGTCGCTGTGGGGACCCCGGGCCGGGCGGACGGATCGGTGGATCTCTCGGGGGTGGAGGGGGTGGCGCGGGGTGTGGGCCGGGTTCTCGGGGGCGCCGGCAGGGAGCGCCCGCTCGTGGTGGTGAACAAGAGCACCGTGCCGGTGGGAGGCGGGGACTACGTCTCGCGCCTGCTGCGCGAGGGCGGCGCCGGGGAGGGAAGCTTCAGGGTCGTCTCCAACCCGGAGTTTCTGCGCGAGGGGCGCGCCGTCCTGGACACGCTCTTCCCGGACAGGGTCGTGCTCGGCGGGGAATCGGAGGAAGCGCTCGAGATCATGCGCGAGCTCTACCGTCCGATCGTCGAGCAGAGTTTCCCGTCCCCGATAGAACCCAGGCCCAAGCGGGAGGTCCCGCTCATCGTCACCGACCTCGCGAGCGCCGAGACGATAAAGTACGCCGCCAACGCCTTCCTCGCCACCAAGATCAGCTTCATCAACGAGATCTCTCGTTTCTGCGAGCTGGTGGGCGCGGATGTCGGGGAGGTGGCCCGGGGGATCGGGCTCGACCACAGGATAGGCGGGGCGTTCCTCGAGGCCGGGATCGGCTGGGGAGGTTCGTGTTTCCCGAAGGACGTGGCGGCGCTCAGGGCGATGGCCGGGGACCAGGGTCTTGGGATGCCGCTCCTCGCGGCCGCGGAGGAAGTGAACCTGGCGCAGCGGCGGGAGGCCGTGTGCCGGGTGCGCTCGGCGCTCGGTGGGTCGCTGGAGGGGGAGCGGGTCGCCCTGCTCGGGCTCTCCTTCAAGCCGGGGACGGAGGATCTGAGGGGCTCCCCGGCGCTCGAGATCGCCGCGCTGCTCATCATGGAGGGGGCGCGTGTGGCGGGATACGACCCGGTCTCGGCGAAGGAGGCCGCCCGCCGCGTGCCCGGCCTCGAACCCTGCCACGACCCCTATTCGGCGCTCGAGGACGCCCGGGCCGCCGTCGTCGCGACGGCGTGGGAGGAGGTTCGCGCCCTGGACCTCGTGCGCGCCGCCGCCATCATGCGCGAGCCCCGCCTTCTCGTGGACGGGAGGAACGCCCTCGACCCTGAGGAGGTGCGGGCGGCCGGGCTTCTCTACTCGGGTTTCGGCCGTGGCTAGGAGGCGCGTCGCGCTCGTCACCGGTGGGGCGGGCTTCGTCGGGAGCCACCTCTCCGAGAGGCTCCTCGCCGAAGGTTGCGAGGTCGTCTGCGTCGACAGCTTCATCACCGGCTCCCCGCAGAACGTCTCACACCTCGGGGGGAGGTTCTTCCTGCTCGAGCGCGACGTGCGGCGCCCGATCCGTATCCCCGGCAGGGTGGACGAGGTCTACCACCTGGCCTCCCCGGCGAGCCCGAAGGACTTCGGGCCCCTCGCGATCGAGATCCTGGAGAGTGGCTCGGCCGGGACGAGGACCGTTCTCGAGCTGGCGCGGAGCAAGAATGCCCGCTTCCTCCTGGCCTCGACCTCCGAGGTCTACGGCGATCCCCTGGTCCACCCCCAGCCCGAGGACTACCGGGGCAACGTGAGCACCACGGGGGTGCGCGGCGCCTACGACGAGGCCAAGCGCTACGCCGAGGCGCTCACATCGGCCTACCGCCGGCGCC
Source organism: Rubrobacteraceae bacterium (assembly GCA_023511405.1). Taxonomy (GTDB): domain Bacteria; phylum Actinomycetota; class Rubrobacteria; order Rubrobacterales; family Rubrobacteraceae; genus Rubrobacter_E; species Rubrobacter_E naiadicus. The sequence continues at coordinate 2,033 of JAIMBO010000197.1, forward strand.
ACCGACTTCAGACCCGCATAGCCCGCATCTTCAACACCTACGGGCCCCGGATGCGCCCCGACGACGGCCGGCTCGTCCCGAACCTCGTCCGGCAGGCCCTCGCGGGGGAGCCCCTGACCGTCTACGGGGACGGCACCCAGACCAGGAGCCTGCAGTACGTGGACGACCTCGTCGAAGGTCTCCTGCTCCTCATGCGCTCCGACGAGGCGCGGCCGGTGAACCTGGGTAACCCCGAAGAGCGGAGCGTGCTGGAGATAGCAGAGCTCGTCTCCCGCCTCGCCGGGGGCGAGGGCCGCATCGTCCACCTGCCGCCGCCGGAGGACGACCCGAGGCGACGCTCCCCGGACATAAGCCGGGCTCGCGCCTCTCTCGGGTGGGAGCCCGTGGTGGACCTGGAAGAGGGGCTCGCGCGCACCATCCGCTGGTTCGCGGCCGGGGCGGGCGCTCGGAAACGAGCCGCGAGATGAACTACCTGTAGCGCCGGATCATGACGGCGTCGGCTATCACCCAGCCGCGTCCGCTCGTCCAGCGGGAGATCTTGATCGCCCTCT
>JAIMBO010000044.1 GCA_023511405.1 Rubrobacteraceae bacterium
CGGCTCTCCTCTCTAACCGATGACCGGGCCGTGCTCACCGGCGCGGCGGGCCTGGTCGTGCCGGACCTGGCCGACTGGTGCTTCGTCGACGTGGTAGAGGAGGACGAAGCGAGGATACACAGGCTGGTGCTGGTCCGCTCCGGCGGACCCGAGGGGGAGGACGCAAGACGTTACGAGTTCGACTACCCCTTCGGCGCCGGCGTCTCCCACGGTACGCCCGAGGTCTTCAGGAGCGGGCGTTCGGAGTTGATCCCTCGGGTGAACGACGCTCTCCTGAGGGACGTAGCGCGCAGCGGAGAGCAGCTCGAGATCCTGCGGCGTCTGGAGCCGGTCTCTTACCTGTGCGTGCCGCTCAGGGTGAGGGGTCGCATCCTGGGGGCCCTGGGGATGGCCTCGTCCAGCCCAGAGCGCCGCTACGGGGAGGAGGATCTCGCGCTGGCCGAGGGGCTGGCGTACGTGACGGCGCTGGCCCTGGAGAACAGCCGGCTGCGCCTGCCGGAGTCCGAGCTTGTGCGCGAGATCATCGAGCGCGCCCGCAAGTCGCCGGCGATCTCCGCCTCGTACCAGAAAGGAGCCCCCGAGCTCACGCAACGGCAGCTGGAGGTGTTGAGGCTGCTCGCGCAGGGCAAGAACGCGAGGGAGATAGGGGAGGAGCTCTACCTCTCCCAGGCCACCGTGAGGAACCACATCCGCTCTTTGTTGCAGGCGCTCGGGGCACACTCGCAGCTCGAGGCCCTCGCCGTCGCCCGCAGGCTCGGGCTCGTCCCCGACTAGCCGTTCACAGACCGAACGCGCCGCGCATGCTCCTGGCGTGGGCGGCCTCTCCCAGGAAGCGGTGTTCGCCGAGCAACTGCTCGGTGGTGCGCAGGAGCGAGTAATGGTTGAACGGCTCCCTCGAACGCGTCCCGGGCCGGGTGTACGGGCTGATCACGATGGTCGCCACCCGGCAGCCCGGGTCGCCAGCGTTCGAGGCGCACCGGTCGCTGGAGCCGAACCCTTCGGCTCCCTCGTCGAAGGTGATGAAAACAACCGTCTCTCCGCTCCTGTAGGCCCTGCTACGTACGATCTTCGGGATCTGAGTGCGCAGCCACGAATCGGCCGCGGAGAGGGGGCAGCTGTGGGCATCGTGGCACAGGTTGGGTGTGATGAAGGAGAAGGCTGGCAGGGTGTTCGTCCTGAGGTCGTGCCCGAGTCTGGCGTAGGGAACATCCCTCGAGGCGCAGCCGGTGAGGCTGGTGTAGTAGGGGGGAGGGTTGTGCTTGGCGGCGTACTCGCCGGAGTTGCTCTTCGCGCAGTTCGTGGGCATGGACTCCTCGTAGGCCTTCCACGAGCGTACCTGGGAGAAGATGGAGGGGGCGCTCGTCGTACAGGAACCGCGCGGCTCGCAGTCGGAAGAGAACCGCTTGAGCGAGGAGTATCCCAGCCCCGAGGTGGCCGCGATGTAGTTCGGCAGGCTGGGATGGGTTACGTTGTGGTAGTCGGTGGCCAGGCCGCAGTCGGGGATCAGGACACGGTTCATGTAAGGTGCGGACCCGCTCCCCACCACCTGATCGTAGCTTCTGTTCTCCAGCCAGATCCATATAACGTGCCGGTAGGTCCGGGGCGGGGACGAGCGCGTACCGCAGATCTTCTGCCGCGCGAGGAGGGAGGTGGACGGTGCCCGCGAGTGTGCCTGCGATGGGCCGGAGGCCGAAGAGCATGCCCCCAGGGCGAGGGCCGCCAGGAACGTCAGCAGGGTGAAGGTCAGCAGGGGTTTCTTCTCTCTCACCGGTGTCGTCCGCCCTTCCTGCTCCTCTCCGGGATCTCCCGGATACTAACCGTCCGGGTGTGACCGGGCAACCTCCCCGGGGGAGCGTCTTTCGGCGAGGGGTCTTCCCTCCCGGCCGGTCTCTCCCCGAACCGCCTCAGCCAGGTGATGCCGACCGCGACCAGCGCGGCCAGGTAGAAGCCGATAGCCGGGAGCGAACCGGTGTCGCTCCCGGCGAGGATGCCGTGTACGAGCCCCAGCGCGAACGTCGCCCAGGCGAGGAGATGTACCGTCCTCCAGCCGGAAAGGTGCCTCCTCAGGAGGCCGCTCGAGGCGGTGAGGACCATGGCGACCATCGCCAGAAACCCGAGCGTTACGGCGAGAGGTCGGTAGCTCGAGGTCCAGGGAACGAGCAGGAGCTGCGCCCAGCTGAAGCTGACGAAGCTGTCCGTCCACAGCGCGAAGAGGTGTACGGAGAGCGCCACGAGCGCCGCCGCGCCGAGAGCCCGGTGCATCGAATGCAGCCGGGCGGGGAGGCCCCCGACCGGGAGCCTGGCGGAGCGCCTGGTACCCAGGAGCACGGCTCCGGTGGCGCACGCGAAGGCGACGAAGCCCGCGGCCCGCGCCACCGCCCACGGCAGGCTGAGGCCGGTGAAGGAGGGTGTGCCCGTGGGTGCGGAGAGGGTGGCGAGCAGGCGCGGGACGACACCCAGCGAGAGGGCGGCCGCCCCCGCGGCGAGGAGGTGTCGCTTGCTCTTCGGGGCCCACCCGGCGCCCGCGATGCCGCCGAAGAGGAGCACGCCGAGGACCGTGGCGAGGTCTAGGGTCCGGGTGGAGCGTCCGAGCAGCGCGAAGACGAGCGCCAGCGTCCCGGCCCCGGCGGTCGTCCAGCCCTGCACCTGGGACTCGCCCTTGAGGTTCGACAGCGCGCTCACGGCGGACGTGATCGCCGTCACCAGCGAGAGCCCGGAGAGTATGGCGAACGTCACGAGGCTCGCTCCGCGCTCCGTCGGCCGGTGAGGGAGATGGTCCGGCCCCGCCGGTCGGTGACGACCGCCCGGCACCTCTCGTCCAGCGCCGCCGCGGCCTCGATGCCGCCGAGGATGAGGAGCTTCGCGCCCAGGTCCGCCTCGATGATCGTGGGTGCGGCGACGGTGGCGAAGAGCAGATCGCTCTCCACCGGGGCGCCGGTGCGCGGGTCGATCAGGTGGTGGGCCCGGCGCCCGCCCGCCTTCCACGCCCGCAGGGTCGTGGTGGAGGTCGCGACGGCCAGAGAGTCGCCCGAGAACTCTCCCACCACCTTATCGTGCTTCACCGCGACGCGCCAGGGGTCTCCACGCTCGTCGCGGCCCAGTGCCACGATATCTCCCCCCACGTCCACCAGCAGCCCGGCGTGCCCGGCGAGCTGCATCGCCGCCCACCCGATCGCGAGCGCCTTCCCGACCCCTGCGAGGTCCAGCCGGACGCCCGGAGGGAGGGTTACCCTGCCGGTGTCCTCCTCGATCCAGCGCCGCATCTCCACCGGCTTGAGGCCACCCGGGGCGGTGACGACGCCGACGTCGCTGCGGGGCAGGGAGGATGCGTAGCCGAAGGCTTCGAGCGAGGAGATCACACGCGGGTCGAGCAGCCCGCCCGACCACTCGTAGGCCTGCACGGAGGCTTCGATCGCAGCACGGAGCCGGCCGCCGGCGATCATCGCCCCCTCCCGGTTGAGCCGGGAGAGTTCGCTTTCGGGACGGAAGCGGGAGAGCGCCTGCTCGGTGCTCTCCAGATCGTCGACCGCGCGCCGGAGCGCCTCGTCACCGGGCCCGGGATCGTCCGTCACGACCACCAGCCGGATCTCGGTGCCCAAAGCCCGTCCTTGCCGGGTTCGTCTGTGGAGCGCCACCGCCGATCACTGTCCCGCAGGGACCGACCCCTGGCTGACGGCAGAGGGAGCGGCCCGGGATACGTTCGAGAAAGAGGGAGACGCTCCCTGGGACCTTTGCACGAGGGCTGCCCGACCCTCGTCCCCTCCGCCGGTCTCCGCGTTCTGGGCCGTCTGGTCGGCCGGGGTCTGGCGGACGGCGGTCTGCGGGGTGTACGCGACGGGCTGGTGCGCCGCCAGGAACCCCCCGATGCCGGCTATCGAGGCCACCGCGGTGAAGGTGACCACCGCCAGCTCCCTGCGGTGCGAGACCTTCCCCCGGCCACCGGCCCGGCCGGAACCCGCTGTGCTGCTCGTCCCGGTCATCTCCCAGGCTCCTTTCGAAGTCGTTTTCGTGGTGCAGGGGTAGTGTGGACCGCGAGCCTTTCGCCCGTGTGTACGCTGCATGAGCTTTTCGACAGAAAAGCTCCTCTGTATCTACGGCGTGCGCTAGCATTACCGGGTGGATGAAGCGGATCCTGGTGGTAGAAGACGAAGCGTACCTCGCCTCCCGCCTCGCGCAGGTGCTCGAGGAAGAAGGGTATGCGGCCGAGACTGCCGCCGCCGGCAGAGAAGCCCTGAAGGTGGCGCTCTCGGAGGAGTTCGATCTTTTGATCGTCGACTGGATGCTCCCCGAGCTCGACGGTGTGGAGCTCGTCCGGCGCCTGAGGGCGGCGGAGGTCGCGACCCCCGTGCTCTTGCTCACCGCGCGCGATCAGATAGAGGACCGCGTCGAGGGGCTCGACGCGGGCGCCGACGACTACCTGCCCAAGCCCTTCGCCTTCGCCGAGCTTCTGGCGCGGGTGCGGGCGCTCACCCGTCGCCAGCGGAGCCAGCCCTCCGAGCCGCTGCTGCGGGTCGGGGACGTCGTGCTGGACCCGGCGCGGCACGTGGTGTGGCGGGGCAAAGAGCGCATCGAGCTCACGGCCAAGGAATTCGCGCTGCTCGCCACCCTGATGCGCCGCCCCGGGCAGGTTTTTACCCGCCCGGTGTTGCTGGAGACCGTGTGGGATGCCGACGCGAAGGTGTATGCCAACGTGGTGGATCTCTACGTCTCGCACCTCAGGAACAAGCTCGACCGGGAGGGGGAACCCTCGCACATACGCACGGTCCGCGGCGTCGGCTACGCCTTCGAAGAGCGGTAGCGGGGCCAGGGGGCGTTTTCGGTGTTCGGAAGGATCCGGCTGAAGCTCACCCTCGGGTACGTGGCGATACTCGCCCTCATCCTCACCATCTTCGGCGCGGTCGTGGTGCTCGGCTTCTCCCGGCAGCTCACGTACCGTCAGGACCAGCTGCTCCAGCGGGAGGCGAGGAGCGAGCAGAGGGGTGTCCCCGCGGGTGGTGAGGAGGGCGGGACGCTGCGGAAGCGAGAGAGGGTCGAGGGTTTCGCGTGGGCCCGCCTCACCCCCGACGGCGAGGTCACGGCCCGGTCCGGCAACGCCTCGTCGCTGGGTCTGCCCGCTCTGGGACAGTTCAGGGAGGCCGTCAGGATGGAACGTCCGCTGGCGGCCACCATAGAGACCCCCGCAGGGGACGTCAGGGTGGTGAGCATGCCCGTCGTGCGCTCGGGGAGGGTGGCGGGCGTCGTGCAGGTCGCCCAGTCGCGCGAGACCATCGGCAACACCGTCGGGAAGCTCGTGGAAGTCCTCGTCCCGATCGGGATCTTCTCGCTCGTGCTCGCCACCGTGGGCGGGCTGTACATGTCCGGGAGGGCGATGCGTCCCGTCAGGGAGGCCTTCGAGCGCCAGCGTACCTTCGTGGCCGACGCCTCCCACGAGCTCAAGACCCCGCTCACCGTCATCCGGGTCGACGCCGAGCTGGCGAGCCGCGTCGCGACCGATCGGAAGGTCCTGGAGCCGCTGGAGCACCTGGTCTCCGAGACCGAGCGTATGAAGAACCTCATCTCCGACCTGCTGCTTCTGGCTCGCCTCGACGCCGGCAAGCTGGAGATCGCCCGTGAACCCTTCGACCTCTCGGAGGTTCTGCACGAGACGGCCGAGCGCTTCGCGCCGCGGGCGCTCTCCGCGGGCATCGGGCTGGACGTCGGCGATCCCGGCGGGCTCCCGGCGGTCGGAGACCGGGCGAGGACCTCGCAGATACTCGCGGCCCTGGTGGACAACGCCCTCAGACACACGCCTCCCGGGGGCAGCATCATCCTCGGCGGGGCACACTGCCACGGGAAGGCCGAGTTGAGCGTCGCCGACACGGGCGGTGGTATCCCCGAAGAGCATCTGCCCCACATCTTCGACCGGTTCTACCGTCCCGAGGGCTCCCGCGGCGGGGAGGGAGGCGGGGCGGGGCTCGGCCTCGCCATAGCGAGGGATCTCGCCCGCGCCCAGGGCGGGGAGCTCATCGCCGGAAACGATGCGGCGGGCAAAGGCGCGATCTTCCGCCTCAGGCTGCCCGCAGCGCGCGCAGGGCGTTGAGGATCACGGCGAGATCTATCCCCTCTTGCAGCAGGGCTCCCTCGACGGGTTCGATGTAGCCGAAGGCGGCGAAGAGCATGGCCGCGAGGCTCATCCCCATCCCGGACACCACGCTCTGGCGGGCGATGCCGAACGAGCGCCGGCCTATCAGGATCGCGTCCACCACCCGGTCTATGCGGTCGACGGTGATCACGGCGTCGGCGGTCTCCGAGGAGACCGTGCTCCCGGCCGAGCCCATTGCTACGCCTACGTCCGCGAGCGCGAGCGCCGGCGCGTCGTTCACCCCGTCACCGACCATCACCACCGGTCTGAGGGAGGGGGATTCCTGCGCCTCCCGCACCACCTTCAGCTTGTCCTCCGGAGAGAGACCGGCGTGGATTTCGTCCACGCCGAGGCGCTCGCCCACTTCCGCGGCGACCTCCCGCGAGTCACCGGTGGCCAGCACCACGTGCTCGATCCCCGCCGCGTGCAACCGCCCGACGAGCCCCTTGGCGTCCTCTCGCAGGCGATCGCCCATGGTTATGCTCCCGGCCACCCGCCCGTCCATCCCGACGAGTATCCTGGATCTTCCGGGGGCGTCGTCCGCAGACGGGTGTGGGATCTGCCCTCCCCCGTAGCCTCTCTCGCGCAGCCAGGCCGGGCTCCCTACCGCGACCCGATGTCCTTCCAAGTAGCCTTCGATGCCCTGTCCGGGGTCTTCGATCACCTCCTCGGGGAGTGTGAGCCGCAGCCCGCGCCGCTTCGCTCCGTGCACGATCGCCTCCGCCAGGACGTGGGCCGAGAGCTGGTCGACGGAGGCGGCGAGCCGCAGGAGCTCCAGCGGGGAGGTTCCGTCGAGCGGGGTTATGTCCTCGATCTCCGGGGTTCCCAGCGTGACCGTGCCCGTCTTGTCGAGGATCACCGTGCGGGCCCTGCCCAGCTTCTCTATGGCAGAGGCGCCTTTGAGGATGATCCCGTGGTGCGCCGCCCGTGAGAGCCCCGAGATGAGCGCGATGGGGGCGGCCAGGATCAGGGGGCAGGGGGTCGCCACGACGAAGACGGCGAGCGCTCGCACCGGTTCCCCGCTCATGAGCCAGGCGCCTCCTGCGACCGCGGCGGTGAGCGGCAGGAAGAACAGCGCGTAGCGGTCCGCGAGCCGGACGAAGGGTGCCTTTTGCCGTTCGGCCTCGCGCACGAGCTTCACTATCTGCGCGTAGGCGCTCTCCGCCGCGGGACGTGTCGTCCTCATGTCGAACGCGTCCCCGGCGTTGGCCGCGCCGCTTCGGAGCGTGCTCCCCGCGGCGAGGGAGACGGGGAGCGGTTCGCCGGTGAGTGCGGACTCGTCTACCACCGCCGTCCTTGAGAGCAGGATGCCGTCCACCGGGATGACCTCCCCGGCGCGTACGACGACGACGTCTCCGGTTTCGAGCTCCTCGACCGGCACCTCCTCGAGGTCCTCGCCGCGCCGTCGGTGTGCGACCTTCGGGGCGCGTTCGAGCAGCGTGGTGAGCTCCTTCCTCGCCCGGCTCACGGCGACCGTCTCCAGGGCGCCTCCGCCGCTCAGCATCAGCGCTATCACGACCCCGGCCAGGTATTCCCCGAGAAGTAGGGAGCCGGCCATCGCCACCAGCGCGATGAGGTCCACCCCGACGTCGCCCCGCAGCAGGCTGCGAGCCACCGAGTAGGAGAGTGGGACGAGTCCTGCGACGAGGCCGAGGGCCCAGATGAGCCTGCCGGATTCCGGCGAAGCCGTCACGTAGAGAATGCCGCCGACGAGCACCGCGCCGAGGATGAGGATCGCCAGCAGCCGTTCCCGGCGCCGACCCACGTACGCCCCAAAAGACTTCGTCCGCTCGCGAAGGACGCGCATCCTGGACGGGTTCATCGTTCGGGCTGCGGGTGGATCAAGACGGGCCCCTCGAAGGTCTTCAGCACCTTTGCCGAGACGCTACCCACCATCACCCTGCGCACGACGCCCAGCCCCCGGTGCCCCATCGCCACCAGCGCCGACCGGCCCCCTTCCTCCGCGGCGTCGAGGATGGCCTGCGTCGGGTCGGCCGAGACGACCCGGATCTCTGGTCTGCCGCCGAGCAGGCGCTCCATCTCTGCGGCGCGCCGGTCGAGCTCTGCGGCGCCCCGACGCATCTCCTCCCGGAGAACCCTGGCCGGCTCTTCGCCTCCCGGGGGCTCCGGGTAGGCCCGTAGCAGGAGCCCGGAGGCGCCGAAGGGTGAGCAGATCGAGGCCGCGAGCTCCCCGGCCTGGCGGGCGGCTTCCGAGCCGTCGTCGCCCACGACGAGCCTCCGCGGGGGCCAGGCCTCCTCCCCGCCGCGCACGACCAGCACCGGTATGGAGGCGTCGTAGACCACGCCTTCTGAGACGCTGCCGAGCGTGAGGCGTCCGACGGCTCCCATCCCCCTGCTGCCCATGACCACCAGCCCGGCTCCCAGCTCTCCGGCCAGGTCCAGGATGGCGTCCACCGGGGCTTCCATCTTCAGGTGGCTCCCGGCGACCCGTCCACCGAGCCTCTCTATCTCCGCGAGCTGTCCTTCCAGTATCTCCCTGGCCTCCCGTTCCATCTCGTCGTGTACTAGAGCCTTGAAGTGTGCCACGGGCACCGGCTTCCAGGCGTGGATCACGTGCAGCTGCGCGCCCGAGTGGCGCGCGACGTCGGTGGCGGCCCTGGCGGCGAGGGAGGCCTGCCGGGAACCGTCGGTGGCGAGGACTATCCTGCCTGGCATGGACACGGGACCGCCCCTTTAGCGGCGGGCTGGATGGACGAGGACCGGCCCTTCCGCGGCCCGGAGCACGTTCGTCGAGACGCTGCCGAGCCTCAGGCGCTGCATCGCGCCGAGCCTCCTGCTCCCCACCGCCACGAGGGGGGCTTCTTTCTCCGCCGCGAGACGTACGAGCTTCTCCGCCGGGTCTCCGGTCGCGACGACGATGGCGGGCCGTCTCCCGAGGGGGCGTTCCAGCTCGCCTGCCCTCTCCCCCAGCGCCCGCTCCGCCCTGCGCAGTGCGTCCTCGACGAGCCTGGGGTTGAAGGCCCGGCCTTTCGTATCCTGCTCGGGGAGTTCTGGGAAGACCCTGACGAGTTCTCCCCGGGCGTCGAAGTGTCCCCCGATGGTGGCGGCGAGCTCACCGGCACCGCGGGCGGCCTCCGAGCCGTCGTCGCCGATGACGACCCACCGCAGGGGCCAGGCCTCCTCCCCGCCGCGCATGACCAGCACCGGATGGTCTGCGTGGTGTACCACCCCTTCGGAGACGCTGCCTACGACGAGCCGCCGGATCGGCCCTCGCCCGCGGCTGCCCATGACGATCAGGTCCGCCTTCAGCCCGTCGGCGGCGTCCAGTATGACCTCGATGGCGGGGCCGGCCTCCACGTGGACTCCTGCGACGGGGCAGCCCCGCTTCTCTATAGCCTGCTTCTCGTCTTCGGCGACCATGCGGGCGCTCTCCTCGCACGCCTCGACGTAGTCTTCGCTCAGCACGCCGGGGTAGCCGTAGTCCTGCGGGTAGCGGTAGGCGTGCACCAGGTGCAGTTCCGCCCCGGACTTCTTGCACAGGTCCGCCGCGGCCCTCGCGGCGAGCCGGGAGTCCTGGGAGCCGTCGGTAGCCAGGAGCACTCTTTGCAGCTGCATGCCTCGTAACCTCCTTGTCCTCTACGCCGCGTCGAGCAGGGAGGCGTAGAGCGCGAGCTCGTCCTTCAGGAGCCGGGTTATGAGGAACCGCTCGCGCACCAGGTCGTGTCCCCTGCTCGCGAGCTCTCTGCCTCTGTCGGGGTCGCGCAGCAGCTCCAGCGCCCGCTGCGCGCACTCTTCGACGCTCTCGATCAGGAAGCCCCCCGCACCACCCTCCATCTGCAGGGGGATGCCGCCGGCCCTGCCCGCCACCACCGGCGTCCGTTTCCAGAGCGTCTCGGAGACGACCAGCCCGAACCCCTCGCGGATGGACTTCTGGATCACGACGTCCGAGAGCCGCTGGAAGGCGTTGACCTCCACGTTGGAGACGCCGGTGAGGTTGGTGAAGAGGTGTATGTCGGGTTCTTTCGCGGTCTCGTCCCTTATCCGGCGGTAGACCTCCCACCCTTCGGGATCGTCCAGGGCCATCGATCCGACCAGCGCGAGCTGCGCCCCCGGGACCTCCTCCCGGACGAGGCGGTAGGCCGCGATGACGCCGAGGGGATCCTTCCAGGGATCGAACCGCGAGACCTGCGTCAAAAGCGGCCTCTCGGTATCCACGCCCATCCACCTCAGCACCCTGGAGGCGGTCGCGGTCCCGAGCTCGAAGTTCTTGGGGCTCTGTGGGTCTATGGCGGGCGGGATGATCTCGGTCCTCTCGACCGGGAACCTCGGGGGGACGAAGCCGGGCATGGTGAACACGGCCGCATCGTAGTCGTCGAGGAAGGGCCTGAGGAACTCCCAGAGGCCGGGGTGGGGTTCGGAGGTGTCTATGTGGCACCTCCAGATCCAGCGCGTCTCACCGCGGCCGTGGAACCTGGGGATCGCGAGCGGCTGGGGGTCGTGCGCGACGATGAGGTCGTACTCTTCCTCCAGGAGGCGGGCGTTGCGGGTGGAGTAGGTCAGATAGATCTCTTTCTCGTGCTCCGTGAGGCCCCGTTCGGCTCCCTGCAGGGCGTTGTGCATGGCCTTGGTCACCCCGAAGAACTCCTTGTCTCCGGTTATGGTCTTCCAGTCGGCCGAGATCCCGAGGTCGCGCAGCAGCGGCACTTCGGAGCGCAGGATCTCCGCCACACCACCGCCGTAGGGGGTGGCGTTGAGGTGCAGGATGCGGCTGCCTCGCAGGGCAGCCGCCAGCTTCCTCACCTCTTCTATAGCCTCTTCGCCGGTGATCGGGACGTAAGCCTCGATCTCCTGTCTGCCGACGTAGACTGAGTCGAGCATCACCGATCACCCTCTCCATCCGCCGGAAGCGTCCCGCCGGCTTCGCGTTCCCGGAGGCTCCGGCGGTTCACTCTCCGGCCTCGAAGACGAGCCAGGAGCCGTCTACTTCGCTGCTGGCCCCGAAGCCACCTCCTGCGGGGACCACTTCTGTGAGCGTGGCCTTCTCTCGCGCGAGCGCGTCGAGGGCCTTCGCCATCTCCGCGGTGTGGATTACGAAGACCACCTTCCTTTCTTCGGCTGCCTCAGAGGGGGACTGTCCGCTCTCTTCCCTGGAGGCGCTCGCGAACAGACGCTCCCGCTTCATGGCTTCTTCCCACAGCCTCTCCCTGTTGGCTTCGACCTCGGCCTCGCGGGCGGCTACCTCTCTGCGCCACTGCTCTATGCGTCCTTCGACGCTCTTCAGTATCCAGCCTACGCCGGGGAGATGTCGCTCGGTCATCTTCTGCTCCTCCTTTCCTCCCTCGGTCGGTCCTCTGCAGGCCTCCTGGCGGCGCGGCCCTCGAAGAGCTTCCCCGGCGCTCCGGGCACCCCCACCAGCGGCAGCACCCAGCGATCGAGTCCCCAGTGCCCCGCGACCCGCCAGGCGAGCACCAGCCAGGTCGCCAGGATGAACAGGACGGGGTTGGTCGAGACGGTGCCGGCGAGCAGGTAGTTGGCGTTCATGAAGCCACCGAAGAAGGCGGCTATCCCGGTGAAGAGACCGAAGATCAGGCCGAGCCCCACCAGTATCTCCCCGAAGGTGACCACGTAGGAGAAGGCGGCGGCGTTGGGCAGCACGAGGTCCTTCAGGAAGGACGCGTACCACCCGCTGACGTCCGGGTGCTCCCCGGTGGTCTTGGCGAGCGCCCCCTGCACGAAGCCCGTGACCGCCGCCCCGGCCTTGCTCCCGACCCACACGCCGGAGGGGTCGGTGAGCTTTTCCCACCCGGCGCGCAGCCATTCCCCCCCGACGTACAGCCGGATCCCAAGCCACACCGGAGCCAGCCTGCGGTCCGAGAAGAGCAGGCGGGAGATCTTCGGTTCGGGAATCTCGTTCCCTGCGGCCCTGCCCAGCGTTCCGGCGCTCATCTCTTCCCTCCGATCCGCTCTGGTACTCTACGGTAAGAAATGTATCCGCGGGGACCGCTCGTGCCCTGAGCAAGATGGCCCATACCGGTGAGCAAGATTGACCAAAGAAGAGGCGGGGTCATCCCTACGTCTGGAGGCTGATTTTACGTTGGTCAATCTGGACCAGATCTTGGGCAAAATGGATCAATCCGTCCTCCTCCTGCATCCGTATCCTGCTATAGTTGAAAATGGCCGATGTCTGGAGTGCGCGGGAAATGACGGAGAAGGGTCGCGAAGAGTTCGTGAGGGCGTTGAGCGAGCGGTTCGGGGACCGCCTCAAACTCCGTTCTGCTGCGGGGTCTGCGTTGCTCGTCTCCGTCTGGCCCGGAGGATCCGATGACGTGCGTTACCTGGCGAGGCTGGCGCGTGAATACGGTGTACCGCTCGCACCCCGCGGGGCCGGGCTCTCCCTCGCGGACGACCCGGCGGAGGGCATAGTGATCCGCTTCGATCTGATGCGCAACACCCGCATACCGGAGGGCGGCGAAGACTGGGCCGAGGCGGAGCCCGGCGCATTGTGGCTCACGCTGGACAACGAGCTGCGCCTGCGCGGCAGGGGGCTCGCCGTCTACCCCACCAGCGCCCCCCGGGCCACGGTGGGAGGGTGGCTTGCGACCGACGGCGTGGGTGTTGGCTCCTTCCGCTACGGCAGGCTGCGCCAGAACGTTCCCTCGGTCGACGTCGTCATGCCCGGCGGCGAGCTGCGGGAGGTCCCCGGGGAGCGGCTGGGCGAGATCCTGGGCTCCGAGGACGGGAGCTCTGGGATCATAGTCAGGGCCCGCCTCCGGACCCGCCGGGCCGATGCCGACGTTCCTTTCGCGGTGGCCTTCGACGGTGCCGGACCGGCGCTCGAGGCCGCCGCCGGCGCGCTGGAGGAGGATCTTCCGCTCTGGCACCTCGTCCTCATCAACCCGCGGATGTCCGAAGCCCGCGAGCTCGGCGGGGCGTACCTGCTCTTCGGAGCGTACCAGGCCCCGTGCGAGGAGGTCGAAGCCTGGCTCGCGAGCCTCGCCCGGCGCGGGGGGAGGGTGCTCGGAGCATCGGAGGCTCATCGGGTGTGGGGTGAGCGCTTCTTCCCCGCCGCCCCCGCGTCCCCTGTTCCCAGCGTGATCCGCGAGTTCGTGCCCCTCCCACGACTCGAAGAGAAGCTCCCGCAGAGGGAGGAGCATCCCTATCAGGTCACCTTCTCCCGCTCCGGAGAAGTCCTCCTGCTCGCCCTCCAGAGCCACCGGTCTTCGCGAGGGCGAACCCACTACGCCTGAAGGCGGCCCTACGGGAGCGGTGGCCGCGCCACTGGCCACACAAAGGATCAAAGTGTATACTGCCTGTAATGCTTAGGCGAAGATTGTAACTGTAAGCACCTGGGGAGCTCACGGAGGAAAAGTCGTGGTCGAGTTGAAGCGGCGCAGTCTCGAGGAAGTAAAGGCGCTAAGCAAAGACGAAGCGGTCGAGATCATGCGCCAGGCCGGCATCGTCGGGGCGGGGGGAGGAGGATTCCCGACGTACTTCAAGTACAAGAACCCGCAGCCGATGCTGCTGGTCAACTCCACCGAGAGCGAGCCGGGCTACTGGGCGGACAAGCTGATCCACCGGATCTACATCGAGGATTTCCTGAAGCTGTACGAGGCGATGAAGGCGATCTTCGGGTTCGAGCAGATCCGGATGGGGGTGCACGAGAAGGACCGGGAGTGGTACTCCGACTACGCGGAGCACGCCGACGGTCTCTTCGACATCGCCTACGTCCCGGACAAGTACTCTCTGGGCGAGGAGAAGACCCTGATCAAGCACGCCACGGACAAGAAGGTGCCGCGGCGGGTCGAGATGCCGGACGGCTCCAAGCGGCCGGGTTTGCCGCTGGATGCGGGGATAATCGTCAACAACACCGAGACGCTGCACAACATCTACAACGCGCTCTTCCTCGGCAAGCCGGTGACCACGAAGTTTTTGCAGGTCTTCGGGCCGGAGTTCGAGCTTAAGGTCTTCGAGGCGCCGCTCGGGGCCTCCGCGACGGAGATCCTGAAGATCGCCGGGGTGGACGTGGAGAACTCCTCGCATCTGTCGGTCATCGACGGTGGCCCGTACCTCAACGAGATGGGCATCGAGGAGCTCGGCAAGGGCGACTGCTTCGTCCGGCGCACGACGAACGGGTTCCTCCTGATCCCCAAGGGCGTGCCGAGCAAGGAGTTCGCCGACATAGAGACGAAGCCCCCGGAGAACGGTGTGGTCTCGCTGGTCGGCAAGGTCAGCGGGGTGAACGTGCCGCTCGGGGGGCGGTTCCTCAAGCCCGCCACCCCGCTCGTCTCCAAGGGCGAGCACGTCTCCTACGAGCAGAAGATCGGCGAGCCGGTCGACGAGGGCTTCTCGATCGGCGTCTGGGCGAGCGCCGAGGGGGAGGTCACCGCGGTCGAGGACGAGGTGGTTTCGATCTCCTGTGGTTCGGCGGCCAGGGAAGCCGCCGAGGCCGAGGCGAAGGCGGAGGCGGCCAGGTAGGCTTCGTCTTCCGGGTAAAGAAGGGAGCGGGGGCCTCTAGGCCCCCGCTTTCGCTATTCCAGATCTCTGAGGCCGGTGGCCGCCACGCGCTCGACGCCGCTCTGGCGCGCGATCTCGCCGAGCGCCGCGTGCAGGTCGTGCGGCGGGCGCACCCGCACCTGCAGGTGGTAGGTCGCCCTCCCGCCCTCTATCTCGGCGTCCAGCGTACGCACGGTGGCGTGGTGCGCTTCGAGGACGGAGATGAGCGGTGACGGGTCGGCGTCCGGACGGGAGAAGGAGACTTCGAGGTCGGAGACCTCCAGGCGTAGCCGGGAGATGAAGGCTGAGCGGAAGCGTCTGAGCGCGAGCAGGGTCGCAAGCACACCGGCGGTCGCCGCCGTGGCCCCGAAGAGGTATCCGGCCCCGACGGCCATACCTATCGCGGCGGTCGTCCACAGGCTCGCCGCGGTCGTCAGGCCCCGGACCGTTATGCCCTGGCGCAGTATGGCCCCGGCCCCGAGAAACCCGATGCCGGAGACGATCTGGGCGGCTATCCTGGAAGGGTCGAAGCGCACGGTCTTCTCGCCGAAGAACTCCTGAAAGCCGTAGGCCGAGACCATCGTGAAGAGAGCCGAGCCCAGCCCGAGGATGATGTGGGTCCGGAAGCCCGCCGGCTGGTCGCGCACCTCGCGCTCGAACCCGATGGCCCCGCAGAGGACGACCGTCACCACCAGGCGCAGGAGGATCTCTGCGTGGGAGATGGTGGCGTTCATATCCTTCGCCCCGCCCCTCTAGGCGTGGCTCAGTATCTCGTCCAGGGCGAGGTAGAGGGCGTCGTCATCCGGGTCACCCCGGTAGGGAGGGATCGTGAAGTAGCCCACCTCGCCTTCCACGATCGGGCTGTCGTCCACGGTGAAGTCCACCTCGACCGGGGGGAAGCTCTTGTCGCAGCATCCGCTCACCAGATCGGAGATCCCCAGGCGTTCGGCGGCCGCCGCCGCGTAGGGGGCTCCTCCTGCGGACCAGACGTAGACGTTGTGCCCGGCCTCCACGAGCCTGTGGAAGACCTCCCTGACGTGCGGACGGACTCCGCCCTCCGAGATCAGGGTGCCCTGCACGTCGAAGAAGACGTTCACGGCCGTTCGTCGCCGGGGTCTTCCTGCCGCGGGCCGCCCGGGAACAGGTTCTGGGCCTGCCGGCCGAGCCGGGCCCGGAGGTCTTCGAATGTGATGCCCTTCAGAGAGGGCAGGTCGAAATCCCGGAGCATCCTGGTCAGCACGCCGCTGCCGCCCAGCTCGACCCACTCCTCGACCCGCATGCGGGTGAGCGTCTCTACGACCTTCACCCACCGGACCGGGGCGACCATCTGCTCCTTGAGCGCTTCCCTGACCGCCTGCGCGCTCGTCAAGACCGAGCCGTCGACGGCGCTGACCATGGGTACCTCCGGCTTCCGGAACTCGATCGAGTCGAGCACCTCGCGCATCCTCTCACCCGCCGCGGCGATGTAAGGCGAGTGCGCGGGGAAGGAGACGTTCAGGCGCACCTTGCGGCCCCGGATCTTCTCCACCGCGTCCCCGAGCGCCTCTTTGAGGCCGGAGACGACCGTCTGGCGCGGGGAGTTGTAGTTGGCGACGACCGAGCCCGGCGTGTCCTTCAGCGCTCGCTCGACCTCTTCCGGAGGAGCCTTGAGGATCGCGATCATGCCTCCCGGTGTTTTCCGCGCGGCCTCGGCCAGGAACCTATCCCTCTGGGCCACGAGCCACAGGCCGGTCTCGAAGTCGAAGCAACCCGCGGCGTAGGCCGCCGCGTACTCGCCCAGGGAGTGCCCGGCCACCACGTCGGGGACGAGGTTTAGCCTGCGGCTCTCGTCCGCGTCCTGGGCGGCGCGTACGAAGTGCTTGACCTGATCGGGTATCCGATCCCCGACTATCTCGCGTATCCTGGGCAGAAGCTCCCGTGCCGGTTCGCTCACGCTGCCGCCCTGACCGGGAAATACGAACGCTCTCATCTTCCTCCGGAAACCGTCTTGCTCTTCCTCTCTCTGGATTGCAGGGACGCTCACCGAGAGAAACCTAAGAATATATTTCTACCACAAAATGCGCCGCGCTTGTGTTACGGGCGGAGGACTTGCAGGGCGTCCGGCAGGATGCGGATGTGGTAGGCGAGGGTGGGGTCGAGGAGCTCCCCGTCGGCGTGGGCCGGGACGTAATGCTGCATCTCCACCTCCACCTCGCGTGCCCTCTCCAGGTGCGCCTTGGGGTGTTTGAGGAAGGTGCCGCGCAGCGCGGAGGGGACGAGCCTCAACACCTCGCCGCGGCTTATCTCGCTGGAGAAGACCACGTCGAAGAGCCCGTCGTCGAGGCGGGCCAGGGGAGCGAGGCGGAAACGCGCCCCGTAGGTGGTCCCGAGGGCGATGGCGACGAGTATGGTCTTGGTCCGTATCTCTCGCTCGCCGTCGAGGCGCAGCGTGACCTCGTGGCAGGTGAACCCGGCGAGCAGCCTGAGGACGGAGTAGGCGTAGCGACCGGAACCGCCGAGCCAGCCGGGGGCCTTGACCACCCCGGCGGCGACCTCGGCGTCGAAGCCGATGCCGACGCCGTTGATGAAGACGGCCCCGTTGACCTCGCCCGCGTCCACCGGGCTCACCCTGCCGGCGACTATGGTCTCGAGCGCGCGTCTCATCCCGGTGCCCACGCCGAGGGCCTTCACGTAGTCGTTTCCGCTCCCGGCCGGGAGGACCCCGAGTACCTTACCGGTGCCGACGCACGCCGAGGCAACCTCGCGCACCGTCCCGTCCCCGCCCACCGCGACCACCAACGAACGATCCGGCAGCCCCGCGGCGATGCTCGTCGCCTCGCCGGGGAAGCCGCTCACGTGCCAGACGGGCCGCAGCCCTCTGGAAGAGAGGAAGCGCGAGACCTCCCCCCTGCAGGAGGATGCCTTCCCGCGCCCCGCCGCCGGGTTCAGTACGAGATGTACTTCCTGTCGGTTCACGCTGTCTGCGGAGGATAGCATCCTGCTGCCGCTGGCGCCCGGGGGGCACCAGGATGTAAAATGGCCTCCGCCATGGAGGGATCTGGAGGGGGATGCCAGCATCTGGAGGGACTGCGGCCGGTGGCCGGGGTCGGGTTCAGGTGCCCGCTCTGCGGCGCGTGTATGGACCTGGATGGGCTCTCGGAGTGGTTGGCGGACGCCGAGCGCCGGCGGGACGAGGCCTGCTCCCGGAGCGGTCCTTTCGCCCGCGCCGACCGTGAGCGCTGGCAGAAGGAGGTCTATCGCCGGCGGCGTCTGCTCTATGAGGCCAGAGAGACCCCGCCGTCGGCGGTCAAGCCGGAGATGCTGCTCGTACTCTACGACGCGGTGGAGGACGTCTACCGCTGCCGGATCTTCTACAGGGAGCCCCGGCCTTCAAACATCGTCGAGAGCGTGAACGTGAGGGCTTCCTCCGAAGATCTCCTCAAGCTCCGGGCCGATCCGGATCCCGGGGTGAGGATGGCGGCCGGCAAGGTCGAAGAGTTCGGGGCCGCGAGGCGGAAGGCTCTGGAGGCCGGAACCCACGTCCCGTTCCGCCGGGTGTTCTACGCGGATGAGCTGTAGGAGACCGCTTCCCGGACGCCCCTCGTGGAGGCTAGAATAAAGTTCACTGGTGGCCTACTCGGTTGAAAGGCGTGGTGAGATGAGCTCCAGCAACTTCGTAATGATCGTGGTCGTGATCCTTACGATCCTCTTCATCATCGTGTCCGTGGGGCCTCTACTCGCCGTCTTCTGAGAGCCTCGCCGCCGCGAGGGTGAGGTAGGTGGCCCCTTCCGGACCCAGGACGCTCTGGACGAGCTCGACTCTGCGAGCCGTGAAACGCCGTTCTCCTGGCGGATCTTGCTCCTGGGGTCCCAGCGAGACCGGTCTCTTGCGCGCACGCCCGAGCGTGAGGTGCGGCCTGTAGGGCCGCCGCTCTCGGGCGAAGCCCAGACCTTGCATCGCGTGCTCGACGTCCCCGGCCAGCTCCGCAAGCTCTTTCACGCCCTCGCTCACCCCGGCCCAGACGACCCGGGCCCGCCTGCGCGAGGGGAACGCACCGAAGCCGCTTATCTCCACGCCGAAGCTCTCGTGGCGTCCGCCGATCTTCTCGATGGCGCGGCGCACCTCGTCCACCCTCTCCTCCGGCACATCTCCCAGAAACTTCAGCGTGAGGTGGACTCCCTCCGGCCTCATCCAGCGGACGTCCCCGGCGACCTCCAGCGTGCGGGCCGCCTCGATCAGGTCGCGCCGCACCTCCTCAGGCGGGAAGACGGCCACGAACAGGCGCATCCCTAGCGGCGACTCCTTCTCGCGGCCCGGTTTGCGATCATCGCCGCCACCACGCCGGCGCCCACACCGTTGTCCACGTTGACCACCGAGAGGCCCGGCGAGCAGCTCTGCAGCATGCTCATTATCGCGGCGGTGCCGTCCCCTCCGAGCCCGTAGCCCGTCGAGGTGGGAAGGCCCACCACCGGCACCGAAACCAGCGCGCTCACCACGCTCGGGAGCGCCCCCTCCATCCCGGCGGCGACGATGACGCAGTCGGGATCCAGGCGTTCGATATCCTCCAGGGGGCCGGCGAGGCGGTGTATCCCCGCAACGCCGACGTCGTTGAAGGTCTTGACCGCGACCCCCATCTCCCGGGCCACGGCCACGGCCTCCTCCAGGACCGGGATGTCCGAGGTCCCGGCGCTTATCGCGGCCACCCGCCCTCCGGTGGGCTCCGGCTCCCCGTCGCCGACGACGAGGGCTCTGCCCGCCCGGCGCAGTGGGGTGTCGGGGAGGTCGTGCCGGATCCTCTCCTCGTGCTCCGGGGAGGCGGCGCTCACCAGCACCCGGTCGTGGGCGCGCAGGATCTCGGCGCAGATCGCGGAGGTCTGCCGGGGGG
>JAIMBO010000198.1 GCA_023511405.1 Rubrobacteraceae bacterium
CGCGCCTTATCGCCTCGGTGGCCGCCTCGGCCGCCTCCTCGTAGCGTCCGGTCGCCGCGAGGGCGGCGGAGAGGAAGGTGTAGTGGCGGGCGAGGGGGGCACTCTGGACCAGGAGCCGGTACTGCTCGGCGGCGTCTTCGTAGTCCTTGCGCCGGAAAGCCCGGTTCGCACGCCTCTCGGCGGCCGGCGAGGAGAATATGTTCGACGCTATGACCGCGACGGCGAAGACGCCGGCCCACGTCATGAGCGCCCACTCCTGCTGCACGGAGCGGATGAAGAAGAGGCTCAGCGCCATGAGGACCAGGATCGCGTAGGGGAGCAGCCTCCTCCCGAAATAACCCCAGGCTTTCGTGCGTACCAAATCTTTGTTCGCCGTGTAGACGAGCTGCCAGCTCACGATCAGGATTACGAGGAGGAGTATCACCGGGAGCGTTGCGCCCGAGCCCATGCTAATCTCCTTCCTCTACGAGGTGCCCACGGACGCGGGCTCGAGATCTTGCAGGACCTCGAGCGCCGGCGCCGCGAGCTCCTCGAAGTCACGCTCGTCGAGGGCGGGTGTGGCTCCTTCGATCGGGACCCGACTCTCCAGCTCCACCCAGCTCTTGCATCCGCCGTAGGATTCGCTGTAGGGGAGCTCCACCGGCTCGGGGAGCAGGTGGGTGCGCAGGACCAGCACGGTGAGCGGCTTCTTCGGGCGCCACCTGAAACGTTTCTCCGCGTACTCCCGGCTCCACATGTGGTGGGGCTCCAGCGCGGCGAGCGCTTCGGGTTCGGAGATCTCGTACGCCCCGACGACCTCGGCGAGGGAGGTGAGGACGATCGGCTCGTCGTCGCGTCGGGAGGGGATGTCCCGCAACAGGTCGCGGTAGGCGGGTTTGAGAAGATCAGGTCGCTGGTGCTCGTAGCTCTTGTAGAGCAAAAAGCGCGCTTCGGGGACGGCGAAGGACTTCTCCCGGATGCCGCCCTTGCGTATCAGGAGCGCCGTGCGGCCCCGTTCGAGCGCTTCTATGGCCACCGCCCACTCTTTGAGCGCGTGCTTGAGGGAATCCAAAGGGCTCACCTCCCTAATATAATGCGATGCGGTTGCCCAGCGCAATTATATGACGTAGAGGTCAACAGGCTCCGCTCTTCAATTAGGAGGGATGTATGTCGGATCAGGAGAGGGGATTCAGGATCGAGCGGGACTCGATGGGCGAGGTGAAGGTCCCGGAGGACGCGCTCTACGGCGCGCAGACCCAGCGGGCGAAGGAGAACTTCCCGATAAGCGACCTGCGGTTCCCGCGACGTTTCATCCAGGCCCTCGGCGCGATAAAACTCGAGGCGGCTAACGTCAACCACGAGCTCGGGCTGCTCGACGGCAGGATCAAAGACGCGATAGTCGCCGCGGCGGAAGAGGTCGTCGAGGGCAGGCTCGACGACCAGTTCGTCCTGGACGTCTTCCAGACCGGCAGCGGCACCTCGACCAACATGAACGCCAACGAGGTCATCTCCAACCGCGCGATAGAGATCCTCGGCGGCGAACGCGGCTCGAAGGACCCGGTGCACCCCAACGACCACGTCAACAAGGGCCAGTCCTCCAACGACGTGATCCCCACCGCGATCCACCTCTCCGCCCTCCTAGCCGTGAACGAGGATCTCATCCCGGCGCTCGAGGGGCTGCAGCGTGCGCTGGAGGAGAAAGCGCGCGAGTTCGACGACGTGGTGAAGACCGGACGTACCCACCTGCAGGATGCCACCCCGATCCGGCTCGGCCAGGAGTTCCAGGGCTACGCCGGGCAGATAGAGCGCGGCATCGAACGGGTGAGGAAGGCCGCCGAAGGTCTCTCGGAGGTCGCCCTCGGCGGGACCGCCGTCGGGACCGGCGTCAACACCCACCCCGAGTTCGCGAGCAGGGTCTGCGAGCGGCTCAGCCGACGCTTCGGGATCGAGATCCGGGAGACCGGGAACCACTTCCAGGCGCAGAGCGCGATGGACGCGGCGGTGTTCGCGAGCGGGGCGATGAAGACGGTCGCGGCCTCCCTCATGAAGATCTCGAACGACATCCGCTGGATGGGATGCGGTCCGCGGGCGGGCTTCGCCGAGATAGCGCTCCCGGAGCTGCAGCCGGGCTCCTCGATCATGCCGGGCAAGGTCAACCCGGTGATCGCCGAGAGCGTGACGATGGTCTGCGCGCAGGTCTACGGCGACGACGCCACGATAGCCCTCGCCGGACAGAGCGGCAACTTCGAGCTCAACGTCATGCTGCCGGTCATCGCCCACAACCTCCTCGAGGAGATCACGCTGCTCGCCAACGCCTCAGCGAACCTCACCACCCGCTGCGTGACCGGCATAAAGGCGACCGAGCGCGGCCCCGAGCTCGTCGAGAAAGGGCTCATGCTCGCCACCGCCCTCGCCCCCGAGATCGGCTACGACAAGGCCGCCGAGATCGCCAAGGAGGCGTACAGGACCGGAAAGACCATCCGCGAGCTCGCCCGCGAGAAGACCGACCTCTCCGAAGAGAAGCTCGCCGAGCTCCTCGACGCCCGCAGGATGACCGAGG
>JAIMBO010000045.1 GCA_023511405.1 Rubrobacteraceae bacterium
GAGCAGCGAATCCGAAGCTGACGGTGGCTCCGGGGCGTCCTCGAGCGGCGGCGCGGGGTCAACCCCGGCGGGCGGCGAGGCCGCCGGAGCGTCCGTCGCCGGGGCTTCGACCCTCGGGAACGTCGTGAGCGAAGACCCCATGGTGACGGCCGGGAGCTCGCTCGGCGCGGTCACGGTCGGGTCCGTCGTCTCCGAACAGGCTGCCCGGGAGGAGGAGAGGTCCGGGGAGCGGCAGCGCTCGACCACCCGTGAGACCCCCCGGCGCGAGCCCCCCGAGGAGCCCGAGCCGCTCGACCTCGGTGCGGCGAGCCGGGAGGCCCTCATGAAGCGGCTCGTTCCGGTCGCCGCCGGGATCGGTGCGATCGCGCTGATCGTCCTGATCCTTCGCGCGAGGAGGTAGGCGTCTCCCCGCTGGCGCGGGTTCGTGGCGGAGGTTAGAATGCCGCCAACCGGCGGAGGGGTGGCCGGGCGCCGGAAGGGAAGAAGGTGGCATGATCCGACACGACACCCGCGCTTATTATGCGACATCGAAAGACGGAGGATGGTCCGGATGAGGCGGTTGCGCGTGCTCGTCGCGGGCTCCTCCGTTGAGAAGGCCGGGGTTCTCACGGATGAGCTTCTCGGCGCCGGATACGAGGTCTCAACCGACCGGGTTGCGGGGGGAGACGTCGTGGAGGCGGGCTCGGATTTCGACATCGTCCTCGTGGGGAACGAGGCGGATCTGCGGGGGTGGTTGAAAAGACGAGTCTGCGGGTGTCCTGTCATCGCCTTCGGGGAGGAAGCCGGGGAGGATCCCGCGGTCGAGGCCATGAGGGCCGGCGCCGACGACTACGTCTCGCTGCAGAGGCCGGAGCGCGTGGTAGGTGCGGTCGCGAGGGCGCTGTCGGTCGACGACACCAGAAGGCGCAAGGAGCGGGAGGAACTGTACCACCACGTGGTGGAGCAGGCGGCGGAGGCCATGTTCCTCGTCGAGCCAGAGAGCTGGGAGGTGATCGAAGCCAACCCCGCCTGCGAGCGCATGCTCGGCTACGGTTCTGGGGAGCTCTCCGGCGTCCGTCTGGAGGAGATCGTCGACCCGGAGGACCTCGGTCCCGTCGTCAGGCTCGCCGGGGAGAGCCTGAGGGTCGAGGCGCATTTCCCGATAAGCTACGCGCACCGCCGTTCCGACGGCTCTGCCAAGAGGGTCGAGGGGAGCATCAGCGTGATCTCCCACGCCGGGCGGGACATACTCTGCTTCGTGGTCTACGACGTCACCGAGAGAAAGTGGGCCGAGGATCAGCTAAGGCACAGCGTGGACGCCCTGCTCGCGATCTACGAGGCGAGCCAGCTCCTGAGCTCCACGCTGGAGTTCGAGGAGATAGGGACCAGGCTGCTCAAGATAATGCGCCGCATCTCCACGCTCACCACGGCCGTCATCAGCGTGCCCGCGGAGGACGGGAGGCTCAAGGTCTGGCGCGCGATAGGTTTCGAGAGCCTCTGGAGCCGGGCTCGCTACACGCCCGAAGCCCAGCGGGCGCTCTACGAGGTCCTGCGCAGCGGAGAGCACCGGCTCATCGAGTTGCGCCATCCCGAGAACCGCGAGGAGAAGCTGAGCACGCTCTATCTGCCGCTGCGGATACACGAGCACACCCTGGGAGTTCTCGAGGTGTACGGCCCGGACGACCTCACCGAGGGCCGGATGGTGGAGATCCTCATCAGCCTGGCCAGCAAAGCGGCGAGCGCTCTGGAGAACGCCCGACTCTACGGAGAGCTCGCCGAAAGGGAGAAGCAGCTGCAGGATCTGGTCGGCAAGCTCTTCACGGCGCAGGAAGAGGAGCGACGCAGGATCGCTTACGAGGTGCACGACGACCTCACCCAGATAGCGGTCGCCGCCTACCAGCACCTGCAGGCTTACGCGGCGCTCCCAGAGGGAGCACCGGGGAGACGGGAGCTTCTTGAGCAGGTTATCGAGATGGTGCACAAGACCATCTCCGAGTCCCGCCGGGTAATCGCGGAGCTGCGCCCCACCGAGCTCGACGACTTCGGGCTGGCTGCCTCGATCCGGCTCCGGGTGGAGGCTCTGCGTGAGGAGGGATGGGATGTGTCCTACGATGAGAACCTCGGTGGTGAGCGGCTGCCCCCCACGGTCGAGACCGCGCTCTACCGGGTCGTCCAGGAAGCGCTGACCAACGTGCGCAAGCACGCCGGAACGAATAAGGTGCGGATAGGCCTCTGGCGCGAGGGGGACGACGTGGTGCTGCGGGTGAGGGACTGGGGATGCGGGTTCGAGCCGGGGGCCCTGGTGGGGGAGGGGCCGGGTGAACGTGTCGGGGTCTCCGGGATGCGGGAGCGGCTCACGCTGCTCGGTGGGAGGTTCGATCTCTTGAGCAGAAGAGGCTGGGGTACCGCGATAACGGCCCGGGTTCCCGTGGCTTGGGGAAGGCCGAATCCGTGGGGAGGGACCCTAGCCGCCGGGCGTACGGGGCGTTGAGGTTTTCAAGCCGCGGCTGCGCGGAAGGATCTTTTCGTAGAGTGGGGGGATCGTAGATTGGAGAAGACATCGGATAGACCGGCCAGGCTGGTGGTGGTGGACGACCACGACCTCGTACGCGCCGGGCTCAAGGCCATGCTCTCCGCCGAGCCCGACTTCGAGGTCGTCGGGGAGGCATCTGACGGGCAGGCGGCCCTCGAGGTGTGCCGCCGGGAGAATCCGGACCTGATGCTGATGGACGTCAGGATGCCCAGGATGGACGGGCTCGCCGCGACCCGGGCCATAAAGCAGCGATACCCGAAGACCAGCGTGCTCATACTCACCGTGCATGAGAACCAGGAATACATGCTGGAGGCCATAAGGGCCGGAGCCTCCGGCTACGTTCTGAAGGATTCCCCCCGCGAACAGCTCACGACCGCGATAAGGAAGGTCCTCGACGGCGAGGTCTCGCTCAACCGCAAGCTCACGACCGCACTTCTGCAGCAGCTGGCCAGGAACCCCGAGAGGACCCGGCCTGTGGACCTCAACCCCGAACGAGAGAGGATCATGCAGCTTCTCACGCCGCGGGAGATGGAGGTGCTCGGGCTTCTCATGAAAGGCTACACCAACCCCAAGATAGCCGAGACCCTCTACATAAGCCTCGGGACCGTCAAGAACCACGTAGAGCACATCTTCGCCAAGCTGGAGGTCTCGGACCGTACCCAGGCCGTGGTCAAGGCGTTCGAGCTCGGGATAATCTCCCCCGCCGACATCTGAACGAACAGCGGAAGGCTCGCAAATGTGCCGGCCGGGTGGCGCAATATGCGCCACCCGGCCGGTATTCAGAACACCGATCTTTGCCCATCATTAGTTTCAAATGATCTTGTCGGTAGGAGTTGATCCTCGCGAGAGGCTTAGACAGGGGTCTGATGAGAAAATGGTAGGAAACCCTGGCCGCAGACCTGCGGAAATCGCCGTGATCTATGGGGACCCTGTCGTGGGGCAGACCCTTGCTCTGCTTCTCGCAGGAGCCGGGTATCAGGTCAGCGAAGTGTCGCTGGTTTCGGTACAGGACCGTGCGCGGATGGAGAGGATGCTGGAGGGCGTGCTCGTCATCGTACTCGCGCCCGGGCTCGAGGTTGGTCTCCGGGATACTTTCCTTGGCAGCCTGAAGAGGGAAGAGCGGTTCTCCCACATACCGGTGCTGGAGCTGGGCACCCAACCAGAGGGTGCCCGATATTCTGCAGACTACACCTCCATGTGGCCGGGCAGAACGGAGGACCTGGTGCGCAGGATAGAGAAGATATTTCTCGAGCAGCGAAGAGGGTTCAACATGAATCAGGCCTGAACGATCTGGAGGTGAGGCATGGTCAGGGTCGTCGTGGAAGCCACAAGAGGACGCGAACGCGTGTGGGTTGCGGTGAGAGACACAAGCATCCGTGAAGCCATTGAACGCGTGGTTGCACGCTATCCCTCCGGGTGCGTGCGGTTGGTGCTCCCTATCGATGCCGAGAAGTTCTTCGAGCGGGGTGCTGCGGGATTGCGGGAGATGGGTGAAGCTCCGATCAGGATGAGGGCTGAGGTTCCTCTCCCTGTGGACGGAAAGGCGGGACGGCGATGACCAGGATGTTGTCGAAAGGACACAAGATGAACCTCGCTGGTGACGTGGTGTCTAGCGAGCTCGGAGATGGGGTCGCGCTCCTCGATCTCCGTGGTGGAGTCTACTACGGGCTCAATCCCGTGGGGGCTCGGGTGTGGCGGCTGTTGGAGGAGAAACCGAGGAACTTCTTCGAGATCCGCGAGGTCCTCCTGGACGAATATGATGTGTCGCCCGACGTCTGCGAACGGGAGCTCGAGCTTCTGCTATGGGATCTCCTGGAGAGGAGATTGATCTATGTCGAGGATGAAAGCCGCGTTTGAGAGGTTGCGGTTTCTTTGCGCTCTCCGCCCACCGGGCAGGAGGCTGGTGGTCGAAGCGGCCGTCTGCATGGAAGGGACCAGGCTGGTGGTACACCTGGTCCCTTTGAAGCACCTGAAGGCCGTTCCCGCGCTCTTCGGAGGACGATTGTTTCGAGGAGAGCCCCACGAGGTGGAGGATGTCGTTCGGGCGCTCGATCTGGCCGGAAGCCTTTTCCCCGGCGGAAAGACCTGCCTCGTTCGAGCCATCGCGGCCCAGGCGATGCTCTCCCGACACGGACATCCCTCGCTGGTGCGCATAGGAGTCGCGGGAAGTAACTCCGGTGGAATCGAGGCCCATGCCTGGGTGGAGTACGGAGGGCGGGCTATCGTCGGTGGTTACGATCTGGAGCGTTACAGGGTCATAACCTCGTTGCCCGCCGGATGATTCCGTAGTTCGGCCGACCAGGAAATGGGCCGGAAGGGGGATTCGTCACACCACGACCGTGGCTATATTGAGGGCGTGATCGGACTCTTCGGAGAGGAGGTGAGAGGCAAATGGGCAAAAAGAGATATGAGGCTCCGCGCCTGATGGTATACGGCAGGGTGGAGGAGATAACCCTGCACGGACGCGGCCATCCGCCCTTCGGAAACTCGGGACCTCCGGGATGCAACCCTTCCGATGGGTGTGTAGCGCCCGGCCTGGGTTCTCAGATAGGCAACATCTACAACAACCCGCAGCACAGGCCCTAGCTGCTCTGCGGGAAGCCGGGCTTTGCTCCCCGCCCCGCGCGGGGAGCATTCTATCGACAGGAGGAGAGGATTTTCTCCTACACGGCATATGGCCTGAGGATAAGTTCGGAGATCGACCTGCCGGAGCTGATGCCCGGCGCCGGCGGGCGAGCCGATGTCTCGATCCGGCTCGGCCGGATCGACCGGATACCCTCTGAGGCGGTTGACCGCGGCTACTGCCGGGATGGCAAAGAACGGGCGCATCTTTTCTGGCCCCATGTCGGGTCGTTCTCGTGTGTCGAGGGGCGTGAGATACTCGCCGATCCTGTGCCGGAGGTCGAGGACAACCTGTTTCGTACCTTTCTTACGGGGCCTGTACTGGCCGTCCTGTTGCAACAGAGGGGGCTCTTCGTCATGCACGCGAGTTCGGTCGCCACGCGTGAGGGGGTCGTCGCCTTCATGGGGAACAAGGGATGGGGTAAGTCGACCATGGCGGCGGCCTTGCATGCCAGAGGGTACGATCTGGTCGCCGACGACGTCACCGCCGTGAAGGTGGAGGACGGAGAGGTGAACGTTCTTCCGGCATTCCCGCAGATCAAGCTGTGGCCCGAGTCGGCTTTTGCTCTCGGTATGGATGCGCAGGAGATGGACCGCATCCACCCGGACTTCGAGAAGCGCCTCCGGAAGGTTTCCGGTGATTTCGCGGGCGGTCCGCTGCCTCTGATCCGGGTCTATCTGCTGGGAGTGTGTGGGGGGGATGGGGAGGAGATAGTCCTGGACGACCTGCCGCCACACAGGGCTCTCGTCGAGCTCACGCGGCACACCTTCGGGGCGGAGGTCATGCTGGGGGTGGGGGAGAAGGAGCATTTCCTCCAGTGTGTGCGGCTGGTGAACCGGGTGCCTTTCAAGGTGCTCGTACGCCCGTGGTCGCTCGCCGGTCTCTCTGAAGTGGCCAGTCGTGTGGAGGACGATCTCCTTTGATCCGGGCGCTTGGGGACCTCGAGGAGAGGCTTCTGTTCTCGTGTTTGCGGGGTGCGTCAGACGAGGTCGGAGACATCCTCGAGGGTGGTGGCCTCTGTTGGGAGGAGTTCGTACATGCGGTTCGAGGGCACAATGTGGCTCCTCTCGTCCTGAAGAAGCTCGAGGAGGTCGGTCTAGAGTACGTACCAGGGGACGTCGTACGAAGCCTGCAGGAGGTCAGGTGGGTCTCCGTGACCAATTCCCTGTACATGAGCGGGGAACTGATCAGGCTGCACGAAATCCTCCGAAGTGAAGGAATATCCGCCATCCCCTACAAGGGGCCGGTCCTTGCACAGCTGGCCTATGGAGGGCTCGGGATGCGGCCTTTCGGTGATCTCGACCTGCTGGTAGACCGGGAAGAGGTCCCGTTGGCGCGGGACCTCCTTCTCTCTTCGGGTTACAGGATTGAATCCGAGGTGGAAGGAATCCCTCAGCGGACATGGCTCGACCGCGAGACCGAGCTGGTCTTCGCTCGCTCGGATGGTCGCTGTGTCGTTGAGCTGCATTGGGAGCTCACGGACAGGTGTTTCCCGCTGCCGCTCGATCTCGGAGCGATGCGGGGCCGGCTGCAGCGGGTGACACTCGCCGGCGGTGTGGTGCCGACGCTGTCGACCGAGGATACCCTGCTCGCGCTCTGCGCTCACGGGGCGAAACATCTCTGGCAGCGTCTCCTTTGGGTGTGCGATGTGGCCGGTCTGGTCCGGCGCTCTGCGCCCGACTGGGACATGCTTCTCGAAGCGGCCGGGGAAGCCAGGGGGAGGCGCATGCTGGGGCTCGGGCTCCTGCTCGCGCACACCCTGCTGGGAG
Source organism: Rubrobacteraceae bacterium (assembly GCA_023511405.1). Classification (GTDB taxonomy): domain Bacteria; phylum Actinomycetota; class Rubrobacteria; order Rubrobacterales; family Rubrobacteraceae; genus Rubrobacter_E; species Rubrobacter_E naiadicus. The sequence continues at coordinate 6,905 of JAIMBO010000045.1, forward strand.
CCGAGCTTCCCCCGAAGGTCTGTCGCCTCCTCGCGGAGGATGACACGCTTCATTCCCTGGCCGAGAAAGTCTACGACAACATGATGGGGGGAGGAGACGTCCCCGATCTTTTGCGAGATTCCTCGTTTCAGCCGCTGCGCCTCGAACTTCTGGACGGCGTTACCGACAGAGTGCGCTACTGCCTCGCGTTCGTGACGGGATATTCCTCCGAAGACTGGCGGTCGGTGAGGCTTCCCGAGCCTTTGATCCCGCTCTACGGACTTCTGAGGCCGATGCGGCTGGCTGGTAAATACGGCCGACGTTTATCGAGAAGGTTGGGCGATTGATGCTGCGAAGGCGCGGAAAAGAGAATGGTTCAGAGGCGCGCGGAATCATCGAGGAGAGCCGGATGTTCATCTCGGTGCTCTTCGGGTTCGCCTCCTGGAGGGTGTTGGCCGTCCTGGTGCTTACGCTGGTCATCACGCTGACCCAGGGAGTTCAGCTTCTACTGTTGGTGCCCATGATGAACTTCGCTGGTCTGGACGTCCAGCAGGGGGGGACCGGGATGCTCTCGAAGGCCGCTTCGGCCGTCTTCGGAGTGATGGGAGTGCGGCCGACTCTGGTGCCCGTGCTCGCCGCATACGTCATCCTCACCACCCTGCAGGCGCTCGTGAGCCGCCAGCAGGCCATCTCCTCCCTCAGGCTCGAGCAGGACTTCGTCTCTTCTCTGCGCCGGAGGCTCTATCGAGCCGTAGCCGACGTCGACTGGCTCACCTTCGTGCGTAGCCGCCCCTCCGACTTCACTCACGCCCTCACCACCGAACTGGACAGGGTCGGTGGTGCTCTGCAGAGTATGCTGGCCGTTGCGTCCAGCTGCCTCGTGCTCTCCATATACGTCCTGTTCGCACTCAGGCTCTCGGTCGAGATGACCGTGATGGTGTTCTTCTGCGGCATCTTGCTCATGGTGTTGTTGAGGAGGAAGACGAAAGAGGCCCGATGGTCCGGCGAGGATATATCTCTGGCGACCAACGGTCTGTATGCCGCCACCACCGAGCACCTCGGCGCCATGAAGACGACCAAGAGCTATGGAGCGGAGCGTCGAAACACGGAGCTGTTCTCCGGGCTTGCGGAGCAGGTCGCCCGAATGCGGCTGGATGCGGTGCGTATCTACTCCGCCGCCGGGTTCTGGTTCCAGGTGCTCTCGGTGCTCGCCCTGAGCATTATCCTCTACCTGGCTTTCGAGGTGATCTCCCTTCCCGCGGCCGGGCTTCTTCTCTTGCTGTTCATCTTTACCCGGGTGGTTCCGCTCTTCGCCGGCGTCCAGCAGGGCATACAGCACTACCTGAACAACCTCCCCGCCTTCTCCGGCGTCATGAGGAAGGTGGCGCTCTGCGAAGATGCCGCCGAACCCGTGCTCCCGGAGAGCAGGGAAGTAGGGTTGGACCAGCGGATCAGGTTCGAAAACGTCTCTTTCTCATACGAAGAAGGCGAGGACGAGACCCTGCGAGGGCTCTCCCTTACTATCGAAGCCGGGAGGACGACGGCGCTGGTCGGCCCGTCGGGCGCCGGCAAGAGCACCCTTGCGGACCTTGTGATGAGGTTGATCTCTCCCCGGCGGGGGGACATCCTGGTGGACGGGGTGTCTCTCCGGGAGATCGACGCCCGGCTCTGGCGCCGGCGCATCGGATACGTGGCGCAGGACACCTTTCTCTTCAACGACACGGTTCGAGCCAATCTTCTCTGGGCCTGCCCGGAGGCCGGTGAGGATGAGATGTGGCGAGCCCTCAGGGATGCCGCGGCGGATGGTTTCGTGGCAGCTCTCCCCCGCGGGCTGGACACCGTGCTCGGAGATAGGGGGATACGCCTCTCTGGAGGAGAGCGTCAGCGCCTCGCGCTCGCTCGCGCCCTGTTGCGGAGACCGAGGCTTTTGATCCTCGACGAGGCGACCAGCGCCCTCGACTCCGAGAACGAGAGACAGATACAGCGGGCCATAGAAAGACTCCACGGAGAGACGACCATACTCCTGATAACCCACCGGTTGTCGACCGCCCGCAACGCTGATGTCATCCACGTGCTCGACGATGGATCCCTGGTGCAGTCCGGTGAATGGAAGGCTCTGCTCGAGGATGACAACGGACGCTTCCGGGCCCTGTGCGCTGCGCAGGGAATCTCGGGGGCTGCGGATGCCGTCGCTGGTCCCGTGTGAAGCCGGCGCCTTTCGGCAGAAGGCTCGCACCCGGGGTTGATCCCTCAGGAGGTTAGAGAGGACTGCAAATAGCGCTTCTGGCTGCGGACAAATGTGCCGACCGGCTGATGTACCCCTACCTCCGGCCGCCTAGTATGTGACGGAAGAACCCAGGCGACCCCTTGGAAAGAGAGGAAGTGTATGAGAGGAGCACGGCACACGGATCCTGGTGGCTACGGGATGGCAGCCGCTATTATCGTCGTGGTCGCAGCGTTCGCGTGGGGGGCGCTGGCTCTGGCGCAGAGCGCAGACTATCAATATGCCAAACCGTCCTCTCCGGCGGGAGCCGGCGCGGGCGCTTCCTGTTCCACCGGGGGAGAGACGATGAGCTTCGCGGGCAACCTCACTGCGGCGCCCGGAGCTTCGGTCGTTTTGCAGGATGCCGACGGTACACAGGCCACGTTCGTGGACGGCAAGAACGCCAGAATCACCTCTCGTGACGGAATCCTCCGGGTAACCGTAACCGGTGCCCCGATCAACGTCTCCGGAGGTGACGGCGTCTTCGAGCCGTCCTCGTGCAGTACCCTCATCGCGACGACCGGAGTTTCCAGCTCACGAGTGACGGAACACTCTTCTGATGCGACGATGCACTCCTCGTCCGAACCAGGCCTGACGTCCGGTGTCCTGCCCAGCACTGGTGGGCCAGCCCTCGCGATCCTCGTCGGTGGGGTGGCCGTACTGGGCAGCGGGATAGCGGTATTCCGCCGGCGTTCCAACCGATAGCGTGGGAGGAACGAACCGGGTTGGAGTGAGACGTCCGAAGCGCCGCCTGCACGAGCGCAGGCGGCGTTCCTGTTCTGCTTGACACATCCGGAGAAGAGCGTCGTGGGAATGAAATTGAAAGAGAGACTGGCCCCCACCCTGGCCCTGTCTTCGGTGGTGCTGCTCGCTTCTCTGATGGGCAACGACCAGGGAGGATACTTCACGCTCGGATGGGTGCCGGCGGCATTCGTGCTGGTAGCGATGGTTTTCGCCGTCTCGATCGCCGGTGCGGGCAGGGCTTTGAGGGGCCGAGCCGGTCTTCTCGCTCTCGGCCTCTTCTGTGCTTACGTTGCCTGGACCTTTGCCTCCATCTTCTGGGCTGCCGACAAGGGGTCTGCCTGGTTGGGAGCCGGGCAAACCATGCTGTACCTGCTGGCTTTCTGGGCTGCGCTGGTGTTGATCTCTCTGGATGCTTCACGCCGGTTTGTTCTCGTGGCGTCTTCCCTCGGACCTGCCGTGATCGCGGCCTTCACCCTCTTGGCTCTCCAGAGCAGGGTGGGTGGTCTGATGGAGGGCGGATGGCTCGTCGGGACTGTGGGATACCACAACGGTGAGGCGGCTTTTCTGCTCGTGCCGTTCTGGGTTTCCATCTACCTGGCGGGATCACGGATGGTGAATCCCCTGATCAGGGGGTTGGTCATCGGTGGGGCCACGCTCTGCACGCAGCTCGCCGTACTGACCGAATCGCGCGGGGCGATGGTGGCTATATTTGGGTCCCTCTTGATCTTCTTCTTGATCTCCGGGGCTCGTTTGCGAGGGGTGGTGGCGCTTTTGCCCGTCGTCGCCTCGCTCGGGATCAACTTCCATGGTTTGAACGACGTCTATATCGTGTCTTCTGGGGGTGGCAACCCCGCGGCGCTGCTCGAGTCCGCGCTCCCGAGGATCTGGCTGCTTTCCGCCGGGAGCGCGCTCTACGGGTTGACGTGGGCGGTGATCGACCGGGGCTGGACCCCACCTCGTCGGCTGGTCCGCGCGGTTGGTGCGGTGGTGCTCGTCTTTTGCACGCTCTCCGTCGTTGCGGGGGGCGCCGTGGCCGTGGACCGTTACGGGAACCCGATCGATCTGGCCCACGAAAAGTGGGTGGCTTTCAAGACCAACGACACGTCTGGGGCTGGACAGAGCCGCTATCTGAGCGCTTCGGGGAGCGGACGTTACGTCCTGTGGCAGGTGGCGTGGAAGGACTTCGAGGCTCATCCCCTGCTGGGGGTGGGAACCCAGAACTACGAGGCGACCTACTACAGGTTGCGTCAGAGCGAGGCGGGTTCGGTTCGCCAGCCACACTCCCTCCCTCTGGAGGTGCTCGCGGAGAGGGGGGTCGTCGGAGCCGGTTTGTTCTTCGGTTTCCTCTTCGTTTGCGTCGGAACGGGGCTGTGGAGGCGTTTCCGCAGCCTGAGCCCGGAGGGCAGGGCCCAGGCCGGGGCGCTTTCGGCCTCCGTGGCCTACTGGTTTTTTCATTCCAGCGCGGAGTGGTTCTGGCAGATCCCGGCGATAACCATGCCCGCCATCGTTTACCTCGCGCTGCTGGTCTCCCCTTGGGGGAACCCGGAAGTGGTGAGGGTCCCCACCCGCGGATGGCCCATGCGGCTCACGGGGGCCGGCGTGGCCGCGCTGGCTGCCGCCGTGCTGGTCCCGTTGGCCGTCTCCGCCTACTATCTGCAGCAGAGCAAGACCGCCGTTACGCCGGAGAAAGCCCTCGTGTTCGTGAACCGGGCCGAAAGGTTCAACCCGCTGGATTCTCAAATCCCGGACGAAAAGGCCCGTATCGCCCTCGAACTCGGCCGCTGGAAGACGGTGGTGGAGGCGTACAAACGGGAGATCCGGCTGAACCCCGAAAACTACGCCCCGTACATGTATCTGGGTGATTATTACGCCAGGCGGGGAGATGACACGTCGGCGCGCACCTATTACCGAGAGGCGTTGCACAGGAACCCGCTCGACGTCGAGCTCGAACGCAAAGCGTCCAGCATGGTGAGGGACAAGACAGACCATTCGGCGGGTTGATGAATATGCCGAACGGCCGATGTTCGTCGTCGGAGGCTTTTCTAACATTCCCTCGGGCGGCTACGTGGCAGCGAGAGAAGTCGGAGGAAAGCTTTGTATAACTCGAAGCCGGCGGTGCACCACATAGAGCCGGAATACGGGATGTCCGAAGAAGCCGCTGGAGGGTACGGAGAGCCTCTCTCCTTCAAAGAACTCCTCGGGGTTTTGAGAAGGCGCATGCTCGTGATAGTTCTCGTCTCGCTCCTGATGACCGGGATCGCCGTGGGCCTCAGCATGATGCTCCCCCCCGTCTATCAGGCGGATGCCGAGATACTCGTGGGGATGAGCCAGAAGTCCAACGCCGTGAACAGCCTGGCCGGGGACGTACAGGGGCTGCAGGGCGTGACCCAGACCGTCGCCGCCGCCATACCGAGCCGATCCATAGCCAGAGAAGTCATAGACAAGATGAACCTCAGGACCACCCCCGAGGCGTTCTTGAATGGTCTGAGCGTGCAGCAGATCTCGTCGACCCAGCTCATCGATATCAGCTATAGAACATCCAACCCTGTCCTGGCCCGAGACATAGTGAACACCGTAGCACAGGTCTCGTCCGACAAGATCGCCCAGATCAGCCCCCAGGCGGGTGATATAACGGCCACGATCTGGGAACCGGCATCCAAACCACAGGCGCCGGTCAGCCCGAACCCCGTGCGGAACGGGGCGCTCGCCCTGGTGATAGGCCTCATGCTGGGCGTCGGTCTGGCGTTCGTCCTGGAGTACCTGGATGACAGCTGGCGTTCTCCCGAAGAGGTGGAGCGGGTCTCCGGAGTACCCACCTTCGGCATCATCCCCAACTATAAAGTACCCAAAGCGCTCAAGAAAGGGGCCAGATGATGTTCGAGCGAGATAAGATCCCGTCCCAGCCGGAGGAGACCCCTGCGGAGGAGCCTTTGAAGCTGGTGAGCATCGAGGACCCCATGGGGCCGGCGGCCGAGGCCTACCGTACCCTGCGCACCAACCTGTTCTACGCTTTCGTCGACGATCCTCCCAGGGTCATCGTTATCACGAGTCCGGGGCCCAAAGAAGGCAAGAGCCTCACCTGCGCCAACCTTGGAGTGGTCCTGGCACAGGCCGGGAGGCGTACCCTGATCGTGGACTGTGATCTTCGTCTTCCCTCCATGCACCATCTGTTCGGTCTGCGCAATTTCCAGGGGGTGGTGGATCTTCTGGCCGGAGGGTATGAGATGCGGGAGCTGTGGCACGAACCGGTTCCCGGGCTCAGAGTACTCACTTCCGGCCCGCTCCCTCCGAACCCGGCCGAAACCCTGGGCTCCAGACGCTTCGCCGAGCTGCTTGCGAAGGCCAGGGAGGAGTTCGATTATGTCCTCCTCGATGCTCCGCCGGTCGGTGCGGTCTCGGATCCCGTGATCCTGGCTACCCAGGGAGACGGGGTGCTCATCGTTCTCGACGCTCAGGGTACCCGCAAAGGCTCGCTCCGCCAGAGTCTCCGTAGCCTGGAGGCCGTCCGTGCCAACGTGCTCGGGACGGTCGTGAACAACGTCGATACCTCCAAGAAGAACTACGCGACCTATCAGCTTTACACGGCCGGATAGAGGTCTCGATGGTAGGGGTGGGCTTGCTGAGCTCGGGGAGCGGGCGGTGGCGCAAGGGGGACGGTTGTGTACCTTGCCGGACGGCGTGTTGATGTTTGAGAGGTCTGGCATCTCCGTTGTGCAGCGCGTGATGAACCGCGCCTGGGAGCAGCGCGGTTTGTTGGAGAAGGGTTTCTGGGCGCTGATGGACCAGGGGTTGTTCGCCACTTCGAACTTTGCCCTCAACATAATGCTGGCACGCTGGCTCACTCCCAGGGAGTACGGGGCTTTCGGGATAGCGTTTGCCGTCTATCTTTTCGTTGGTGTCCTGCACACGGCGGTCCTGATAGAGCCGATGCTGGTTTTCTGTCAGGGGCGCTACCGGGAGAGGATCTCTGGCTACCTCGGGGCCATGCTCTATGGTCACATCGGGTTCTCCATCTTGTGTGCCCCCGCGTTGTTCGGTGTCGGGGTGTGGTTCGTGTGGCGGGGGCAGGGGGAGATCGCGATCTCCCTGATGGCGCTTTCGGTCGCGTGTCCGTTTACGCTCCTGCTCTGGCTCGTGCGGCGCGCCTGCTATGCGCGCCTCGAGCCGCGCATGGCCGCCTCCGGCGGTGCTTTGTACATGGTGCTCATGCTCGCGGGAGCGTTCGGAGTATACGAGATGGGTGAGATCTCGCCCGCCGCGGCACTGGGGGTGATGGCGATCAGCAGCCTCATCTCCAGCCTGTGGTTGATCCTGCGGCTTCGCGTGGAGATGCCGAAGGTGAGTGATCCGCTGGTGAGGGATTCTTTCAGGAAGCACTGGGAATACGGACGCTGGTCGGTGGGCAACAAAGCCCTCTCGTGGATCCCCAGCAACATCTTCTACCTCATACTCCCGCTCTGGGGAGGACTCGGGGCGAGCGCCGCTTTCCGGTCCCTCATGAACCTTTTGATGCCCATGTTGCAGGCCAACTCTGCCCTTACGGTGCTTTTGCTTCCCGGGTTCGTGCGGGCGCGGGAGCAGGGCAGGTTGCCTTCCCGGGTGCGGCTCTCCCTCGTCGCTTACGTGGTTCCCCCGCTCGTCTACTGGTTGGTGCTCGGCGTCTTCCACGAACAGGTGATGTCGCTCGCGTACGGGGACAAGTATGCGGGGTATGCGGGCCTGCTCTGGATCCTCGGGTTCGCTCCGGTGCTCGCCTCCATGAAAGAGGTCCTCTCTCAGGCGGTCAGAGCGCTGGAGCGACCCGACTGGCTCTTTTTGGCCTATGCGGTATCGACGGTCGTTCTCGGCACCCTGGGGGTTCTGGCGACTTACCTGTGGGGGATCGGAGGCGCCGGTGTGGGGATGATGAGTTTTCAGGCTGCAACCACGGTCGTGGTCTCCTGGACGCTGCTCGTGATCTATAGGAGGTCTTCGCGCAATTCCGAGGCTTTGGCCGGTGAAGGAGACGGAACCTGATGGAGGTCGATTGGAACGTTTTCTTCCCTCCCGGGACCCGTGTGATCGCCCTGCCCGGCTGGAGGAACCCGCGGCTCTACGTGAGGGCGGAGTCCTACTGGTGGCGTTGGTGGGGGAGCGACTTTTACCCGGCCTACAGGCTGAGGGCGAGGTTATATCGCAGGATGGTCCGGGCGCGCGCCGCCGGCGGATTCTTCAGGAGCCGCACCGCCGGCGGTGCGGACCATTATTCGCTTGCCGGGCACCTGGAGAATTTTCTCCCGGGCGCCGGCGTGCTGGCCGTGCTCGTGGGGACGGAGGGACCGACCTGCAAGATCACGTTGCAGCTTGCCGGCAAGGACAGGATCGTCGGCTACGCCAAATACGCACCGGAAGGGCGGGCTGTGGCCCGGCTGGCCAGAGAGCACCTGATGCTCTCTTCCATCCCTGCTTTTGCGGGGCCCCGGTCACTCGGTTATGTGAGGCTGGATGAGGGAGCCATGCTCGTGACCGGAGCGCTGGATGGAAGGCGGGTCAAAGCCTCTCTGCCTCCCGATGGGCAGGTGAAGGGCTTTCTGGAACACCTCTCGGGGGACAGCGGGATCGAGGTCTGGGAGCACCCCTGGTTCCGGGCCGTGAGGGAGGACGCGAGCCGGGATATGGACTTCGACCGCTGTATGGAGGTTCTTTCGGACAGGAGATGGCCGGTGGCCATCCAGCACGGTGATTTCGCTCCATGGAATCTCCGGGTTCATCGAAGGGGCGGGCTCACCGCGTTCGACTGGGAGTACGGCTCCATGGAGGGGTTTCCTCACCTCGATCTGGCCTATTACGTGTTGCAGACGGCCGCCCTCATACACCGCTGGTCTCCCGAACGCGCCGCCCGCTGCGCCGCCGACTGTCTTTTGCAAGCTTACGGAGATCGGCTGAGGGCTGTAGAAGCGAGGACCTTGGTGCGCCTGGCCGCCTACAACGCCTACCTGGAGTCTGCGCGCGACGGGCAGAGCGAGCATGACGTCCTCCAACGCTGGCGGCGGAGCGTGTGGGATGGGAAGACGGGATGACGAGGCTCAAGGTCCTCCTTTCCGCGTTCGCCTGTCGGCCCAACGAAGGATCCGAGCTCGGGCTGGGGTGGAACATGATCAGGGAGATCGCCCGGCACCACGAGTTGTGGGTGCTGACCCAGGACAGGCATCGACCTTTCATAGAGGAAGAGGTCTCCAGGCGTCCCATGCCTGGTGTCCGTTTCGTATATTACCGGTTGCCCGGCGCGGTGGGATGGTGGCGGCGGGGGCAGAGGGGGATACAGACATATTATTACCTCTGGCAGATCGGGGCTTATCGGCTCATGCGTGCCCTGCAGGAGCGCGTGGGTTTCGACGTAACCCACCATGTCACGTTCGCCGGTTACTGGAAGCCCAGCCTGCTCTCCCTGCTTCCCGTTCCTTTCGTATGGGGGCCCGTCGGCGGTGGAGAAGACGCCCCCCGGAGCTTCCGAACGAGCTTCGGTGTTCGAGGCCTCGTCTACGAGGACACGAGGGACGTGATGCGGTTCGTGGGTGAGCATGACCCCCTCGTCCGAATCACGGCCCGAAAGAGCCGGGTCGCGTTTGCTGCGACCGAGGAGACCGCCTCCCGTCTCGAGGCGCTCGGGGCCCGGGACGTCAGGTTGCTCAGCCAGGTAGCGCTGAGCGGGGAAGAAATAGAGATGCTGAGAGGGCTCGGGGTGAAGAGAGAGGCGCCGTTCAGGTTCGCCAGTTCCGGCCGCCTGCTGCACTGGAAAGGATTCCATCTCGGCCTTGCGGCCTTCGCTCGGGCGGACATTCCGGGATCGGAGTATCTGATCTTCGGTGATGGGCCCCACAGGAAGCGGCTGCAACGGCTGGCTGTCGATCTGGGTCTCGCAGAGCGCGTGAGGTTCATGGGCGGGATGCCCCGGGAGAAAGCTCTGCGGATGCTGGGGAGTTGTCAGGTGTTCGTGCATCCCAGCCTGCACGAGTCTGGAGGATGGGTGTGTGCGGAGGCTATGGCGATCGGACTCCCCCTCCTTTGTCTGGATATCGGAGGTCCCGCGAGGCATGTCGTGAGCGGGCTAAACGGCTACAAGGTCGCTGCGGGCAGCCCGAAGCAGGTGGTCGACGATCTCGCCGAGGCCATGCGGCTGCTCTGGAGCAAGCCGGAGGTATTGCAGAGCATGTCTCTTCGTGCTCGTCGGAGGGTGGGAGAAGAATACGACTGGCGCGACAAAGGAGAGTACATAGCCGGGGTTTATCGAGAGGTGGTGGGCCGATGAGCAACCTGTTTCTGTTCATGAGCGATCCCGTGACCCTGGCGTTGCTGATCCTGCTCTTCGCCACCCTCTTCGTACCGGCTATCATCCTGACGCTCGGCAAAGTCGCGAGCCTGCCGGTGCACACCGCTCCGTTTCGGACGTTGTACTTCGCCTGGGCGGCCCTGCTGGCCGGCAGTTCCGTTTGGAACCTCTCCAGAGAGGTGCGCCATTCCATAAACCAGGCCGGCGTAGACAACTACGTGCGCCTGCTCTTTCTGGTGGTTGGCCTGATGACGATACTGTTTCTCGCTACCCGCTACAGATTCGGTTTCGCCTCCGGCCTGATCCGGGGGGTCATAGGGATCTACTTCGTATTCGCTTTGTGGGGAGGGCTTTCGACCTTCTGGTCCGTGTACCCGGGGAGTACCCTGTACAAGTCTTTCGAGTATCTGGTCATGGTGCTGCTCTTCGCCCTGAGCGCGTTCATGGTCAGCGAGGTGGTGCGGGGACCTTCGAACAGGATGCTCGCGTTGAAGAGCATCTTCGATTGGAACTGGTTTCTGGTCTTTGCCTCTTTGGTGATGGTCTATGTCGGGGTCGCGGTATGGCCGAGCTATGCCCTTATGCCCAGTAAGGGGGTTCTTCCTTTCTCCCTGCAGGGGGCTCTGCCCGCCATCGCGGCGAACGGGGTGGGGCAGCTCTCCGCCATCCTGGGGGTGGTCGCGTTGGCCAGGTTGATCATGGGGAAATCGAGGCTGCTCTACGGACCGCTTTTCGTTTTCTCCGTGCTGACCATGCTGCTCGCGCAGAGCCGCTCTCCGATCCTGGCGTTCGCTCTGGGGGCGTTGGTGGTCATGATCGCCGGCCGGAAGTTCGTTCTGCTGATCGTCTCCGCGGTCCTGGGTGCGGGGGTCTTGCTCTCGGCCTACGCCGGCACCATCTACGCTTACATGGACCGGGGACAGAGCACCGGGGAGCTGGATACCCTTACGGGAAGGACCGTCTTCTGGAAGGCCAGTCTGGAGGCCGCCAGACATAGATGGCTCACCGGATACGGGGCCAACGCCGGGGGCAGGTACATTCTCGACAACAACCTGAGCATATCCGATATATCCACCGTGCACAGCACCTACGTCGAGACCCTGATAGACACCGGGGTGATAGGCAGCGCCATATTGCTGGTCGGCCTCGGGGTGGTCTGGGTGTCGATCGTCAAGCTCAGGCGCACGGCGGCGATGAGCCCCATCAGCAAGGCCCTTTGGGTGGAGTGTCTGGGCGTGATGATGGTTCTCAGCGTGCGTTCGATCTTCTCCGTCGTCTTCGTGTGGTCTTCGACGGTTTTGATCTTCGGGGTCGTGCTGGTTTTCGTGACGGTGATGGGTAGAGAAGCAGGCAGGAGAAGAGCAGATGCGAGTAATCATGCTGCACAACTACTATCAGCACAAAGGCGGCGAAGATCAGGTGTTTACCGCTGAGGCCGGGCTGCTGGAGGAGAGAGGCCACTCGGTCAAAAGGTATACGCTGCACAACGACCTGGTCGATGGTATGAGCGGGGTTTCTCTGGCATCTGATACGGTCTGGAACCGTCGGGTCCACCATGATCTGCGGACCCTGATCCGTGATGTGAAGCCGGACGTCGCCCACTTCCACAATACCTTTCCCTTGATCTCGCCTGCGGCCTACTATGCCTTCCGGTCGGAAGGGGTGCCTGTGGTGCAGACGCTTCACAACTACCGGCTGTTGTGCCTGAACGCGCAGTTTTTCAGAGAGGGAGAGGTGTGCGAGGATTGTCTCGGCCGACGGGTGCCGTTGCCCGGGGTATTGCGTTCGTGTTACCGTGGCGAGCGCGTCGCGAGCGCCGGGGTCGCGACCATGCTGACGACCCATCGAATTTTGCGAACCTGGTCGAACGTCGTGGATGGATACATAGCCCTCACGAGGTTCGCCAGGGACAAGTTCGTGGAAGGTGGGCTGCCACCGGAGAAGATCTTCGTCAAACCCAACTTCGTCGAGAGAGATCCTGGGGCGGGCGTCGGAGGTGGTGGGTATGTCCTGTTCGTCGGTCGGCTCTCCCGGGAGAAGGGAATCGAAACTCTCCTGCGGGCGTGGCGGAGGTTGGGGCGGCGGATCACCCTCAAGATAGC
>JAIMBO010000046.1 GCA_023511405.1 Rubrobacteraceae bacterium
AGCCGCTCGAAGATCGTCGGCACGAGCAGATCGTCCCGGTTCAGGCGGTAGACGTTGTTGTGGAAGACCTTTATCGGACCGCTGCGGATGACCGTCTCGGTCATCGCCCCGTAGACGATGAGCCTCCCCTCCTCCCGATCGTACCAGGCATGCCCGAGTATGCCGCTCTGCGCCGGCGGACATCCGGTCGCTATGGCCGCGGTCGCCGCAGGGGTGATGCTGGGGAAGACCGAGACCCCGTCCCACACGGCCTCCCCCGCCCGCGCGAGCGCTCCCAGGGCAGGGGCCGCCCCGTCCTCGATGGCATCCCGGAGCACGTCCGGCCGGATGCCGTCGAGCACCAGCAGCAGCACGGGCTTCGCCACGGATCTGTCGGTCGGCAGGCTCAAACCTTACCTATTTTAGCCGCAATCCAGGCATCGGGGGTGATCTCTACCGCAAAACGCCCCCTGTGGGATATTTGCGGCGGCAGATATCGATGCCCTAAAATGGTTGGAAATCGTTGCGGGCCATCGGGGAGAAAGGAGTTGCATGTCATCCTCACACAGCAGGGAATGGGAGGCTTCGGACAGGAAACTCAGGAGGGAACTAGGGGTACAACAGCTCTTCTTCATCTCTTTCGGAAGCATCATAGGCAGCGGCTGGCTCTTCGCGACCATGCGCGCGAGCGCGGTCACCGGCCCTTCGGCGATCATCTCCTGGATCATCGGCGGGATACTGGTCTGTTTCATCGCGCTAAACTACGCTGAAGTTTCGTGCATGCTTCCGCGCAGCGGCGCGGTGGTGCGTTATCCACACCTATCCCACGGCGGGTTCCTGGGCTTCATCATGGCCTGGGCGTTCCTGCTGGCGACCGTCTCGGTGACCGGGGTAGAGGCCGAGGCGGCCGTCCAGTACGCGGCATCCTACGCGACGGACATGCACCTGACCACCACCTCGAACGGGGTCACCATCCTCACCGGTCTCGGCCTGGTCTTCGCGATCTTCCTGATGTTCGTCTTCTTCCTCATCAACTTCTTCGGGGTCAAGTTCTTCGGTGAGTTCAACCGGTGGGTGACCTGGTGGAAGTTCGCCATCCCGGTGATCACGTTCGTGTTGCTCTTCTTCGCGTTCAAGGGATCCAACTTCACCTCCTACGGAGGATTCGCCCCGCTGGGCGGGGGCGCGGTCTTCAACGCGGTGGCGGTCTCGGGCATCGTGTTCTCGTACTTCGGGTTCCGGCAGGGTCTGGACTTCGGCGGCGAGGCGCGCAACCCCCAGCGTGACATACCGCTGGCCACCATCGGCTCGGTGGTCGTCGCCGCAGCCATCTACGTCCTGCTGCAGATAGCTTTCCTCGGAGCGCTGGACTGGAACGCTGCCGGGGTACACCCCGGAGACTGGGCCGCGCTCTCGACGAGCAAGTGGGCCGACGGACCGCTCTACCACGCGTTGAACGCCGCCGGGATAGCGCTCCTGGCGTACTTCGCGTACGTGCTTCTGGCCGACGCGATCATATCCCCCTCCGGGACGGGGCTCATCTACATGGGAGCCTCCACCCGGGTCTTCTACGGGATGGGCATGCATCGCGACCTGCCGGGTGGCCTGACGAAAGTGAGCGAGCGGTACCGGATACCGTGGGTCGCTCTCGTCGCCTCGCTGATAGTCGGCAGCTTCTTCCTCATCCCGTACTCCGGGTGGGCGCTGCTGGTCGAGTTCATAACCTCGGCGACGGTGCTGACCTTCGTCATGGGCAGCCTGCAGCTACAGGTGATGCGGCGCACCGCGCCGGACCTCGAGAGGCCGTTCTACCTCAAGGGAGCCTGGCTACTCTCCCCCCTCGGGTTCCTCTCGGGCAGCATGATCTTCTACTGGGCCGGCTTCGACAGCCTGAAGGGCGTGGTCGCCTCGGTCCTGATCGGGCTGTGCCTCTACGCTTTCTTCCAGGCTCCGGCCCGGGGACGGTTCAGCAGCGGCACCGGGCTCGCCATAGGCATACCGTACCTGGCCATCTTCGCCGCCACCCAGTACTTCGGGCCCCTGTTCGCGAACTCCATGCCGTTCCTGCTGTACTGGGCGCTCACCTCGGCCGAGGTCCTGGGGTTCGCCGGGCTGGTGTGGCGCGTCACCAGCCACAAGCGCGAGGTGCATGCCGCCTGGTGGCTGATGTTCATGGTGCTCACGCTATATCTGCTCTCCTACTACGGCTCCTACGGAGACCTGAAGTCCCCGCTCATCCCCTTCCCGTGGGATAACTTGATCGCGCTGGGCATCGGTCTGATCTCCTACTACTGGGGCGTGGCCTCGGGCTACCAGACCGAAGAGATGAAGGAGCTAAACGAGTCCGGCACCGGCCTCGTCACCCCCGAGGAAGAGGAGATGGAGGAGAGGCTCGGAGGTGGTATGGCGTAGAGAAATCCCCACAGCGCGGCAACGAGGAAGGGGGTCGGTACCGGCCCCCTTCCTCGTCTCTCACGGAGTACCGACTGCGTTCCCGGAAGGAACCTGGACGGATCCCTGCCCACCTCCGGAGGGCATCGCCCCGTTCCCGGAAGGGGCTGCCTGCTGGTTGCCGCCGGAGGGTGTCACCGGCTGCTGCGCTCCTCCCGCCGGGGCGGACTGCTGGTTGCCGCCGGAGGGTGCAGCGGACTGCTGATTGCCGCCCGAAGGCTGCGCGGGGTTGTTCTGCGAGCCGTTGGCCGGAGCGCTCTGCACGTTGGAGGGGGTCCCTCCGGAAGGCGCGGGAGAACTCGGGCTCTGCTGCTGAACCGCGGGGGCTCCGCTCGAGCCGCTGCTCGTAACGGTCCCGCTGCCCGTCACCTTAGCACCGCCGCCGAAGATCGAAAGCCCCGTGCTCGTCGCCTTCTCGGTGGTGCCTCCCGCGGTGGTCACGACCGGGCAGTTGCCCCAGATCTTGCAGGAGAGGCTCTTGCCGAACGAAGCCTCGGTCGCGGTGATGATAGCGAGGCCCACGACGAAGGTGAGCACGGCGGCGAACATGATGCGGACCACGATCGCCTTCCTGCGGTAGCCGGGCATCAAAGAGAACCACCTGAGCGCCTCCCCGAATCGCCCCACGCTCCGCAGAGGGCTGAAGCCGCCCTTCCTCACGTTCCGCGTCTGAAGGCCGCTGCCGAGCCGCCGCACCTTAGAGTGTGCCGCTTCGAGGTGGGCCTTCACGATCGACGAGACTGAGATGATGATCATGGAGGTCAACGCAGCCCCGCCGATGGTGCCCGCGACACCGAACTTCGAAGTGACCGCCGCCGCGGTCGCCGAGGCTATCCCCCCGGCGATTATCGCGCTGCCGCTCACGACCTCCGATAGCTTCCTGCTCTCGCTCATGGCGGACAAAACATATCAGCAGGGGGGCGTGCTTTCAAAGGCGGAGACGGGGTTTTTGGTAACGATTTCGTAACGCTTTGTGACGGATGTCAACTTGCGGCCGCGACGTCCGGCAAAAGTTCGCGCAGAAAGCGCCCGGTGTGCGAACCCTCGACGCGGGCGACCTCTTCCGGGGTACCGACGGCGACCACCTCTCCCCCTTCGTCACCACCCTCGGGACCGAGGTCTATGAGATAGTCCGCACAGCGGATCACGTCGAGGTTGTGCTCGATGACGATGACGGTGTTGCCGGCGTCCACGAGCCGGTGCAGGATGTCGAGCAGCCGCTCGACGTCGGCGAAGTGCAGCCCCGTCGTCGGCTCGTCGAGGATGTAGAGGGTCTTTCCGGTGGCCTTCTTCCCGAGCTCGCTCGCGAGCTTCACCCGCTGGGCCTCGCCGCCGGAGAGCGTGGTGGCGGGCTGGCCGAGCCGGATGTACCCGAGCCCGACGTCGCGCAGGGTCTGCAGCCGGCGCGATATCGCGGGCACCGCGTCGAAGAACCCGCACGCCTCGTCCACGGTCATCTCGAGCACGTCGGCGATGGAGCGCCCCTTGTAGGTGACGCGCAGGGTCTCGGCGTTGTAGCGGCGGCCCTTGCACACCTCGCACGGGACGTAGACGTCGGGGAGGAAGTGCATCTCGATGCGGATCTGACCGTCCCCCCGGCACGCCTCGCACCGCCCCCCCTTGACGTTGAAGCTGAACCGCCCGGGCTTGTAGCCCCGGATCTTCGCCTCCGGCGTGGCGGCGAAAAGCTGCCGGATGTGGTCGAAGACCTTGGTGTAGGTCGCGGGGTTCGAGCGCGGCGTCCGGCCGATGGGGCTCTGGTCTATGTCCACGACCTTGTCTATCTTTTCGACCCCCTTGAGGCCCGCGTGCCGTCCGGGGCGGTGCTTGCCCCGGTTGACCTGGTTGGCGAGGGCCTTGTAGAGGATCTCGTTCACCAGCGTGCTCTTGCCCGAGCCCGAGACGCCCGTCACGCACGTGAGGACGCCGAGCGGGAAATCGACGTCTATCCCTTTGAGGTTGAACTCCCTCGCCCCGAGCAGCGTGACGTACCCCTTCGGCTTTCTCCTCTCTCCGGGCGGCTCTATCCGGCGCCGTCCGGAGAGGTAGTCGCCGGTGATCGAACGCGGCTCGGCGACGATGTCCTCGACCTTTCCCTGCGCGACGATCTCCCCGCCGTGCACCCCGGCCCCGGGTCCGACGTCGACGATGTGGTCCGCGGTCCTTATGGTCTCCTCGTCGTGCTCGACCACGATCAGGGTGTTGCCGAGGTCGCGCAGGCGCTCGAGGGTGGCGAGCAGCTTGCGGTTGTCGCGCTGGTGCAGACCGATGGAGGGCTCGTCGAGCACGTACAGCACCCCGACGAGGCCGCTCCCGACCTGCGAGGCGAGCCGTATCCTCTGCGCCTCACCACCGGAGAGCGTCCCGGCCGAGCGGGAGAGCGTCAGGTACCCGAGCCCGACGTCGACCATGAACCCGAGCCTCTCCTTTATCTCCCTGACGACCCGCTCGGCGATCATCCACTCCCTCGGGGTGAACTCGACCCCGTCGAGGAATTCGAGCGCCTCGGTCACGCTCATCCGGGTCAGCTCGTAGATGTTCTTGCCCCCGACGGTCACGGCGAGCGCCTCGGGCCTGAGGCGCGCCCCCTTGCACTTCGGGCAGGGGACGTGGCTCATGTACTCCTCTATCCTCTCCCTGCGGTACTCGGAGTCGGTCTCCGCGTAGCGGCGCTCCAGGTTGCCTATGACCCCTTCGAACCGGGTCGTGTACTGGCGTCTTCTGCCGTAGCGGTTGGTGTAGGAGACGTGGATGCGCCCGTCCCCGGTCCCGTAGAGGACGAGCCGCTTGTGCTCCTCGGGCAGCTCGCGCCAGGGCCTTCCGAGATCCACCCCGTACTCCTCGGAGAGGCCGGAGAGGACGCTCGCGTAGTACTCGCTCGAGGAGTTGGCCCAGGGAGCTATCGCCCCCTCTTCGATGCTCAGGTCCTCGTTAGGGACCACCAGTTCCGGGTCTATCTCGAGCCGGCTCCCGAGCCCGTCGCAGCGGTCGCAGGCCCCATGCGGGCTGTTGAACGAGAAGGTGCGCGGCTGTATCTCGGCGATCGAAGCCCCGCAGTTGGTGCAGGTGAAGTTCTCCGAGAAGAGCATCCTCTCCCCTACCGAACCGTCGCGCTCGACGGTCTCTATCTGCACGAGCCCCTCCGCGAGCCCGAGCGCGGTCTCGATAGAGTCGGTCAGGCGCCGCTCGATCCCCTCGCGCACCACCAGCCGGTCCACGACAACCTCGATGTCGTGTCGGCGGTTCTTGTCCAGCTCCAGCTCGACCGGCAGCTCGTGTAGCTCGCCGTCCACCCGCACCCGGGCGTATCCGTCCTCCGCGAGCCCCCTGAAGAGCCTGCCGTATTCCCCCTTGCGCCCCCGCACCACCGGCGCCAAGACCATGAAGCGCGTCCTCTCCGGGAGGGCCAGGACCTGCTCGACCATCTGCTGCGGGGTCGAGCGGGCCACGGGGAAACCGCAGACGTGACAGTGCGGCCGCCCGGCTCTCGCGTAGAGGAGCCTGAGGTAGTCGTAGATCTCGGTGACCGTCGCCACCGTCGAGCGGGGGTTGTTGGAGGTCGTCTTCTGGTCTATCGAGACGGCCGGGGAGAGACCCTCTATGTGGTCCACGTCGGGTTTGTCCATCTGGCCGAGGAACTGCCGGGCGTAGGCCGAGAGGCTCTCGACGTATCGCCGCTGACCCTCGGCGTAGATGGTGTCGAACGCGAGCGAGGATTTCCCGCTGCCCGAGAGGCCGGTCACCACGATGAGACGGTCCCGCGGCAGCGAGACCGTCACCTCTTTGAGGTTGTGCTCGCGCGCCCCGCGGACCACTATGTGGCTCTCTGCGATCTCCGCCTCCTCGTCTTCCGGAAAACCCCGGCAAGTATACGGCCTCCTTTGTGGAGGCCAAAGCACGCAAAATCCATTTCTCCCGATTTTAGCACCGGGGTACATACCCCCGCCCGCCACCATCCCACCCCGGAGAATACCGCAGCGTTCACCGGTCACTTTTCTTTACAATGGGCTACCAAAGATTTGCAATCCGGTGCAATAATGGAGCTTCCTGGTGCATCTCGTATATATTTACGTCGTCATGAAGATCACTCACTGCACCGAAGGGTGAGCGGTGGACCTCGGGGAATTCACGCGGTCTCTCACGGAGCGGCTCGGGGGCCGCTGTCTGGCGGACGGAGAACCGGAGAAGCCGCTCTCCGGGATAGCCCTCGAAGACGAGACGGACGGCTGGCTCTCACCGGGAGAAGCCGCCGTAGTCTGGCGCGGCGGTCTCGACGAGGATCTTCTCGTCCGGCTGAGGCGGGAAGGGTGCCCGGCCGTGGTCTGGCGCACGAAAAAAGACCCCCCGGAAGAATACGCCTCCGTTGCGAGCTCGCTCGGGCTCGCCCTCATCACGCTCCCTCCCGAAGTGCCGTTGCGCAGTCTGATGGAGCTCTTCCCGGCCCCGGAGGAGTCGCTCCTCCTCTCCCACCAGGTAGGGAAGGATCTCGTCGGGCGCATCGGCGACGGCTCCTCGGTCCAGGACGTGGCGGAGAGGATCTCGAAGCTGCTGGGAAGAGACGTCGTGGTCGAGGATCCGGTGGGGCGTCTGATCTGGGGCGAAGGCACCCCCCTGCGCGCCGCGCTCGACCGGCTGGACCTGAGGGCCTCCAGGAGTTCCGGTGTGGCGGAGACCAGGAGGGAGCGCCGGGACCGCTACGCCCGGCTGCCGGACGGCTTCTTCTCGATACCTCTGGAGCGGTGGCGGGTGGGAGAAGAGGAGTTTCACTGGGTCCCCGTGGGCAGGGAGAAGCCCATGGGCTACCTGTGGGTCGACCTCTCGCAGAAACCCCTGCTATCCGAAGACGTGATCGTGCTCTACTGGGCCCGCCTCGTGCTGGAGGGGGAGCTGAGCAAGGAGCGTGTCCGGCTCGAAACCGAGCTCGGCGTTCGGGGCGATTTCATGGACGATCTGGTCGACGGGCACTACGGATCGGTCGATATCCTGCTGCAGCGGGCGCGCTACCTGGGTGCGGATCTCTCCGAGGGAGCGCTCACCGTCATCTTCGACATCGACGAATTCGCCGAATACCTGGAACGCCGCCGGCTCGGGGAGTCCTCCATCCAGGAGCTCAAGCGGAGGCTCGCGGAAGCCGTGCGACTGCAGAGCCGGCAACTCTTCTCCAACTTCCTGCTCGGCCCGCGCTCGGACAACGTCATCCTCCTGATAGGGCCCAACAGCAAAGGGGGTTCCGAGGAGGTCGTCGAACGGGCCCCGGAACTCGCCTCGCGCGTGCAGCGCTACGTGAAAGGACTCCTCCCGGAGCTCACCATCTCGGTCGGCATCGGACGCTACGCCAAAGACCCCAAGGATCTGCCAGAGGCGTACTCCGAGGCCGAGGTAGCGCTCGAGATCGGACACCGCATCCATGGACCCTCCGCCATCTCGACCTTCGAGAGCACCGGCACCTACAAGCTG
Organism: Rubrobacteraceae bacterium; assembly: GCA_023511405.1. Taxonomy (GTDB): domain Bacteria; phylum Actinomycetota; class Rubrobacteria; order Rubrobacterales; family Rubrobacteraceae; genus Rubrobacter_E; species Rubrobacter_E naiadicus. Next base: position 7,888 of record JAIMBO010000046.1, read on the forward strand.
CTCTTCCGGGTGCTGCAGGAGGATCCGGAAGAGATAGAGTCGTTCTACAGGGACACGCTGGAACCGGTCGTCGCCTACGACTCCCGCTACGGAACCGAGCTGGTCAACACCCTGATCACGTACCTCAAGAACGACGCCTCGATGGCGAAGACCGCCTCCGAGATCTTCGCCCACCGGCACACGATCCGCTACCGGCTGGAGCGGATAAGGGAGCTCACCGGCCTGGACGTGGACAAGAGCGAGGACCGCGAGCAGCTCACGCTCGGGATAAAGGCGATGCAGCTCCTCGGTCGCCACCCGGAGCAGACCTCCAGCTTCTCCGACCGTTAGGCTCTCTGCCCGTACCGCGGAACGTGGATCCTCCGTTCGTGGGCGGACATCGCGCCTGTACGCCGTGCACAAAACATCCCGCCCGCGTGTGCCGCCTGTTTGGACATCGGGCTAAAGACTTCCCCCACATAGCGGGGATAACCTGTATCCGGGCAGGCAGAACCACTCACCCAGGAGGAAGAGACGTGCGACGAACAGGCCTCACAATCGCCGTAATACTCGCGCTGGTAATGTTGTTGCCGCAGGCGGCCTTCGCGAAGACGACGATCGCAGATGTCAAGGTCGCGGTGGACACCGTGTGGGTGATCGTGACCGCGTGTCTGGTGCTGTTCATGCAGGCCGGGTTCGCGATGCTCGAGGTCGGCTTCTCCCGGATGAAGAACGTAGGGAGCGTGGTCGCCAAGATCCTGGCGAACATGGGCATCGGGCTCGTCGTGTTCTGGGCGTTCGGTTTCGCGATCGCGTTCGGTACCGGAAACGCCGTCTTTGGCACCGAGGGATGGTTCACGAGCGCGGCACCGGGCGAGGTGGACAAAGTCTTCGCCGGGCTCTCCTGGACCGAGGTGCCGCTCGGCGCCAAGTTCCTCTTCGAGGTGGCCTTCGCGCTCGTCTCGTTGGCCATCGTGTGGGGCACGATGCTCGAGCGGACCAAGTTCGCCGTCTACTGCGTCTTCGCGGTGGTCTTCGCCGGGTTCATCTACCCGACGGTGGGGCACTGGATCTGGGGTGGCGGCTGGCTCTCGGGGCTCGGGATGCAGGACTTCGCCGGCTCGACGGTCGTCCACCTGCAGGGCGCGGTCGCCGCGCTCGCCGGGACGCTGTTGCTCGGCCCCCGTCTCGGCAAGTACGACGACGAGGGACGTCCACGCACCATCCCCGGCCACAACATGCCGCTCGCGGTCCTCGGCGTGATCATACTCTGGATCGGCTGGTGGGGTTTCAACCCCGGCTCGACGATGGCGGCCGTCGGCGCGCCCTTCGCCTACATCGCGCTCACGACCAACCTGGCCGCCGGGGCCGGTGTCCTCGGGGCTATGGTGGCGAGCTACCTGCACCGCCGGATAATCGACGTCGGGATGCTCGGCAACGGCGCGCTCGCCGCGCTGGTCGCGATAACCGCCTCGTGCGCCTTCGTCGCGCCCTGGGCCTCGATCGTCATCGGCTTCGTCGCCGCGGTGGTCATGTACGCCACCTACATCTTCGTGGAGCGCCTCCGGGTGGACGACCCGCTCGGCGCGATCGCTTCCCACGGCATGGGCGGCGTCTGGGGGACGCTCTCCACGGGCCTCTTCGCGACCCCGCAGCTCGTCAAGGAGATCGGGGTGGGGGATCCGGGGCTGTTCTACGGCGGCGGGCTGCACCAGCTGGGCGTACAGGCGCTCGGGATACTCGCGGCCGGCGGTTTCACGTTCGCAACCTCCTACATCGTCTTCGCGATCCTCAAGGCGACGATCGGCCTCAGGGTCAAGCCCCACCAGGAGCTCGACGGTCTGGACGTGAGCGAGCACGGGGTCTACGGTTACGCGGAATCCCTGGTCGCGACGGACGAGTACCGGGAAGCAGTCACCCTCGATTCCGGTGGACGGGAGGGCTAGAGCGGGGTGGCGGAGAAGCCCATGGCTCAGGCGGCGGCGCGAGGCAACACCATCGTCAACGTCTACGCCGACCGGGTCGAGATCGTGAGCGGCTGGCAGGGACAGCACACGGAGCGCATCCCCCACCGCAGCATCGCCGACGTCCGGGTGCGCGGGCTCGTCAACTGCACCCTCACGATATCCACCAACGAAGGCCGCGTCTACCGGCTGGAGCACATGGCGCTCCCGGACGCCAACGAGATAAGGGCGGCCATCGGCCACCAGAAGCGCAAGGCCGGGCTGTACGGCTAGAGCAGCTCCTCCACCGGAACGCCGGAGGCGAGCTCCCGCTCCTCCCGCTCTCCGAGCGGGAGGAGCGGCGGTCTGAGCCGGGTCCACCCTTCCTCCCCGGTGGCCCGGTGCAGGAGCGCCTTGAGCGCCGGGATCGTCGGGTAACCCTCCATCGCCTTTCGCAGCGCGTCGAGATCCCTCTGTGCCCCTTCCGCGTCTTCACCGGCCTCGTGCAGATCGTAGACCCTGCGCGCGAGCCGGGAGTTCAGGTTGGCGGAGGCGGAGATGCACCCCACCCCACCGGCGCGCAGCGTACGCAGCAGGAACTCCTCGGAGCCGGCGAAGACCTCGAACCCGTCGAGCTCGCGACAGGTCCTCTCGATGCGCTCCCAGCGGCCCTCGCTGTCCTTGGTCCCGACGATCGTCTGCGGGTACGCTTCGTGCAGCCGGCGCATCAGCTCCAGGCTCAGCCCGACACCGGAGACCTGCGGGATGTGGTACAGGTAGACCCTGAGCCTCTCGTCCCCCACCCGCTCGACCAGTTCGGCGAAGAAGCGGAAGAGCCCCTCGTCGCCGGCGTCCTTGTAGTAGAAGGGCGGCAGGACCAGCACGCCGCCCGCACCGACCTCGATCGCTTTCTCGCACAGACGAACCGCGTCGGTGAGCGAGCACGAACCCGTGCCCGGCAGGAGCCTCTCGCCCGGCACGCCACCCTCGACGAGCGCCTCCAGCGCCTCCTCCCTCTCGGCCACCGAGAACGAGTTCCCCTCCCCCGTCGTCCCGAAGACGCTCACCCCGTGGCATCCGGCGTCGAGAAGCCTCAGGCAGTGGCGGACGAACGCCTCGTGGTCCGGGTCGAGGTGCTCGTCGAGCGGCGTCAGCACGGCGGTGAAGACCCCTCTGAGACCACCCTCCCTCTCTCGCTGCAATCCACACCTCCTGGCGATGGAAGACATCCCTTCACGCTGATGGTAGCACCACTCGGAGAAGAAGGCCCGTTCCTAGGAAGCGGCTTCCTGCAGCTGGCGTTCGAGCTCCCGGATCTCGTCGCGCAGCTCCGCCGCCTGTTCGAACCTCAGCTCCTCGGCGGCCTCCATCATCTCGGCCTGCAGCCGCGCGATGAGGTCGCGAAGTTCGTCCGGGTCGCGCGGAGCAGTAGGACGCTTCCTTCGCTGCGTCTTGTAGAGCCCCTTCGCTTCGGCGGCGATCAGGATGTCCGAGACGCCCTTCTTGATCGTCTGGGGCGTGATCCCGTGGCGTTCGTTGTACTCTGTCTGTATCTCCCGGCGGCGGTTGGTCTCGCCGATCGCCGCGCGCATCGCTTCGGTCTCTCTGTCCGCGTACATGATGACCCGCCCGTTCACGTTGCGCGCCGCCCGGCCTATGGTCTGGATGAGCGCCCGCTCGCCGCGCAGGAAACCCTCCTTGTCCGCATCCAGTATGGCCACGAGCGAGACCTCCGGCAGGTCGAGCCCCTCGCGCAGCAGGTTTATCCCGACGAGCACGTCGAACTCGCCGCTGCGCAGGCCACGGATGATCTGGATGCGCTCCAGCGTCTCGATGTTCGCGTGCATGTAGCGGGCCCTCACCCCGTGCTCGAGGAGGTAGTCCGTGAGGTCCTCGGCCATCTTGATCGTGAGCGCGGTGACCAGGACCCGCTCGTCCCGCTCGACCCTCTTGTGGATCTCGTTCATCAGGTCGTCGATCTGACCCCGCGTCGGGCGGACCTCGACCTCGGGGTCGACGAGCCCGGTCGGGCGGATGATCTGCTCGACTATCTGGTCGCTGTTCTCGAGCTCGTAGGGGCCCGGGGTGGCCGAGACGAAGACGAGCTGGTTGGTCTTCAGGAGGAACTCCTCCCACCTCAGGGGCCGGTTGTCCAGCGCCGAGGGGAGCCGGAAGCCGTGCTCCACCAGCGTCTCCTTGCGGCTGCGATCGCCGTTGTACATCCCCCGGATCTGGGGCAGCGTGATGTGCGACTCGTCGACGAAGGTGACGTAGTCGTCGGGGAAGTAGTCGAGCAGGGTGTACGGCGTCGAGCCCGCGGGGCGCCCGTCGAGGTGCCGGGAGTAGTTCTCGATCCCGGAGCAGTAGCCGAGCTCGCGCAGCATCTCCAGGTCGTACTGGGTCCGCTGCCGGAGCCGGTAGGCCTCGAGCATCTTCCCCTCACGCTCGAGCTCGGCGTAGCGCTCCTCGAGCTCCTCCTCGATGCCCTTTATCGCGCGCTCGAGCTTCTCCTCGCCGGTGACGAAGTGGGTCGCCGGGTAGATCGTGAGCGTCTCCGGCTCGCGCAGCACCTCCCCGGTCAGCGGATCGACCTCGGCGATGCTCTCCACCTCGTCGCCGAAGAAGGAGAGGCGGTAGACGGTGTCCTGGTAGGCCGGGTGTATCTCCAGCACGTCCCCCCGGACCCGGAAGTTGCCGCGGGAGAGCTGGTAGTCGTTGCGGGCGTACTGGATGCGCACGAGATCCCGCAGCACGTCGTCCAGGTCGTAGAAGCCGCCCCTCTCCAGCAGGACCATCTTCTGCCGGTACTCCTCCGGGCTCCCCAGGCCGTAGATCGCCGAGACGCTCGCCACCACGATCACGTCGCGCCGGGTGAAGAGCGCGCTGGTGGCCGAGTGCCTCAGGCGGTCTATGTCCTCGTTGATCTGGGCGTCCTTCTCGATGAAGGTGTCGGTCTGGGGGACGTAGGCCTCGGGCTGGTAGTAGTCGTAGTAGCTGACGAAGTACTCGACGGCGTTGTTCGGGAAGAACTCGGAGAACTCGCTCGCGAGCTGGGCCGCGAGCGTCTTGTTGTGCGCGATGACGAGCGAGGGCCGCCCGACCTTCTCGATGATGCGGGCCATCGTGTGCGTCTTGCCCGAGCCGGTCACCCCGAGCAACGTCTGCGCCCGCAGCCCGGATTCGAGCCCGGAGGCGAGCTTCTCTATGGCCTGCGGCTGGTCTCCGGTCGGCCGGTAGGCGCTGTTCACCCGGAAGCTGTTCTCTAGCTGGTTCTCCATGCGATCACACCCGAACCCGTCTCGTAGGACGCTGCGTCAAGAGATTATACGTCCGGCTCGGATCGTGACAGCGGCGAAAACTCTCCCACGTCCCTTGACCCTCACGCAACGTGAGGCTTTATCCTCCAGTGGCATGGAGAAGATCTGGAGGATAGGAGAGCTTGCCCGGAGCACCGGTCTCTCGGTGCGCACGCTGCGCCACTACGACGAGATCGGGCTGCTCCGCCCCGCCCGCAGGACAGAGTCTGACTACCGGCTTTACGGCCCGGAGGACGTTCTCAGGCTGCAGCGGATCCTCTCGCTCCGCTCGCTGGGGCTGCCCCTGAGCGAGGTCGCCCGCTGCCTGGACGATCCGGAGTTCACGGCGCTGCGGGTCGTCGAGCTGCACGCGGAACGGGTGAGGGAGGAGCTACGCATCAAGGGGGCTCTGCTCGAGCGGCTGGAGCTGGTGGCAGAGAGGCTGCGCTCGTCCGGAGGGCCTTCCCCAGCAAAGCTCGTGCAAGCGGCCATGGAGGTGATCGAGATGTCGGAGAGGCTCGAGAGATACTACACCCCCGAGCAGCGGGAGTACCTCGAGAAGAGGGCCCGGGAGCTCGGCCGGGAGAGGATCCGCCGGGTCGAGGAGGAATGGCCGCGCCTCATCGCGGAGGTCCGGGCCGAGATGGAGGCGGGGACCGACCCCCGGAGCGAGCGGGTGAGGGAGCTCGCCCGGCGCTGGAAGAAGCTGGTCGAGGAGTTCACCGGCGGCGACGAGGGGATCTCCCGCTCGCTCGGCAGGATGTGGGGCGAGGAGGAAGAGATACACGGCCACGACACCGCGTGGATGCGCGAGATGATCTCCTACATCTCGCGGGCGGAGGCCAGCGAGGATAAGCCCTAGCCGCCGCGCAGCTCGGGACCGTAGAGCCTGCGGTAGGTCTTCTGCGCGGCGAGCACGTTCCTCACGTAGTCGCGGGTCTCGGCATACGGGATCTGCCGGAGGCTGAACCCCGGACGCAGCCCCCACTGCGCGACCTTCCCCTCCCCGGAGTTGTAGGCGGCGAGCGCCAGACGCTCGTCCTGCGGATAGCGGTGCTCCAGATAGCTCAGATACCAGGTGCCCATCTCGATGTTGACCCCGGGATCCCGGTAATCCCCCCGTATGCCGCCGTGCTCGGCGATGAAGCGCGCCGTGGAGGGCATGATCTGCATCAGGCCGTAGGCCCCCTTCGAGGACTCCGAGTCGTGACCGAAGCGGCTCTCGGTGTAGATCACACCGGCCACGAGCGTGGGGTCGACGCCGAACTTCTGGCTCGCGGCGCGTATCTGCGGCGCGTACTCCAGAGGATGTGTCGCGCGTTCGAAGACCCCGTAGAGCCGGGGCCAGAAGACGGTGAGGGCGAGCAGCAACACGACGGCGAACAGCACGCTCCTCCTCCTGCGCCGGGCCCTGCGTCTGGCCGCCCTGCGGCGTCCACCTCTGGTCGTGTAGACTACCGTCCCCGCCCTCCTCCGGACAGAAGACGCCCCCACACCTTCACGGACTGCTCCCTGAGGCGCTCCATCCCGCCGTCGTTGTTCACGACGATGTCGGCCCGGCGGGCTTTCTCTTCAGCGCTGAGCTGCCTCGCCTCCACGGCTTCGAACTGCCTCTCGGGCATCCCCCTCTCCCGCGCCCACCCCAGCCGGCGCTCCCGGGGAGCGAGCACCGTCAGGGTGAAATCGAAGTCGGAGGCGTGTTTACCCTCGAAGAGCAGCGGCACCTCGGCCACGAAGAGCGGGGCGCGGCTGGCGGAGATCCTGCGCCCGACCTCACGCCAGACGAGCGGGTGGACCATCTCTTCCAGATCCTCGAGGGCCCGCCGGTCGCCGAAGACCTCCCGTCCGAGCGCCCGGCGGTCTATCCCCCGCTCCCCCCGCACGTGTTCCCCGAAGCGGCGTACGATCTTCTCGATCAGCTCCGCATCCGTGGCCATGAGATCGTGCACCACCCCGTCGGCCGAGATGGTCTCTGCCCCCAGCTCACCGAGCATCGCCACGAAGGTGCTCTTCCCGCAGGCCAGAGGGCCGGTGACGGCGAGCGTCACCGGCCCTCCCTCTTCCGACACACCCGGCCTCCCGGCGCTTACTCCCTCTCCAGATCCAGGTTGGAGAGCTGGTCGAAGGCACCAGCCGTACGCACGCCGGTGTCCCTGGGCCGGTCTCGGCGCGGACGGTCCTCACGCTCCTCGCGGCGCCGCTCCTCCTTCTCGGAGCGCTCGGGACGCAGCGAGAGCGAGAGCCGCCGGCGCTTCGGGTCGACGTCGATCACCCGCGCGTCCACCTCGTCGCCGCTGCGCACGATCTCGCCCGGCGTCTCCACGTGGTGGTCGGCGAGCTCGGAGATGTGGATCAGACCCTCCACCCCCTCGGCGACCTCGACGAACGCTCCGAAGGAGACGAGCTTGGTCACCCGGCCATGGATCGTCTGACCAACCTCGACCTGCTCGACGACCTCCTGCCAGGGATCCTTGCGGGTCTGCTTGAGGCCGAGCGAGATCCTCTCGCGCTCCTGATCCACCTCGAGCACCTTGACCTTGACCTTCTCCCCGACCTGTACGACCTCGCTCGGATGGTCGACGTGGTTCCAGGAGAGCTCGGAGATGTGGATCAGACCGTCTATCCCGTCGAGGTCCACGAACGCGCCGAAGTCGACGAGGTTCGAGACCGTACCCTCGACGATGTCGCCCTCCTTGAGGGAGGTAAGGATCCTCTCACGCTCCTCCTTGCGCTCCTCTTCGAGGACCGCGCGGCGGGAGAGCACGACGTTGTTGCGGCTGCGGTTGAGCTCTATGACCTTACACTCGAGCCTCTGACCCAGGAAGGCGTCGAGGTTCCTGACCCTCCGGATGTCCACCAGGCTCGCCGGCAAAAAGCCTCTTAGCCCGATGTCCAGGATCAGACCGCCCTTGACGACCTCTATGACCGGCCCCTCGACGTTCTCCTGCGCGGCGTAGGCTTCTTCGATCCGGTTCCAGGCCTTCTCGAAGGCCGCCCGCTTGGCGGAGAGGATCAGACGCCCGTCGGCGTCCTCCTTCTGGAGCACCAGCGCCTCGATGCGCTGGCCGAGCTCGACGATCTCGTGCGGGTCGACGCCCTTGCGGATCGAGAGCTCGTTGGCCGGGATCAAGCCCTCAGACTTGTACCCGATGTCCACGAGGACCTCGTCCTTGTCTATCCGGACGACCTCGCCCTCGACTATGTCCCCGTCGCTGAAGTCTATGAGGATGCTCTCGTCTACCGGGACTATCTCCCCGTTCTCCTCGCGGAAGAAGTCCCGCATCGTCAGCTCTCGGGACGTTTTTTCAGTGGCTTCCGTCATCTAACAGTAACTTTCCTCTTCCACATGGCTTACGAACAGACGACTATCTCAAGGATCACGCTCCTGGAGCGATATCCTAGCTCATTCTATCACTCTTTTGCAGGGACAGGGGCGCGACGCTGCCCCATCTCTCCCCGGATTTTACCTCGACCTCGAGCGGGGGGTCGAGCTCGCAGGCCGCGACCATGCGCGCGGCGGCGAGCGCGGCGACCTCCCCGACCAGATCCCTCTCGACGTCGAAGACGAGCTCGTCGTGGACCTGCATGATCATATCCGCCCCCTCCGGCAGCCGCCCGTCTATGTCCACCATCGCGATCTTGATGATGTCCGCGGCCGTCCCCTGCACCCGGGCGTTGAACGCGAGCCTTTCGCCGAGCCTCTGGACGCTCTTGTTCTTGCTCCTGAGCTCGGGGACGTAGCGTCTCCTGCCGAAGAGGGTGGTGGTGTACCCGAGCTCCCTCGCCTCCTCGTTGGTCTTGCGGATGAACTCGCTGACCCTGGGGTAGCGCTCGAGGTAGCGCTTTATGTAGCGCTCGGCCTCGGAGGGATGGACGTTGCCGAGACGCGTGGCGAGCCCGTATCCGGAGATGCCGTAGAGGATGCCGAAGTTGACCATCTTGGCCCTCCGCCTGAGCTCGGGGGTCACGCTCTCCGGCCTGACGTCGAAGACCTCTGAGGCGGTGCGGGTGTGGATGTCCTCCCCGCTCCGGAAGGCCTCGACGAGCGCGGGCTCCCGGGTCATGTGCGCGAGGATCCTGAGCTCTATCTGCGAGTAGTCGCAGACGAGCAGGACGCGGCCCTCGGAGGCGGTGAACGCGTCCCTGATGCGCGCCCCGAGCTCGGTGCGCACGGGGATGTTCTGCAGGTTGGGCGAGTCGCTCGAGATGCGCCCGGTGGCCGTGGTGGTCTGGTTCAGCGTGGTGTGGATGCGTCCGTCCTCGCCGACGAGCCTGCTCAGGGCCTCCACGTAGGTGCCGCGGAGCTTGGTGAGCTCGCGGTACTCGATGACCCGCCCGGCCACGGTGTACCCCTGCAGCGCGAGCTGCTGGAGCACCTTGGCGTCGGTGGAGTATCCGGTCTTGGTCTTCCTGACGGGGGGTATGGAGAGCTCCTCGAAGAGAACCTCCCCGAGCTGCTTGGGCGAGCTGATGTTGAACGGGTGCCCCACCTCCTCGAAGATCCTGGCCTCGAGCTCGGAGATCCTGCCCTCTATCTCCCGCCCGACCTCCTCGAGCGTCCCCACGTCCACCGGCATCCCCACCCGTTCCATCTTCGCGAGCACGTCGGCGAGCGGGAGCTCGACCTCGTAATAGAGGCGGGAGAGCCCCATCTCCTCGAGCTCGTCGCGCAGACCGGGGACGAGCGCGTAGACCAGCGCCGCCCGCCGCGCGGCGCCGGCCACCTCGGGGTCCTCGTGCTCGACTTCGACCCCCTCGAGACCCCGCTCCCGGGCCAGCGTCTCGGGCTCGTAGCTGCGGGTGCCGGGCTGTATGAGGTAGGCGGCGAGGTAGGTGTCGAAGCTGGCCCGCCTCACGCCGCAGCCCTTGGCGTCGTGCACCCAGAGCTGTCCGGCCGGGAGCTCCCCTGAGACGTACGCCTCGTCCTCGGCGGTGGCGACGGCCCAGCGCCCGTCGCCGACCGGCGCCACGGCCACCGGGTCGAGGCTCGGCTCCGATGGTTCTCCCGCGATCCGGACGCGCCTCCGGCGCGGCGCCTCGACCCTGCCGCCACCGGCCACCGGGAGCTCCGGCAGCCGTCTCTCGAGGAAGCTGTTGAACTCGTAGCGCTCGAAGACCTCCCGGCACTCCGGCGAGACCCCTTCGAACTTGAGCCCTTCGAGATCGAAATCCACCGGTACGTCGAAGTGCATCCGCGCCAGCTCGAGCGACATGAAAGCGCTCTCTCTTCCCTCCTCGAGCTTGCGGCGCGTCCCCTCGGGAGAGACCTCGTCCAGGTGCTCGTAGATGCCTTCCAGGCTCCCGAACCTCTGCAGGAGCTTCGAGGCGCTCTTGGGGCCGATCCCCCGCACGCCGGGGATGTTGTCCGAAGGATCCCCGGTGAGCGCCTTGTAGTCCGGGATCTGCTCCGGGGTGACCCCGTACTCCTCGACGACCTCCTCCCTCCCGTAGACCTTCGTCTCGGAGAAGCCGCTCCTGGAGCTGGTGCGCATCACCCTGACGTTGCCGTCCACGAGCTGCATGGCGTCCTGATCCCCGGTGACGATCATGAGCTCGCTCCCCTCCGGTACCCGCCGCGAGAGGGTGGCTATGACGTCGTCGGCCTCGTGCCCCTCGCCCCTGACGACCGGCACGTTCATCGCCCGGAGGATGTCGTCGAGGTGCTCGAGCTGGTCCTTGAGCTCCTCCGGCATGGGTTTCCTCTGCGCCTTGTACCCCTCGTAGAGCCCGGTCCGGGAGCTGGGCAACCCACCGTCCCAGACGACCGCGACCCCTTTCTCGCCCTCCTCGCCGAGGATCTTGAGCAGGACGCTCGTGAACCCGTAGAGGGCGTTGGTCATGAGCCCCTCACGGGTGGATATGCTCTGCGGAAGAGCATAGAAAGCCCGGTAGAGCAGTGAGTATCCGTCGATCAAATACAGGCGCATGATGTATCGTGATTATACTGGGTCGTGCGGCCGGGACCAGAAGGCTACATGCTATACTTGCCCCGCCCGAGAGCCGGAGTGGCGGAACCGGTAGACGCGCCGGACTCAAAATCCGGTGGCCGCAAGG
>JAIMBO010000199.1 GCA_023511405.1 Rubrobacteraceae bacterium
AACCCGCACCAGGGCCGAGCGGTTGCGGCGGCTCCAGGCGATGTACACCGGCGCCTCGTACCCCGGGACCAGCCGCTTGTACGAGTTGACGTACTGAGCGAAGATTATGCTGATCTCCCGGGCGTGCCTGAGCTGCCCGGCGACGAAGGACTTCGCCTCCTTGGAGAGGAAGTACTCGTCGTTGGGGTCGAAGAAGGCGTTGCGGTCCCCGCTGAAGAGGCTCTGGTGGGTGTGCATGCCCGATCCGTTGGAGTCGCGCAGGGGTTTGGGCATGAACGTCGCGTAGACGCCGTGGTTGGTGGCGATCTCCTTCACCACCGTCTTGTATGTCATGACGGTGTCGGCCATCTTGAGGGCGTCGTCGAAGCGCAGGTCTATCTCGTGCTGGCTGACGCCCACCTCGTGGTGCGAGTATTCCACGTCGATGTCCAGGCTCTGCAGCGCGAAGATCGTCTCCCGCCTGAGCGCGGTCGCCGCATCGAGCGTGGTGAGGTCGAAGTAGCTACCGTAGTCCAGCGGCTCCGGGTTGTCCTGGCTCTTGAAGTAGAAGTACTCCAGCTCGGGGCCGACGTAGAAGTGGTCGAAGCCCATCTCCTTCGCCCGCTCGAGCGCCCGCCGGAGAACGTAGCGCGGATCGCCGACGTAGGGGTCGCCGTCCGGGGTCTGTATGTCGCAGATCATGCGGGCGGTGGGCGTGTCCTGCGGGCTCCAGGGAATGATCTTGAAGGTGGAGATATCGGGCATCGCGATCATGTCCGACTCTTCTATGTCCTGGTAGCCGGTGATTGAGGAGCCGTCGAAGCCCATCCCCCCGTCGAGGGCGTCCTCGAGCTCGTCGCGGGTTATCGCGAAGCTCTTGAGAGTCCCCAGTATGTCCGTGAACCATAGCCGGATGAACTGTACGTTGCGTTCCTCGGCGATCCTCAGAACGTCTTCACGGGTCTGGACTGTCATGGTTTTTCCTCCGAATCGAGCACTTTTCCATTCGACGGACGAATCTTAGGCGAGGCCGTTGGCGAAGGATATAGCCGCGCGTACAATCTGAAGAGCGGGAAGGCGCGGGATTTTTGTCCTGATGTCCAAAGATGACCCGTGGCCCGCCCGGGCCGCACCTGCTAAGGATACCGTGTTCACCGGGCGGGTTAGAATCCATAGACCTGAGAGGGTTCGAAGACCAGGAGGCGCGAGGCTAGAGATGAGCGAGGGGCCAGGCAGAGATCCCGAGAGGCGCCGGCGGCTTGGCCCGCTGGGGGAGGATCCATCCGAGGATACCGAGAAGACCCGGCGTGGCGTCCCGCCGCAGGATCCGGGGGCGACCCGCCGGATGGAACCCGAGGAGTGGGAGAGGCCCTACCGGAGGCCGACGAGCTCTTCCGGAGGAGAGGGTGAGACCCGGGTGATGCGCCCGGCCGTGGGGGATACGGCCGAGGTCCCGCCCGCCGCTCCCCGCCCGGCGTCGTACCGGTTCGGATTCGAAGAGAGGGAGGAGCGCCTGAAGGAGCTCTACGGCGGGGTCGACTGGCTGGCGAGCTTCCTGGGGTTCGTTTTCTGCGCCGTGACCGGGGCGGTTCTCTCCTACGTCGCCGGATTCGTGCTGCGGCCGCTGGGTTTCCCGGCGAGCGTCTCCTGGCCCCCGAGCAACACCGCCATCGCTGGCAGCGCCGTCGTCGCGGCGCTGCTGTTCCTCACCTATTTCTTCGGGGGGTACGTCGCCGGGCGGCTCGCCCGCTTCGACGGCGGGATAAACGGGGTGGTCACGCTCCTCTGGAGCGTGGTGGTGGCGTTCATCGTCGCGGCCGCCGGGCCCTTCCTGCCCTCGAGCGGCGGCAGCGCGCTCCGCGGACTCATCGAGGGCAGGGTGCTCCCGGGGCTCAACACGCTTCTCGGAGCGGGTGGTCCCGGCATCGGCGCCATCGCCGGCGCCGTCGTGGTAGCCTTGCTCGGCGGGTTTTTGGGCGGCAGGCTCGGGAGCCGCTACCACGCCGAGATAGACCGTACGAGCTGAAGCGAGAGAGGATAGGGAGATATGGGCAAGCTGCGCATCGCCGTCAGGATACTCAGGAGCCCGCTCGGGCGGCAGGTCGTCTACACCCTGGTGCGAAGCCAGCGCGTCCGCCGCACGGCGATGCACCTGGCGCTCAGGGTCATGAACCGCCGCCTGCGCCGCCGCTAGCGTAGCCTTCCGTGGCCTCGCGGGTGCGCCGGACGATCTCCTGCGCCACCTCCTCGGCCGAGCCGCTCTCACGCCACACCTCGAGCTGGCGCTCGGCCTCGGTCGGTTCGTCGAGCAGCCTCCACACCCCGGAGAGGTCGCGCCGGCCGTCCTTCTCCAGCTCGGAGACGAGGTGGTAGAGGACCTTCTTCGTCTCCACGGAGAGGTGGGTGTCGTGGTCGACGAAGGTCCCGTAGGGACCGTAGCGCTGGGCGCTCCACTTGTTCTCCTCGATCTCCCGCACCGGGCGGATGGGCCTGATCTCGCC
>JAIMBO010000200.1 GCA_023511405.1 Rubrobacteraceae bacterium
ACCGTCCACGACGCCGGGAGGCTCCTCAACCCAATGCTCGCGGAGGGGCAGATCTACGGCGGCGCCGCCCACGGGCTGGGGGGGGCACTCTACGAGGAGTTCCTCTACGACGAGGAGGGACAGCTGAAAAACGCCAGCTTCATGGACTACCTCTGTCCCACCGCGGCCGAGGTGCCGGGGCTCAACATCGACCACATCGAGACCCCCTCGCCCTACTCGCTGCTCGGAGCCAAGGGGCTCGGGGAGGGCTCGACGATGAGCGTCCCCGTCGCGGTGGCGAATGCCATCTCCGACGCCCTGCAGCCCGAGGAGGTCGAGATAACCGGGCTTCCGGTGACCCCGGAGAGGGTGTTCGAACTCCTCTACGGGCGGAAGGAGGACGCATGATCCTGAGAGACATGCTCGAACGGGCCGCCTCCCGCTACCCGGAGAGCCTGGCCGTGGTGGACGGAGAGCGGCGGTACACCTACGCGGAGTGGAACGAGCGGGTCGATTCCGTCGCGTGCGCCCTGCGCGGGCTCGGGGTCCGCAAGGGCGATAGGGTGGTGCAACTGCTCAAGAACCGGGAGGAGAACTGCGCGGTGCACATGGCCTGCCAGAAGCTCGGGGCGATAAACACCCCGCTGAACTTCCGGTGGGCGGAGGAAGAGGTCCGCTACTGCCTGGGCGACGCCTCCCCGCGCGTCGTCCTCTTCGAGGAGGCGACCCGGGAGGTCGTGCTCCGGGCGCGGGAGGGGCTCGGCTTCGAGCCCGTGCTGCTCTACGTGGGGGAAGACCCACCCGAAGACGCGCTCTCCTTCGACGAGGTGATCGGAGCGGCCTCCGGCGAGAGGCCGGAGGAGAACATCGAGGAGGAAGACATCGCGCTCATGCTCTACACCTCCGGGACGACGGGGCGTCCCAAAGGGGTGCTGCGCAGCCAGAGGGCCGAGTACGCGGCGACCGTGGGGCAGGTCATCCACCACGGGTATAGCCTCTGGGAGAGGACTCTCGGGTGTATGCCGCTCTACCACACGATGGGGATGCACTCGCTCACCAGCATGATCTCTCTGAACGGCCTCTTCGTCGCCATGCCCGACTGGGATGCCGGGGAGGCGCTCGAGATCATAGAGCGCGAGCGGATAAGCGCCCTCTACCTCATCCCCACCCTCCTCCACGACCTCGTGGGCAGCCCCGGGTTCGACGAGCACGATACCACGAGCGTGAAGAAGCTCTCCTACGCCGGGGCCCCGATGCTCGGTCCGCTGGTCGAGAGGTGCCTCGAGAGCTTTGAGCCCGAGGTCTTCGTAAACCACTACGGTTCGACCGAGGTGTACATCTTCACCGTCTATCCCGAGCCCCGCAGGAAACCCGGGTGCGCCGGGAGGGCGGCCTTCCACACCGAGATAAGGGTGGTGCGCGCCGACCCCGAGCCGACCGTGCGTCCGGACGAGGTGGTCCCGCAGGGGGAGACCGGGGAGATAATCGT
Organism: Rubrobacteraceae bacterium; assembly: GCA_023511405.1. GTDB lineage: Bacteria > Actinomycetota > Rubrobacteria > Rubrobacterales > Rubrobacteraceae > Rubrobacter_E > Rubrobacter_E naiadicus. Next base: position 1,469 of record JAIMBO010000200.1, read on the forward strand.
GAGGCTCTGCGACGACGCCTACTCCGGCTACCACAACCGGCCCGATGCCACCGCGAAGACCATCCGGGAGGGCTGGCACTTCACCGGAGACACCGGGTACCTAGACGGGGACGGGGACCTGTGGGTAACGGGCCGGGTGGACGACATGATCATCACCGGCGGCGAGAACGTCTACCCGGTCGAGGTCGAGGAGGTCATCTCGCGCCATCCGGACGTGGACGAGGTCGCCGTGGTCGGGATGCCGGACGAGCGGTGGGGCCAGGCTGTGACCGCCTTCGTCGTCCCCGCGAGAGAGGATCTCACCCCGCAAGAGATAGACGAGCACTGCAGGAAGAGCCCCTCGCTGGCCCGCTTCAAGCGGCCGAAGAGGATCGTGCTCGTAAAGGAGCTGCCGAAGAGCCCGGTCGGTAAGCTCCTCAGGCGGCGGCTTCTGGCCGGGGAGTACGAGGAGCTGGAAACGAAGGACAGAGACGAGGGGAGCAGGGTTTGACGCTGAAGGCAGAGGATTTCGGGCTCGAGCTCGAGAACATGAGCTTCTCCTTCGACGAGGAGCGGGGCGTGGCGCGTCTGGTGCTCGACGACCCGAAGAAGATGAACCGGGTCACGATGGGGATGCGCGACCAGATCTCGGACCTCTTCCGCGCGCTGGAGAGGGACGGCCGGGCGCGGGTCGTCATAATCCGCGGTTCCGGGGAGCAGGCGTTCACCGCGGGAGGGGACATCGCGGGCTTCCTGAAGGAGCACCCGGGCACGCTCTCGCTGCTGCACGAGAACGTCGCCGCCCCGGAGCGCTTCCCCGGGATAGTCATCGCCGCCATCGACGGCTACTGCTTCGGGGTGGGGCTCGAGCTCTCGCTCGCCTGCGACTTCCGCATCGCCACCGGGCGCGCCGTCTTCGGGCTGCCGGAGGTGGGGCTCGGGATGATCCCGGGCAGCGGCGGCACCCAGAGGGTCTCGCGCCTCGTCGGGATGACGCGGGCGAAGGACAT
>JAIMBO010000201.1 GCA_023511405.1 Rubrobacteraceae bacterium
CCTCGACACCGTGATGTACACCCTCGCCGGGATCGCCAACCCCGAGACCGGCTGGGGCGTGATGGACGATACGTTCTTTGCGCTGGGGATGCTCTCCCGGTACGGGGAGGACGCCTGGTTCAGGGTTGGGGATAGAGACCTCGCGACCCACGTGCTGCGCACGAGCCTGCTGCGCGGAGGGGAGAGGCTCACGCAGGTGACCGCCCGCCTCGCTGCCGCGCTCGGTGTGCCCGGCCGAATCCTGCCGATGTGCGACGAGCCGGTCTCGACGCTACTCTACACGCCCGCCGGGAAGATCGAGTTCCAGGAGTACTTCGTCCGACGCGCCCAAAAGGACGAGGTGCTCGGGGTGGAGCTGCGCGGCATCGGGGAGGCCCGGGCGAGCCGGGAGGTTGAGGATGCCATCTCGGCGGCGGACGCCGTCGTGATATGCCCTTCCAACCCGGTGGTGAGCATCGGGCCCATCCTGTCCGTGCCCGGTATGCGGCGTGCTCTCACGGAGAGCGGTGCGCCGAAGGTGGCCGTGAGCCCGCTCGTCGGGGGCCGGGCGCTCAAGGGGCCCGCCGACAGGATGATGTCCTCGCTGGGCAGGGAGGCCTCGGCGCTCGGCGTCGCGCGGGAGTACGAGGGGGTGGTGGGGGGGATGGTGATAGATCGGGCCGACGAGAGGGAGCGGGCCGGTATAGAAGATCTCGGGATGGAGGTTCTCGTCACGGATGCCGTGATGCGCTCGGAGGAGGATCGCGCGAGGCTCGCCGGGGAGATACTCGACTTCTGCGGGAGTTTGCGCGCGTGAAGCCGATCTTCGCCGCGGTACCCGTCAAGGACTTGCGCGAGGCGAAGAGCCGGCTCGGTGGCGTGCTGCCGGCGGAGAAGCGGGCCGCCCTGACGTTGAGGACCCTGCGGCGGGTCCTCGGCGCCCTGCGAGGGGCTGAGATCGGGCTGGTCTGCGTCGTGAGTCCGGACGAGGGGGTGCTCGGGGTCGCAGGGGAAGAGGGTGCCCACCCCCTGCACCAGAGGAGCGCGGGCCTGAACCCGGCGCTCGAGGAGGCGCGGGCGTGGGCGCTCTCCGGGGGCGCCAGCTCCCTGCTCGTGCTCCCCTCCGATCTTCCCCTGTTGCAGCCGGACGATGTCGGGGTTTTGCTCCGATCCGCCGGGAGGGCTCCGGTCGTGATCGCCCCGGACCGCGCGCGCACCGGCACCAACGCACTGTTGCTCCGCCCTCCGGATGCCATGCCGTTCGCGTTCGGGGAGGGGAGCTTCGCCCGGCATATTCGTCTCGCGCGGGGGAGGGGGCTTCCCGTAGAGGTCTGCGAGCGCCCGAACCTCTCCTTCGACCTCGATACCGCGGCGGATCTGGAGCGGCTGGTCTCTTGAGCGGCATCTCCGTAATCCCGGTAGAAGGGCTCCCGGAGATCCACCCCGGCGACGATCTCGCCGCCCTGCTCTGCGCGGCCGTACGAGACGAGATCGCGCCAGGGGACATCCTCGTCGTAACCCACAAGGTGGTGAGCAAGGCCGAGGGACGGCTGCTCGACCTGCGCACCGTCGAGCCCTCGCCACTGGCGAAGAGCTTCGCCGCCGAGCACGGCAAAGACCCCCGCCAGATCGAGGCGGTCCTGCGCGAGAGCCGGCGCATCGTCCGGATGGACCGCGGGCTCATCATCTCCGAGACCCGCCACGGCTTCGTCTGCGCCAACGCCGGGGTCGACGCCTCGAACGTCCCCGGAGAGGAAGTCGTATGCCTGCTCCCCCTCGACCCCGATGCCTCCGCCGCCCGGATCCGTCACCGGATCGCCCGGCTCACCGCCATCGACGTCCCAGTCATCGTCTCGGATTCCTTCGGGCGGCCCTGGAGGAACGGCATAACCAACGTCGCCATCGGCCTCTCCGGGATGAAGCCCTTCTCGGACTACCGGGGCCACCGCGACCCCTACGGCTACGAACTCTCCGCAAGCGTCCTCGCCTCCGCCGACGAGATCGCCGCCGCCGCCGAGCTCGTGATGGGGAAGACCGCCGCCGTGCCCGCAGCCCTGGTGCGCGGCTTCCCGTACACGCCGGGCGAAGGCGCCGCCTCCGAGATGGTCATGGACCCCGGCAGAGACCTCTTCAGATAGAAATTTTTCGAATCCGACAAAATTTATCGTATTTTTTATTGACGCCCGGAGGCTCGTAGCCTAGTATTTTTCGCGTGAGATACGGAGCCGAAGAGCGGAGCACTCCTCTGGTGGCTGGGGGGCCGGGTTTGCGGCGAATGCGCGGGCGATGTAGCGCCCGCTGCTGAAGTCGTCGTATCCCGGTAGGGTTCTTTCAGCCAGTACCTGACTTTGCCTTTTTAGGGGAGGATTTCTATGCCTGAAGCGAGGGTATCCAAACAGACGAGCCCGGTTTTGGACCGTGAGGAGCTGTTGCGGGAGGGGGGCGAACTCGAAGGCGAGAGTCCCCAGCGGGT
>JAIMBO010000202.1 GCA_023511405.1 Rubrobacteraceae bacterium
AAACTGCAGTGTGATTGCCAGAACGGCGTTGAAGAGGGCGAACAGCGCCCCGACGATCATCACCTTCGCGAGAGCAGGGCCCCAGGTGTGCGCGACGAGATCGGTCAGGGGGGGTGCTGCTGGCCAGGTAGGCCTTGAGATTCTGAGCCCCGAACAGGTCGGCTGTGAACGGTACGATCTCAAGCAGTATACCGGTGAGCGCGGCGAGGACCACGGCTCGCCCGATGTGGCTCGCTGGCCCGCGTGTCTCCTCGGAGAAGTTGAGCGTGCTATCGTAGCCGTTGACGGAGAAGAGGGCCGTGGCGAGCGCGGCGATGATCGCTCCGGTGGCCACGGGTGCAAGCTCGCCGCCTCTGGCGGCGACGGGTTGGAAGATTATCGAGAGCGGCTGGTTCAGGTGGGTGAGCCCGTCCAGCGCCAGAATGGCCAGTACCGCCACCTCGATCGCCAGGAAGATACCCACGAGAACAGCGTTTACCCGGATGCGCAGCACCGCGACTATCGTCACTATGGCCATGACCACCGCGGAGCTGAGCCCCACCGGGAAGAGGTGGTTGAGGGAATGCAGGTAGGTTCCGAACCCGAGCACGATACTTGCCGGGAGGAAGACGGCCTGCACCAGGTAGTCCAGCAGGGCCACGAACCCCAGGGGGCCACCTAGCACGCGGTGTACTATGGAATACTGGCCGCCCGCAACCGGGTATATAGAGCCTAGTTCACCCATGCACGCGGCCACGTTTATGGCTATGAAACAGCCGATCAGATAGGCCCAGAACCCGGCCGTACCGGCCAGACCGAGCACCACCGGGGCGATGACGAGCAGCGACGCCATGGGCGTTATGTCGCTCACTGCCAGGGCCAGGAGGCCTCCGAGGCTGAGGGCGCGGTCGAGCTCACCGGTGGTGTCTACCCTTTCTGGGGGCAAACCTTCAGACATCCTCGCCTTCCCCTTCTTCAAGCTCGATGGACTCGGTCAGGACTTCGGCGATGAAGTCCGCCTCACGCTCGGACAGCGTGAGAGGAGGTGCCAGGGTCAGCACGTTGTTGAAGCCGGCCACGGTGTCCGAGTTGTTCCCTATCAGGAGCCCTCGCTGCTTGCAGCGGGCGATGATCGACGCGATGCTTCCAGCGTCTGCCGGCTTCTTGCTCGTCTTGTCCTCGACCAGCTCGATGCCGATCAGGAGTCCCCTGCCGCGTACATCACCCACCCGCGGGTGGGCTTTCAGGTGGGAGAGCTTTTCGAGAAGCCCGCCTCCAACCTCGGCAGAGCGTGCCACGAGTCCCTCCTCTTCCATGATCTGCAGGTTCTTCAGGGCTACGGCACACCCGCCCGGGTGCCCCCCGAATGTGTTCACGTGTCGCAGCCGGGCATACTCTTCCCCGGCCGAGAAGGACTCGTAGATGCGGCGGCTCACCGCCGTGGCCGAGAGCGGGAAATAGGCGCTGGTTATACCCTTGGCCATCGTCACGATGTCGGGCTCGACCCCGTAGTGCTGGTGGCCGAACCTGCTCCCGGTCCTTCCGAAGCCGCAGATGACCTCGTCTACTATGAGCAGCACACCGTAGCGGTCGCAGACCTCCCTGACCAGGGGCATGTAGCCATCGGGGGGGATGAGTATGCCCCCTCCCGTTATGATGGGCTCCATGATGACGACCGCCACTGTCTCCGGCAGCTCCCATTGGATCACCTGCTCGATGTACCCTGCACACTCCCGACCGTACTCTTCGAGTGACATGCCTTCGGGACGGCGGTAGGAGTCGGGCGGAGGGACGTGCAGAAACCCCGGGCTCAGGGGTTCGTAGCGGTACTTCCTCTGCGCCTGCCCCGTGGCCGCAAGGGCACCGGAGGTCTGACCGTGGTAGGCGCGGTAACGACTTATTATCTTCCAGCGGTCCGGCTCGCCGTTCTGGTCGTGGTACTGGCGAGCTATTTTGAAGGCCGTCTCGTTGGCCTCCGATCCCGAATTCGAGTAGAAGAAGACGTAGTCCCCATCGAGCCACTCGCTCAGCCTCTCCCCGAGTTCGATCGCGGGGGGATGGCTCTTGGTGAGCGGATAGTAGGGAAGCTCTCTGAGCTGCTCGTAGGCAGCCCGGGCGAGCTCCTCCCTCCCGTACCCCGCGTTCACACACCAAAGGCCAGACATCCCGTCGAGGTAGCGGTTCTCATCCGAATCGAAGACCCAAACCCCCTCACCCCTGACCGCCACCATCGGGGAGGGACCGTCGGGAGCGTAACCTCCCATGGCGTGCCAGACGTAGCGTCGGTCCTTCTCCAGCAGCCTGCTTGTCTCCGTTCCGGACATATCTTCGACCTCCTTCGAGCCGGAGTTCTTATGCCTGCGCTCCCGCGCTCAGGCCAAGACCTCCTCAGGCGGGGTGTAGGCAAGGGAGTGCGCCTGCGCTACAGGCTCTGAGGTGAGATGGCCTGCTGTGGTGGCAAGCCCTCTCCT
>JAIMBO010000047.1 GCA_023511405.1 Rubrobacteraceae bacterium
TGTAAGATATTGTTGCAGAAGGCTACGGGTAGAGCGGAGGCTGGTGTAACATGCGCAAGGAGAGGCTGCTGAAGGAGGACGGACGGTACATCATCTTCTACTCCTTCGAGGAGGATGAAGAAGAGGATGAGGACGCTTGAACGAGCTGCGCTGGGACCCGACGCTCGGTGAGTGGGTGGCCTACGCCACCCACCGTCAGGAGAGGACTTTTCTACCCCCGGCGGAGTACTGCCCGCTGTGTCCGACGAAGCCGGGCGGGTTTCCGACAGAGGTGCCCCGGGAGTCTTATGAGATAGTCGTCTTCGAGAACCGCTTCCCCTCGTTCGTGCCTGATGCACCGGAGCCGGAGGGGTCTGGGAACGGGCTGACCCCGAAGGCCGCCGGGCGTGGGGTGTGCGAGGTGGTCCTCTACACCGACGAGCACGACGCGACGCTGGCGCAGCTCCCGGAGCGGCGCATAAAGCAGCTCGTCGAGGTGTGGGCGGACCGCTACCGGGAGCTCGGCGCGCTGGATTTCGTCGATTACGTGTTCATCTTCGAGAACAAGGGCGAGGCGATAGGGGTCACGCTGCACCATCCGCACGGTCAGATCTACGGCTATCCCTTCGTCCCGCCGCGTCCGAAGCGGGAACTCGAGGCCGCCCGCGCCCACCGCGAGAAGACCGGGGGGTGTTTGCACTGCGACCTGCTCGCGCAGGAGCACGAAGAAGGGCGGAGGATAGTGGTCAAGGGCGAGCACTTCTCCGCCTTCGTCCCTTTCTACGCGCACTTTCCCTACGAGGTGCACGTCTACTCCAGGAGGTGTGTCGGCTCCATAGCCGGGCTCGATGCGGAGGAGCGCAGGGATCTTGCGCGCACCCTCAAGCGGCTTCTCGTCGGATACGACGAGCTCTTCGGGTTCTCGCTGCCGTACATGATGGTCATGCACCAGACCCCCACCGACGGCGGCGACTACGAGGGGGTGGCCCACTTCCACATAGAGTTCTACCCGCCGAACCGTACGGCGGACAAGCTCAAGTACCTGGCCGGGAGCGAGACCGGGGCGGGGGCGTTCATCATGGACGCCCTGCCGGAGGAGACGGCGGGTCGCCTCAGGGCGGCGGTGGCGCGGGCGTGAGGCTGCTCGTCACCGGTGGGGCCGGCTACATCGGGAGCGTCGTCGCCGGACAGCTCCTCGAGGCCGGGCACGAGGTCACCATCTTCGACAACCTCTCGAGAGGACACCGGCGGGCGATCCCCGGGGGGGCGCGCTTCGTCGAGGGGGATCTCCTCGACGCCGGTAAGACGCGGCGGGTCCTCTCGGGGGGGTACGACGGGGTCTTGCACTTCGCGGCGCTCTCGCTCGTGGGCGAGTCTGTCGAAGAGCCCGAGCGCTACTACCGCAACAACGTGCTAGGGACGCTCGACCTGCTCGAGGCGATGGTCGAGGGTGGAGCATCGAGGCTCGTCTTCTCCTCGACCGCGGCGGTCTACGGGGAGCCGCGGAAGGTGCCGATAGAGGAGGACGACCCGCCGCTCCCGACCAACCCGTACGGGGGATCGAAGCTGGCCGTGGACCGCATGATCTCCTTCGTCGCCCGCGCCCGCGGGCTCGCTGCGGTGAGCCTGCGCTACTTCAACGTCGCCGGGGCGAGCGGGCGCTTCGGGGAGGACCACCGCCCGGAGACGCACCTCATCCCGCTCGTGCTGCGGACCGCGCTCGGCGAGCGGGAGTACGTCGAGGTCTACGGCACCGACTACCCCACCCCCGACGGCACCGCGATCCGGGACTACATCCACGTCGAAGACCTCGCCCGCGCACACCTCCTGGCGCTCGAGGCCGCACGCGAGGGCGAGCATCGCATCTACAACCTGGGTAACGGCGAGGGCTTCTCGGTGCGTCAGGTCATAGAGACGGCGCGTGAGGTGACGGAGAGGGAGATAGAGGCAAAAGAGGCCCCGCGCCGCCCCGGCGACCCGCCGGTCCTGGTCGCATCGAGCGGGAAGATACGCCGAGAGCTCGGCTGGAAACCCGAGAAACCGGAGCTCGCGGCCATGATCTCCGACGCCTGGGAGTGGATGCTCTCCCACCCGGGGGGCTACGGGGGATGAGAGAAGTCGAGGGACGCGCCGCCGAAGCCTACCGGAAGCGATTCGACGCCGATCCCGAAGTCGTCGCGAGCGCTCCCGGGCGTGTAAACCTGATCGGGGAGCACACCGACTACAACGGCGGCTTCGTCCTGCCCTGTGCGATAGACCGCCGGGTGGCCATCGCCGCCGGCAGAGGGGATGGGATTCTCTACTCCGCGGACTTCGACGAGACCCGCCCGCTCACTCCAGAAGAGAAAAACTCCTGGGCCGACTACCCGCGCGGGGTGGCGTGGGCCCTCGGCGAGGCCGGGTGTGCTATCGGGCCTTTCCGGGCCGCCTTCGCCGGTGAGGTGCCCCGCGGCTCGGGCCTCTCTTCCTCCGCCGCGATCGAAGCCGCCACCGCCCTCGCCCTCGGCGCCCTCTTCGGTCTGGAGGTAGACAGGAAAGACCTGGCCCGGATCTGTCAGCGGGCAGAGAACGAATACGTCGGCGTCCAGAGCGGCATAATGGACCAGTACGCCTCGTTATTGTGCCATGAAGGTGCAGCCCTGCTCGTCGACTGCCGCACGCTCGAGGCGGAGGACGTGCCGCTCGACCTCGAGGGGGCGGGGCTCGTGCTCCTGGTGTGCGACACCCGGGTCGAGCGGGGCCTCGCCGGAACGGGCTACAACGAGCGCCGGAGGAGCTGCGAGGAGGCCGCCCGCCGCCTCGGGGTGCGAGAACTGCGGGACGCGACGGAAGACGATCTGCCGAAGCTCTCCGGCGAGCTCCTGCGCCGTGCCCGCCACGTCGTCACCGAGAACGGGCGGGTACTCGAAGCCGCGAGGGCGCTGCGCGCCGGGGATTACGCCTCCTTCGGCCGGTTGATGTACGCCTCCCACGCCTCCCTCCGGGACGACTACGAGGTCTCTACCCCACAGCTCGACGCCTTCGTCGAGTGCGCAAGAGAGATCGGCGCCCCCGGCGCGCGGCTCACCGGCGCGGGCTTCGGGGGATGCGCGATGGCGCTCGTCGAAGCCGGACGGGCGGAAGCGCTCGCGCGGCGGGCGCGCGAGCGGTTCTCGGCCTGCGGCTTCCGCGAGCCCCTCTTCTACCGGTTTCTTCCTGCTCCCGGGGCCGAAGTCTTGGTGCTCTAGACGTCGCCGGACGGATCTCATCTCGTATCTTGCATTTCTCTCGATAATCGATTATATATACTTCTGCCGGGGAAAGGATTGACCTCACGAGGAGGAGTATCGTGGAGACAGACACTGGCCGGGTGCTCGGCAGTTATTACGGCGACGAAGATTTTCCGATAGAGTGGGAGGAGGGGGAGAAGGAGCTTTTCTGGATCTACGACGATCTGCACTGTCCGAACCCGGTCTCTCCGATGTTCTTCGACATCGGGGGGTGGTGGCTCACCTGCGACCACATGTTCAGGCGTTTCGGGACGCCCTTCGCCTCCGACTGGGTAGCCAAGAGGATAAACGGGTATGTGTACACGGCGGCGGTCCCGGCCGACCCTTCGGTACGAGCCGAGGCCGTGGAGTATCAGAGCCGCTACGTGCCGCGGGTGCCGCGCGATCCAGACTATGCCTCCAAGATAGGCGTATACATGGATGCGGTGCTTCCCCACTACGCCTGGAATTTCCTGGACTGGTGGCGCGATCGTCTGGTGCCCGAGATAAAACGCAACTTTGCGTATCTCGATGAGTACGATACCGAGAGCGCGGATCTGGTGGAGCTGGCCGTGCTGCTCGAGGACGCCATAGACATCCACGACCGCCACTGGAAGATCCACTGGATGCTCAACTTCGCTCAGTTCACCTCCACGCAGAACCTGAGCGCGACCATTGCGGAGGTCAAGGGGGAGGTGGATCCCGGGCTCGTGGGCAGGCTGCAGAGCTCTACCGAAGACAAGAACTGGGATTCCGTGGAAGCCCTGTGGAGGATGAAAGAAGAGATCAAAAGAGATCCCGACCTCCGCGAAGCGTTCCGAGCCAATGCGGCGGCGGAAGTGCTGGAGGCCCTGCGGGGCTTGGAGCGTGGGAGGAGGTTCATCTCCGAGCGGCTCGAACCCTACCAGCAGGAGTTCGGATACAAGGCGATCTGGGCGCACGAGTTTTCTTTCAAGACCTGGAAGGAGGATCCCGCGCCCATTCTGGAAGCGATAAGGGGTTATCTGGAGAGCGACTATGACTATCCGAAGGCGCTCGAGGCGGTGAAGCAAGATCTGGAGGATGCCATCCATGAGTTGATGGACGACGTGCCCGAAGGAGAAGGGAGGCGCAAACTGCAGCGGGCGCTGGACCTTTCTCTGCGGATGAACCCCCTCACCCCCGACCACCACTTCTACATAGACCAGGGCACCAATGCCCGGCTGCGTCTGGTTCTCATTGCCATCGGAAAGAAGCTCGTCGAGGCCGGCGTCTTGGACGATCCGGAAGACGTCATGTTCCTCCGCTACAACGAACTCCGGGTGCTCATGACGGACCCGGGAAGAATCGACGCGCGGGCCCTGGTCTCCGACCGGAGGGACGAGCACGAGGAAGCGTACGAGATGAGGCCCCGCGACTGGGTGGGGACCGCTACCCGGGAAGCGCTGGAGTTCCCGTACGCTGCGCTCTGGGGGTTCCCGGAGAAGTTCTACCGGAAGCCCTCGGAGACCACCGCAGAGATTAGAGGACTCGCCGCCTCCGCCGGAGTCGTGGAGGGGACCGCGAAGGTGGTCACCTCCACGGAAGAGTTCGATGAGGTCAGAGAGGGGGACGTGCTCGTCTGTCGGATGACCAACCCCGCCTGGGTCGTGCTCTTCACCAAGATAAGCGCGCTCGTGACCGATGCCGGCGGGACCGTCTCCCACCCGGCGGTCGTCTCGCGCGAGTTCGGTATCCCGGCGGTGGTGGGCACGTCCGAGGCGACGGAGCGGATAAAGACCGGAGACCGCGTGCGGGTCAACGGTACGACGGGCATCGTGGAGATCCTCTCTTGAAGCTCAACCGCACCGTGCTGCGCGAGCAAATCAAAGAGGAGCTCATAGCACGCCTGCTGAGCGGCGAGTACGCTCCTGGCGAGCGTCTGGTGGAGACCCAGCTCGCTCGGGAGTTCGGTACCAGCCAGGCCCCCGTGAGGGAGGCCCTCAGGGAGCTCGAGCTGCTGCGCTTCGTGGAGTCAGAGCCTTTCCGGGGGGCGCGCGTACGGGAGGTCACCCTCGAGGAGTTGCTCGAGATATACCCCGTCCGCGCCGCCCTGGAGGAGCTCGCCGCGCGTCTGGCGGCCGCCCGACTGGGTGGGGCGATCGGGGCCTTCGAAAAAGAGTTCGAAGCGATGAAGGAAGCCGCCGGGGCCGGAGACCTGCACGAGCTCGTCCGCCACGACGTGAGCTTCCACAGGCTCATCGTGGAGTCCTCGGGCAACCGGACGCTCAAAGAGGTCTGGGATTCGCTCAGGATCGGGGCGCGCACGATAATCACCGTCGTCAAGACCGATATAGACCTGCATGAGCTGGCCGAGATGCACCGGCCGCTGCTGGACGCGCTGGAAGAGAAGGACCCGGAGAAGGCAGGGGCAGCGTTGCGCTGGCACTTCACGGCCTTCGAGAAGATGATGAAAGGAGCCCGACCCGAATGAGCCGCCTGGTAGACCTGTCGATGCCGGTACACAAGGACATGATCACCTTCCCCAGGATACCTGCGCCGAGCCTCCTGATGTACGAGACCTGGCAGGAGTTCGCCGAAGGAGTCGGAGCGGACAAGTACGGCGTAGACTCGCTCACCGCCTCTTACCTCGTGATCCAGAGCGACCACGCCGGGACCCACATGGACGCCCTCAAACACATACGTCCCGACGGACCGGCCGCAGAAGAGATACCGCTCGAGTACTGCTACTCCGACGGCGTCGTCCTCGACTTCCGGCACCTGGAGAAGGGGGCCGGCATCACCCCTTCGGACATAGACCAGGCGCTGGAGAAGATCGGATACGAGCTCAAGGAACGGGACATAGTCCTCATCCAGACCGGTGCTTCGGCGTACAACGACCAGGAAAGGTATCTCACCGACCACTGTGGGATGACCGCCGAGGCCACGAAGTACCTGATCTCCCGGGGGATACGGCTCATGGGGACCGATGCTCCCACCTTCGATCCGCCGGTGTGGGCGATGTTCGAGCGCAAGAAGTTCTGGGAGGCGCACCGGGTAATGTGGGAGGAAGATTACTGGCACATAGAGAACCTGACCAACCTCGATCAGCTACCCCCCTACGGGTTCAAGCTCTCCGCCTTTCCCATCAAGTGGACCGGAACCACCGGGGCCCCCTTGCGAGCGGTGGCGATCCTCGATGAATAGGGTTCGGGAGAGAACCATACTCTGGTTCTCGGACGAGGAGTGCAGGGACGTCTCGCTCGCCGGGGGGAAGGGAGCAAGCCTGGCGAGGATGGCTTCCGAGGGCCTGCCCGTACCGCCCGGCTTCGTCGTTCCGTCGTGGGTGCTGGAGAGTTCGGTGGACGTGGAGCGCGTCCTGGAGCTGGTTCGGGAGCGTGACCACGTGGGGCTCGCGGCCGCGCTGCAGGAGGTCGATCCCCCGCGCGAAGAGATCTCCGTCGCATACCGGCGGCTCACTGGCGTGAGGACCACCGCGACGCACAAGCGCCTGGGTGACGGCAGGGTGGCGGTACGCTCCTCGGCCTGTGCCGAAGACTCCGAGGCCGCGAGCTACGCCGGCCAGCAGGAAACCTACCTCAACGTGGAAGGAGAGGATGAGGTCTGCCGGCGCGTGGTCGACTGCTGGGCCTCCTTTTTCTCCGAGCGGGCCCTTTTCTACCGGCAGCAGAAAGGCTCGCTGGAGGATCTGCGGATGGCGGTCGTGGTGCAGAAGATGGTGCAACCGGAGAAGGCGGGCGTGCTTTTCACCGTTGACCCGGTGAGGAGGAGGCGGGACAGGATGATCGTCGAGGGTGCCTTCGGGCTGGGTGAGGCGGTCGTCTCCGGAGAGGTGACACCGGACCATTACGTGCTCGACCGTTCCGGCACGCTCAAGCGTGGTAAGACGGGCGACGAGAGGGTGCTGGACGAGGAAGAACTCCGGCGCCTCGCCGAGCTCGGGAGGTTGCTCGAAGAGAAGGCGGGTGCGCCTCAGGACGTGGAGTGGGCCATCTCTGGTGGTGAGCTCTACCTGCTGCAGTGCCGGCCCGTCACTACCCTGTGATTGAGATGCGCCACGTCGAATGGCACCAGCCTCGTTCCCTGGACGAAGCGCTGGAGCTTCGCTCGTCCTACGGGGAGGATGCGGTCGTGGTCGCAGGCGGAACCTTCGTCGGCATCCTCATGAACCAGGGGTTCCTCCGGCCCGCGCGTTTGATATCCCTGCGCGGCGTCCCTGGACTGGACTCCATAAGAGAAGAAGACGGCGTGCTTCTCCTCGGTGCGATGGTGACGCATAGATCGGTGGAAAGATCGGAGCTGGTGCGCCGGAAGTGGCCCGCGCTCGCCCGCACCTTCTCGCTCGTGGCCAGTCCCCGGGTGCGCAACCAGGCCACCGTCGGAGGGGTGCTCGCAGACGCCGATTATGCCTCGGATCCCCCGGCGATGCTCGCCGCGCTCGCTGCCCGCGTCGTGATCGCGGGAAAGAACGGTGAGCGGGAGGTGCCCGTCGAGGACTTCATTCTCGACCACTACACGACCGCTCTGAAAGAGGACGAACTGGTCATGGGGGTCAGGGTGCCCGATGGAGTTCGACAGGCGGTGTACCGCAAGTTCCGCTCTCGCTCCAGCGAGGATCGTCCCTGTGTCTCGGTGGCGGCCGCAAGGTACGGGGGGAAGACCCTGCGGGTCGTCGTGGGAGCCGTCGCCGGCAGACCCCAGTATTTCCCCGATGTCTGCGCGCTGGCGGGAGGAGAAGTCGACGCAGGGATCATCAGGGAGATCGCCCGGAGGTACGCCGAGAACATCCATCCCCTATCGGATGCACGCGGTTCCGCGCGTTACCGGCGCCGCGTGATGGAAGTCGAAGTGCGTCGTGCCCTGGAGGAGTTGTACGGTGTCTGATCCGCGTGTTACCGGCCAGACCCGCTATTCGCGGGACGTCGAGATCGAGGGGATGCTCCACGCGCGCATATTGCGTTCCCCGCATCCTCATGCGCGTGTCCTGCGGGTGGACGCCTCGGCGGTTCCGGACGACGTGGTCGTCCTCGTACCCGGCGACGTGCGGGAGCTGAACCGCTACGGGTGCCAGATAAAGGACCAGACCGTGCTGGCGCTGGACAAGGCCCGCTACGCCGGAGATCCCGTGGCCGCGGTTGCCGCCCCCAGCGTGGAGCGAGCCGGGGAAGTGCTGGATCTGATCGAGGTGGACTACGAGGAGCTCCCGGCCGTCTTCGACGCCGTGGAAGCCGCCGAGGAGGGGGCTCCACTGATCCACGAGGAGATCGCGATCTCCGACAACGACGCGGCTTACTTCGGGTTGCGGCCCCAGCCGGGCACCAACGTCTGCCACCGCTTCCGCATCCGGCACGGGGACGTGCGAAAGGGTTTCGAGGAGGCAGATGTAGTCGTAGAGGAGACCTACACCACCGCGGGCGCCCAGCACGCCCCGATGGAACCCCATGCGGCGCTCGCACGCTGGAGCGATGGTCGGCTCGAGGTCTGGACCGGATCGCAGACGCCGTTTAACACCCGCATGGATCTGGCCGGGCTGTTCGGCATCCCGGAGGAGCAGGTGCGCATCGTCTGCCCCCCGATGGGCGGGTCCTTCGGGGCCAAGACCTTCGTGCGGCTGGAGGCCATCGCCGCCTGTCTGGCGCGCAAGGCGGGCCGCCCCGTCAAGCTGGTACTGGAGCGTGACGAGGAGTGGCTCACCCTCAACCGCCATCCATCCACCATCAGGGTCAGGCTGGGTGCGAAGCGCGACGGGACGCTGGTGGCCAAGCAGGTGGAGTGCTGGGCCGACACCGGCGCTTACGCCGACTGCGGACCCGGGGTAGCCCAGAAGATGGGATTCGCCTCTCCCGGTCCCTACCGCATACCCAACGTATGGGTCGACTCCCGCGCCGTCTATACCAACCTGCCGCCCAACGGCGCTTACCGGGGCTACGGTCAGATGCAGTGCACCTGGGCCTCCGAGCGGACGATGGACCTGCTCGCGGAGCGTCTGGGGATGGACCCGCTCGAGCTGAGGTTGAAGAACATCATCCGGAATGGCGATCGCTACTGCACCGGCGAGGTCATGCACGATGTCCATTTCGAGGAACTGTTGCGGAAAGCGGCGGATGCGGTGGGCTGGCGGGAGGGACGACGCGGCAAGGGCCTGTGCGTGATGCTCAAGGGCATGCAGACCCCGAGCCGGGCTTCGATCGCCGTGGAACACGACGGCGAAGGGAACTACACCATCTACTGCGCCACAGCCGAGATGGGGCAGGGAGCGAAGCGGGCCATCCGGCTGATGGCCGCCGACCTCCTCGGAGCCGAGGTGGAGAGGATAAGCTTCCCCGACCCAGACACGGACGCCGTACCGTACGACACCCGTACCACCTCCAGCCGCTCGACGCACATGATGGGACGGGCCCTCGAGAAGGCCGTGGAGGATCTGAAGAAGAACGGGCGGCGCGGATTCGGTGAGGTGGCGGACGAGGGAGGGCTTGATCCGGACACCGGACAGGGAGTGGCCTCCTCGCACTGGCACCAGGGGGCCGCCGCGGCCGAAGTAGAGGTGGACGAGGAGACGGGGAAGTTCCGGGTGAAGAGGCTGCACGCGCCGGTGTACGCTGGCAGGGTGGTGAACCGGCCGGGGGCGGAGCTGCAGAACGAAGGCTCCATGATAATGGGGCTCGGGACGGCGCTCTTCGAGAGCATCTCCTTCTCGGAGGGGCAGGTGAGCAACGCCAACCTCTCCGATTACTGCTTGCCGGCCGCGGATGACCTGCCCGATGTGTTCACCCACGAGCTGGTAGAGCGCGAGGGGGCCGAGGTGCACGGTCTCGGAGAGACCGCGCTGCCGCCGGTCCCTCCCGCTTTGGGCAACGCCCTGCATTCTTTAGGGATCAACGTGACCGACCTGCCCATGACCGCCGAGGCTGTCCTGGATGCTTTAGACCGGAGGGAATCTTCGCGTTGCAGGAGAGAACCTCCGGGTAGAGAGGGGGCCGGCAGGAAGTTTTGCGTTCTGGCTTTCGGGATCTCGGCAGGGGTCCTTCTGGCGGGGTTGATCCTGCGCTCGCGCCGGGACGCCTTCGGCAGGGCGCGTGTGCAGAGGAGGATCTTGCGGTGAGGCTTGCGTTCGAGGTCAACGGTGAGAGGGAAGTGGTGGAAGCCGGGCCGGACGAGATGTTGCTCGGGGTGCTGCGCCGCGAGCTCGGTCTCCTGAGCGTGCGGGAGACCTGCGGCATCGGGGTGTGCGGGGCATGCACGGTGCTTCTCGACGGTGAACCGGTCTCTTCCTGCCTGCTTCTGGCCCCGCTCGCGGGGGGGCGCAGTGTCACGACCGTCGAGGGGCTCGGCGGGGAGCACCCGGTCCAGAGGGCGTTCGAAGAGGTGCAGGCTTTCCAATGCGGCTACTGCACGCCGGGCATGATACTCACCGTGATTCGGTTGCTCGAGGAGATCCCTGACCCCGAGGAGGACGAGATCCGGCGTTATCTCGGTGGGAATTTGTGCCGCTGTGGTTGCTACGTGAAGATCGTGGAGGCGGTGAAGCTCGCGGCGAGCGAGCTGCGTTCCGTTGCGAGGAGGGGAAGGACGTGAGGCTGGTGACGTACGTGGCCGGTGGCGGACCCAGGGTGGGCCTGCTCGAGGACGGGCGTGTCGTGGACGTCGGGTTCGACGGCGACATGGTCGCGTTCATAGAGGCGGGAGCGCCGGTTTCCGGTCGAGAGCCAGTGCCGGATGCACGGTTGCTCGCCCCTTTGAGGCCGCGTTCGATGCGCGACTTCCTGACCTTCGAGGGACACATGAGGAACGCGCTGGGTCGTCTCGGGAGGCCCATCCCAGAAGAGTGGTACGAGGTCCCCGCCTTCTACAAAGGCATGCCGGATACCGTGATCGGGCCCGAGGAGGAAATCCCCTGGCCCCACTACACGGACCGCCTCGACCACGAGCTGGAGCTCGCGGCGATCATCGGGCGCGAGGGCAAGGACATTCCCAGAGAGGAAGCCCGGGAGTACATCTTCGGCTATACCATCTGGAATGACCTCTCGGCGCGCGACGTGCAGGCCCGCGAGCTCCCGGTGGGCATGGGCCCGTCCAAGGCCAAGGACTGGGATGGATCCAACGTGCTGGGACCATGCATAGTTACGGCGGACGAGCTGGACGCGAGCGACCTGTTGATGCGCGTGCGGGTCAACGGCGAGGTGTGGGGCGAGGACAGCTCCGCTAACATGCATCACGGGTTCGCGGACCTCATCGCCTACGCTTCATTGGCCCAGACCATCTACCCCGGCGAGGTGTTCGGGTCTGGGACGGCCGCCGGCGGATCCGGGCTGGAGCTGGACCGCTGGCTGGAGGAGGGAGACCTCGTAGAGATGGAGATCGAAGGCATAGGAGTATTGAGAAACCGCGTCGGAAGAAAGGGAGGCTGAAGATGGCCTACGTGGTCAGCGCGAAATGGACGGCGAAGGAAGGGGAGGCGCAGAGGGTCGAGGAGGCGATCCGGAAGCTCGTGGAGCCTTCGCGGCGGGAGCCGGGCAACCTCTTCTACCAGCCTCATCGGGATCCTGGGAACCCCAACCTCTTCTACTTCTACGAGCAGTACGAGGACGAGGAGGCCTATGAGGCTCATGTGAATTCCGAGCACTTCCAGAAGTACGGCTTCGGAGAGGCGATACCGCTGCTCGAGAGCCGGGAGCGGGAATTTTACGAGACGATGGACGTTTAGGGGATATGTGGTGGAGAAGATAGTGGATCTCAGCCCGGCGGTCCCCCACGGCTTCAAGGGGCCTCCTTCGACGGATCTCGGGGTGCAGCTCGAGGTCCGTACCAAGCCCGGTTACTGGCAGTCCGCCCAGACTACCCTGATGAGCCTGCACACCGGGTGCCACGTGGAATCGGCGTTGCACGTCGTGGAGGGAGGGGAGAGCATCGACGAGGTGGCGCTGGAGCGGGTGATGGGGGAGGCGGTGTTGCTGGACATGAGGCCCGTGGAGGCCATGGATCTGATAGACGTCCCCGATCTCGAAGGTGCCCTTGCACGTCTGGAATCGGCCGGGGAATCCATCAGGCCGGGGGACATCCTGCTGCTGTGCACCGGCTGGGCCGAGCGTGCCATCGGCCAACGCGAATACTTCCGCCGTTCGCCGGGTCTGACGGAGGGTGCCGCCCGCTGGCTGGTCAGGAGAGAGCCAAAGTGCATCGGCTGTGACTTCTTCGAAGAGCCCGCCGCCCGCGAGCCAGGCTGGAAACCCGAGGAGTTCGTGGTGCACAACGTGATACTGGGCGCCGGGATACCGCTGGTGGAGGGGCTGGTCAACCTGGGGAGCCTGCCCCCGCGCTGCAGGTTCTTCGCCCCGTTCTACAAATTCGCCGGTGTCGAGAGCGCCCCGGCCCGCGCCTTCGCGATCGTCGAAGGATGAGCGTCTCTCTTCTCAGGGTGCATCTGATCCGACACGGGGAGATCTCCTCGCACAAAGGCGACGTTCCTCTCACCGAGAGGGGACTCGCGCAGGCGGTCGAGGCCGGCGTCCGGCTCGGCAGGAAGCTGGGGCGTGACGAGAGCGTCTTCTTCCTGTACGCGCCGACGCGGCGAACGCGCCAGACCGCCTGCGCCATCCGCCGTGGTGTGGAGAGGTGCCTTCGGGCTGCAGACGATCAGGGGGCGGGGATCGAGCTGCACCCTCCCACGGAGGAGTGGGCGTTGCGCAACCCCGACCTTTACGTGGCCGGGGTCCGGGTGGAGATAGGGAGCTCACCCGAGGCGCTCGCCGCCCAGCTCGGTAAGACCGGGCCCTCCGTAAAGGACCTCACCGAACATCATTTCTTCGGAGAGTTCTGGCGTTCACCCGACCGCATCGGTTTCTGGCTGGAACGTCGGGACCCGCCGGGTGAGGATGGCGATGCCGTCGCCCGGCGGGTCTTGGCATTCTCTTCGAGCCTGCGCGACCTTCGCTCGGGGGCTCCTTCTAGAAGGTACGTCTGCGTGACCCATTCACCTCTTCTGCGCGCCTTCCTCCGGCGGTATCTGGACGGTCGGGATCCCGGTGAGCCGGATTACCTGGATTCGGTGGATCTGGAGTTCGGCGACGAGGTGAGGGTGACCTTCCGCGGGCGCAGCACCTGCCTTCCCTTGTTTACAAAGGAACCTCACGAGGTGTAATCTGTAGGACAACCTTGCATGCGTGGAGTTGGTAGGTCTCATCGTCTGGAGGAGCAGAAGGCTGGTGATCGTATGAAGCCGGAGGAGCTGTACGAGCGGCACCGGGCGGTGCTGCCGGATTGGATCTCGCTCTACTACGAGAAGCCCATCGAGCTCGTGCGCGGGGAGGGCTACAGGGTCTGGGATTCCGAGGGCAACGAGTACCTGGACTTCTTCGGCGGGATCGTCACCACCATAAGCGGGCACGCCGTCCCGGAGATCGTCGAGGCCGTGAAGGAGCAGGCGCAGAAGATCTTCCACTCCTCGACCCTCTACCTGATCGAGAGCCAGGTCAGGCTGGCGGAGAAGCTGATCTCGCTCTCCCCCATCTCGGGGGAGCAGAAGGTCTTCTTCGTCGGCAGCGGCTCGGAGGCGAACGAGGCGGCGCTGCTCTTCGCGACGACCTACCGCTCCTCGAGCGAGGTGATAGCCCTCCGCGGCTCCTACCACGGTGGATCCTTCGGCACCATGGGGATAACCGGTCAGGGGAGCTGGAGGCCCACCCCGCGCACCGCGCTGGACGTCTCCTACGCCATGCCCCCGCACCGCTCATACAGCCCGCTCTACGGGCGCCACGACGACCCGGAAGAGCTAGCCCGGGCGTGCGCCGAGGACGTGCGGAGCCTGATCGAGACCTCCACCACCGGGCGGGTGGCGGCCTTCATCGCCGAGCCGATACAGGGCGTGGGGGGTTTCGTGGAGCTGCCCCCCGCCTACCTATCACGGGTGAAGGAGATCCTGGACGAGTACGGCGTCCTGTTCGTCTCCGACGAGGTACAGACCGCTTTCGGCCGCACCGGGAGCCACTTCTGGGGCATCGAGCAGTCCGGGGTGGAACCGGACCTCATCACCATGGCGAAAGGGCTCGGAAACGGGCTGGCCATCGGGGCGGTGATGGGCAGAGCCGAGGTCATCGACTCCCTCTCCCCCAAGCAGCACATCTCCACCTTCGGCGGCAACCCGATCTCGACCGCCGGGGCGCTCGCCAACCTGGAGTACATCCTCAAGAACGACCTGCAGAAGAACGCCGACGAAGTCGGCGGCTATCTGAAAGAGCGGCTCGTCGCGCTCGCCGGAGAGCACCGTTGCGTGGGCGAGGTGCGCGGCAGGGGCCTGATGCTCGCCATCGAGATCGTCGGACCCGGCGGTGAGCCCGACGGTGATGCGGCGGCCCGCTTCCTCGAGGCCTGCCGGGAGCGCGGGGTGCTCGTCGGCAAGGGGGGTCTGAGGGGCAACGCCATCCGCATAGCGCCGCCGCTCACCATAACCCGCGAGGCGGCCGGGAGGGCGGCCGAGGTCTTCGATGAGGCGCTCACCGAGGTGGAATCGAAGGAGAGGGTGGGGTGAAGAGATGGAGATAACGGAGAACGTCGACCACGGGCGCGCTATAGCCGAGCTGAAGGAGCTCGCGGAGCTCACCGGTGGTCCCGGAGGGGCGCGCAGGGTCTGCTGGACCGACGAGTGGGCGAAGGCCCGCCGGTGGCTGAGGGAGAAGCTCGATGAGATCGGCTGCGAGGTCGAGACGGACGAAGCCGGCAACCTCTGGGCCACCGTGCGTGGGGCCTCGGAGAGGGCCGTCCTGCTCGGCGGGCACATAGACTCCGTCCCGAACGGTGGCTGGCTCGACGGCTGCCTGAACACCATCGCCGCGATGGAGACGCTGCGGGTGCTGGCGCGGCGGGACGAGCTCCCCGTGACCGTGCGGCTCGTGGACTGGGCCGACGAGGAGGGAGCACGCTTCGGGAGGAGCCTTCTGGGATCGAGCGCCTGCTCGGGGACGCTCGACCCCGACGAGGTGCGCAACCTGAAGGACAAGGACGGTATCGCGCTCCCCGACGCGCTCAGGGAGCACGGCGTCGAACTCGAGAAGATGAACGAGTCGCACCGGCAGCTCGAGAACGCCGCGGCCTACCTCGAGCTGCACATCGAGCAGGGGCCGGTGCTCGAGAGGCTGGACATCCCGGTCGGGGTGGTGCTCGGGACCTTCGGGGTCGAGCGGCACGCGATCAGCTTCACGGGGCAACACGCCCACTCCGGGTCGACCCCGATGGACGTGAGGAAGGATGCGTTCATCGCCGCCGCGCGTTCGGCCGTAGCCTTCCGGGACGACGCCGCCCGCCGCGACGACGTGCGCGCCACCACCGGCTTCGTCAACGTCTCGCCCGGCATCGTCACCGCGTTCAACGGGTGGTGCGAGATGTCGCTCGACCAGCGGGCCCTCGACGCCGGGGTGCTGTCGGACATGCTCGCCGTGGCAAAAGAGAACAGCGAACGCATCGCGCGCGAGGAGGGCTGTGAGGTGCGTTGGGAGAGGCTCTGGCGCATCGAGCCCCGTCCGTTCGACGAACACCTCATCGAGATGGCCGAGGAGGCCGTGCGGGAGGTCACCGGCACCTCGCACCGGCTCCCATCGGGGCCGCTGCACGACGCGGCGGAGATGGCCCCGCTGATGCCTACGGTGATGCTCTTCGTCAAATCCCTCGGGGGTCTCAGCCACACCAAAGAGGAGGACACCCCCGAGGAAGACATCGCGCTCGCAGTGCAGGCGTTCTACCGGCTCGCGGTCAAGACGGTGGGCTGGGTCGCCGGTGGAGGCGGGCGGCGGTGAGCCCCGGGTCGCCCCTGGAAGGTAGAGGTTTCGGGGGAGCCTGAACGGGGGCTGTACATCCGGCCAGGCGGGATGGGAGACGGGTGGGGCTGATTCGTCCGGCGGGCCGAGGAAGTTTCTGGTGGGGAGGCGCTAGGCTCTTTCGTGGAGAAGAAGGAGCCGTGCCGGAGTAAAGGAGGAGAGAGTGGAACGGGACGTGGCGGTAGGAAGGCGCGAGGTGGAGCGGCTCGAAGAGGAGGTCGGCTCCTCACCGCTCTACAACGAGGACCTCGCTCCCACGGGGGCGGAGCAGAGGACCTGGACGACCTACAACATCGCGGCGCTCTGGGTCGGGATGAGCGTCGTCATCACCACCTACACCCTGGCCTCCGGGCTCATGGTCGCCGGGATGAACTGGTGGCAGGCGCTGCTCACGGTCGCGTTGGGCAACGTGCTCGTCCTGATCCCGATGCTCTTGAACGCCCACGCCGGGACCAAGTACGGGGTGCCCTTCCCGGTCTTCGTGCGCTCGTCGTTCGGGGTGCGGGGGGCGAACTTCGCCGCGATAGCCCGGGCGCTCGTCGCCTGCGGCTGGTTCGGGATACAGACCTGGATCGGGGGGCTCGCCGTGGACGCCCTCGCCACGGCCGCCTACGGTGGCTGGCAGGACGTCCCCGGGCACCGCTTCATCACGTTCTTCGTCTTCTGGGGTGTGCAGGTCGCGGTGATCATGTTCGGGGTCGAGGGTGTGAGGAGGTTCGAGTCGTTCGCCGCCCCTCTTCTTCTGATGGGCGGTGTGGTGCTCCTCGTCTGGGGGTTCGTCGCCGGTGGCGGGGTGGGACACGTCTTCACCGCCTCGGCGAAGCTGCAGCAGAGCAGCACCCCCTTCTGGTCGCTCTTCTGGACCGGGCTCGCCGCGAACGTGGGTTACTGGATCACGCTGTCTCTGAACATCCCGGACTTCACCCGCTACGCCAAAAGCCAGCGGGCGCAGGTCCTGGGGCAGGTCATCGGGCTCCCGCCGACGATGACCGCCTTCAGCTTCCTCGGGATAGCGGTCACCGCCGCGACCGTGGTGGTCTTCGGCAAGCCCATCTGGGACCCGGTCGCGCTCACCACCAAGATCGCCGGGGGGATTCCGGCCCTGCTCATCGCCGCGATGATAATCGTCGCCATCGCCCAGATCTCGACGAACATGGCCGCCAACGTCGTCTCGCCCTCCTTCGACTTCTCGAACCTGTTGCCGAAGTACATCTCTTTCCGGACCGGCGGGCTCATAACGGCGGTCATCGGGATCATCTCGTTCCCCTGGGTGCTCTACGAGAGCGCGAGCGCCTACATCTTCACCTGGCTCGTCGGCTACAGCAGCCTGCTCGGGGCGATAGCTGCGGTGATGATCTCGGACTACTGGATCGTACGCCGCCGCAACCTCTCCGTCCCCGACCTCTACAAGACCGACGGGCGCTACGCGTACTCCGGCGGGTGGAACTGGCGGGCCATCGTCGCGGTGCTGGTCGGTGTGGTGCCGGTCATCCCCGGCTTCGTCAAGGCCGCGACCACCCCGAACTTCGGCGGCGTCTTCCAGAACCCGAGCCTGGTCGAGAGCCTCTACAACTACGGTCTCTTCTTCACTTTCTTCGCCGCCGGGCTCGTCTACGTGGTGCTGAGCTACGCCACCGGGGGTATCCGCGAGCCCGCTACAGAATCCGAACGCGAGCAGGAGGCTACCTGAGAGATGGACTTCGGTGTAACGTTCCAGACGGACCCCCCGGCCTGGCGCATCGTCGAGCTGACCAGGCGCGCCGAGGAGCTCGGGTTCACCCACGCCTGGACCTTCGACTCGCACATCCTCTGGCAGGAACCCTACGTGATCCACTCTCAGATGCTCTCGGCGACGGAGAGGATCAAGGTGGGCCCGTTCGTCACCAACCCGGCGACCCGCGACACCACGGTTACGGCCTCTATCTTCGCCACGTTGAACGACATGTTCGGAGGACGCACGGTCTGCGGCATCGGGCGCGGGGACTCGGCGCAGCGGGTGCTCGGGAGGAAGCCGACGACGCTCGGGCAGCTCGAGGAGGCGATCCACGTCATAAGGGAGCTCGCCGGGGGACGGGAGGTCGAGATGCCGGGGGGCAGGGTGCGAATCCCCTGGGTGAGGGAGGGGCGCCTGGAGGTGTGGGTAGCGGGCTACGGGCCGAAGGCGCTCGACCTCGTCGGGCGGGTCGCCGACGGGTTCATCCTGCAGCTCGCGGATCCGGTGATCCTGCGCTGGACCCTCTCGCGGGTGAGGGAGTCGGCGGAGGCGGCAGGGCGTGATCCGGACGAGATAACCATCTGCGTCGCCGCCCCGGCCTACGTCGGGGAGGACATCGCCCACCAGCGCGACCAGTGCCGGTGGTTCGGCGGGATGGTCGGCAACCACGTGGCGGACCTGGTCGCCCGCTACGGGGAGGACGGGGAGGTGCCCCGCGAGCTCACCGACTACATAAAGGCCCGCGAAGGCTACGACTACTCCCACCACGGCAAAGCGGACAACCCGACCACGGAGTTCGTGCCGGACGAGATCGTCGAGCGGTTCTGCGTGCTCGGCACGGCGGAGGAGCACGTCGAGAAGTTGAAGACCCTGAGAGACCTCGG
>JAIMBO010000203.1 GCA_023511405.1 Rubrobacteraceae bacterium
CTCCCGCGGTTGCGCCCGGCCTCCCCGACCGCGAGCGCCACCTGGCAGCATGCCACCCGGACGCTCAAGTCCTGCTCTCTTCGAGCATCTTGCGGCTCTCGGCTGCTGCAGAGGTCTCGCGGGTGAGGTCGAGACCGCGGCTGAGAGCGTAGTAGAGGATACCCGAGACCCCGAGCCCGACGACGAACGAGATGTCCGCCCCGCCGAGAGCCTTCGTGACGGGGCCGACGTAGAACGTCGTGTTGAAGAACGGGACCATCGCGATAAGCCCGGCGAAGTATGCAATGAGCCCACGCCAGGACCAGTCGTGGTAGATGCTGTTTCGGTGGTTGAAGAGCTCGGTTATCGCGTAGTGACCATGGCGCACGAAGTAGAAGTCGACCAGGTTGACCGCGGTCCAGGGCACCAGGAAGTAGAGCATGAGAAGGACGAAGTTGTTGAAGCTGTTCAGGTAGTTCTCCGGGATGGCCAGCGCCACCGCGAGCACCACCACCGAGAAAACGACTATCCCGATCACGCGCACCCGCAGCGTCGGCCTGACGGGCCTGAATCCATCGACCCCGCTCGCGCCGGTCAGCATCGCCCCGTAGGCGTTCACGGCCATGATCGTAACGAGCGCGACCGACCCCACGACCACCGCGAGCGTCCCGAAGCCGGGGAAGAGCCGGTTTCCGACCTCCTGCACGCTCGCGATCGCGTCCGGGTGCGGCAGCGAGGAGGCGAAGACCGCCCCGAGCGACATCAGCCACACCGCAGAACCCGCAGCCCCGGCATAGGTCCAGGAGATCACACCCGGCGCGGAGACGTCCTCGTAGAGGTAGCGTGAGTAGTCCGAGACGTAGATGGCGTAGGAGATCTGGTACCCCGCCGCCGCGGCGAACTGCACCAGGAAAGCGGTCCCGCTCCATCCGCCGCCGTGTCCGATCGAGCCCAGCGGCAGCGAGACCAACGCGTAGACGGTGAGTATCCCGAAGACCACGATGAGCACGTAGGTGAGCCACCGCTGCACCAACAGCAGAAGGTCATACCCGACTATCGCGATGGTCACGGCCACCGCGATCAAAAGCGGATACCACACGTAGCGGCTGAGCGAAAGCACCGTGTCCAGCCCCTGCGAGGCCAGGATGACATCGAAGACGTTGAAACCTATGTATACGAAGACGGCCGCAGCGAACGGGAACACGGCACCCCGGAGCCCGAACTGGGCGCGACTCTGGATCATCTGCGGCAAACCCATCCTGGGCCCCTGGTTGGCGTGGAACGCCATGAAGAACGTACCGAAGCACGAACCGAGCAGGACCGCGAGCACGGACCATCCGAGGCTCAAGCCCATCCCCGGCCCGATGAACCCGGTCACCATCGTCACCAGGACGAAATTGCCCGTGAACCAGAACGGCCCCTGGTACCAGACCTTCCCGTGCCGCTCGCTCTGCGGCACGTAGTCTATGGAACGCACCTCTATCTTCCCTGCTCTTTCCTCCATCTTTTCCCCTGACTCCCGATATCTCAGCTCACCGAAATCGTTCTCCGCCCGCAGTCTACTCCGAGAGAACTAGAAACAAAATGTACTTACCTACACATCCTTCCATAACCCGTTGTAGGAACCTACAATCACGGCCATGAAACGGGAGATAACGCTGCGGGACTTCGTCGAGGATCGCTCGCTCTCGCTCGAGGTGATAGTAGACGGCGGTCTCGAGAGGCCGGTGAGGTGGGTGCACGTGACCGAGCTCCTCGACCCGTCGCCGTACCTTCAGGGAGGAGAACTCATCCTGAGTGCCGGAGTGTGGAGGGAGCGGGGCGGGAGGGTGAAGGAATTCGTCGGGGCGCTGCAGCGAAGCGGGGTGGTGGCGCTCGGTTGGGGGCTGCTGGCTGAAGATGCCCGGGTGCCGGACGAGGTTGTGATGGCCTGTAGAAAGGCGCGCCTGCCGCTCATCTCGGTCCCGACGAAGACGCCGTTCATCGCTATCGAGCGGCGGTTCTTCGAGTACCTGCAGCGGCGCCGGGAGGCGGAACTCAGGCGCAGCCTGGCGTACAATGAAAGGCTCATACGTTCGATCTCCTCGCTTCCCGGGGGAGTACGCGGTGTGTTGAAGGTGCTTGGGAAAGAGCTCGGCTCCCGGGTGTGGCTGGAAAGAAATGGGGAAGAGACCAGGAGCGAAAGAAACACCCCCGACAATGGGGTGCCACGAGAGGAGACCACCAGGTTTCCAGTGATCTCCGGAGAGCGCCCCGTAGCGAGGCTCGTCGTAGCTTCCTCGCCACGGAAGCTCGGGCCCCGGCAGCGGGCTGCGATCGGTCAGGCCATACCCCTCCTGGAATTCGTCCTGGCCCACGAGCAGGAGCTCCGGCAGGCCGAGCGGAGGCTCGCCGCCGAATTGGTCGAGGGGGTGCTCACAGGCCGCACCCGGTTCGCCGCCGGGCGGCTCAGGGCCTAC
>JAIMBO010000204.1 GCA_023511405.1 Rubrobacteraceae bacterium
TCCTGGCACCGGGGAGCCAGACGGCGTTCTTCGGGGCGAAGGGTGCGAAGGAGCACGCGATAGACCTCAAGGGCCTGCGGGAGGCGCTCGAGGTGCGCGGCAGGATCATAGACCGCTTCGAGGAAGCCGAGCGTTTGCGAGACAAGGCACCGCAGGGTCTCCTCACCTTCGTCTTCGTCGGCGGCGGACCGACCGGGGTCGAAGGGGTCGCCGACGCCCACGACCTCATCTTCGACGTACTCAAAGACGACTACCCAAACGTGGACTTCGATCGGGTGCGCCTCGTGCTCGTCAACGCCGGGGAGAGGATCCTAAAGGGAATAGACCCCTCGCTCGCCAACGCGGCCTCCCGCCGCCTCGCCGCCCAGAGAGTGGAGGTCATAAACAACACCAAGGTCGATGAGGTCTCCCCAAAGCACGTAAAGCTCTCCGACGGCAGGACGCTCCCGGCACACACCACCGTCTGGGCCGCCGGGATACAGCCGCCGCCGCTGGTCGAGGGCCTGGAGGTCGAAAAAGACAAGCGGGGAAGGATAATCGTCGACGAGTACATGCGGGTAAAAGACAGGCCCGGCGTCTACGCGGTCGGGGACTGCATAACGATCGACTACGACGGTCCCCCCGTCCCCGCGCTCGCCCAGTCGGCCGAGCAGGAGGGGAGGAGCGCCGCGTTGAACCTGGCCGCGGAGATCAGAGGCGAAGAACCCATCCCCTTCCGTTACCAGCATCTCGGGCAGCTCGTGGATCTCGGTGAGACCGGCGCACTCACCGACATACTCGGCGTCAGGGTGAGCGGGTTGCTCGGCGCTCTAATCTGGAAGGGAGTCTACCTCTACGAGCTAGGCTACAACCTCAACCGGGCGCAGGTGCTCTTCGACTGGACGGTGGACCTCTTCACCAGGCCGAATATCTCCAAGCTCTTCGTCGACTGAGCGGGATTCCAGCTTAGGAAAGGCACCGGACAGGAATACAATAGCCTCGCGGACACAGAACCGCCGGGCAAACCCCGGCACCGGGAGAAACGGAGGCAGATGAGCGAGGCCCCACCGGAGAGCGAGAGCCGGATGCAGCGGGACGGACGCGAGCCGGGCTGGTTTCGGCGCGGTGCTCCGCTGGCGGTGCCGGTGCTGGTCGCCGCGGCGCTGGTGGTGCTCTACGAGCTCATCCCGGTGATCGAGCTAATCGCGATCTCCGCGATCCTCGCGCTCATCCTGCGCTCTTTGGTGCTGCTTCTGGGCCGGTTCGGCATCCGCTCCTGGGCGGCCGTCCCGATCCTGCTCGGCCTGCTCACCGCGGTGGTGGCGTTCATCTGGCTCGTGATGCTCCCACACATCGCGCACGAGGTGGTGACGCTGGCCCGGCTGACGCCGGCCTACATAAGCTCGCTGGAGAATCTCTCGCACCAGCTCCATGCGCGGCTGGGCTTCTTCCCCAACCTCTCCAGCGACCTGAGCCACCTACAGAGATACCTGACGGGCCTTCTCGGCTCGGTGCCGACCTTGCTGGGGAAGGCGACGAACATGCTCATCGACACCATAGCGGTAGTGGTACTCTCCCTGTACATGGCGAACGATCCGGGATCACTCATCCGGGGGATAGCGCGCTTCGTCCCCGAGGGCAGACGGCACGAGTTCCACGACATAGTCACCAACCTGGAGGGAAGGCTGCGGGGATGGCTGATCGGCCTGCTACTCGCGATCGCGATCATCGGGACGGGAGCCGGCGTGGGGCTCTGGCTGCTCGGCATACCGCTGCCGCTCACCCTCGGCGTGCTCGCTGGGCTGCTCGAGATCATCCCGTACTTCGGACCGATACTCGGAGGGCTTCTTCCGGCGCTGCTCGCGCTGACCATCTCCCCCCTGAAGATGGTCCTGGTGATCCTTCTCTTCTTCGCGCTCAACCAGTTCGACAGCCACGTCGTCCAGCCGATCATCGTCGGACGAGAGGTCCGGCTGCACCCGGTCGCGGTGATCGTCTCGTTTCTGGCCTTCGGCAAGCTCCTCGGGCTCGTGGGGGTACTCCTCGCGATACCCGCCGCGGCGTTCATCGTAACGCTCGCGGACGAACTGATGCCGGGCGACGAAGCACGCGGGGAGGAGAGTCCGGAAGAGCTCGGACCCGAGCCTCCCTGCGTGCAGAAGGGGACGACAGGCTGAGAGCTTCGATCTACCTGGAGGAGTTCTTCTTAGCCAGGGCGATGAGCGCGAGGAACTCGTGGGCGACGTTGGCGGCGAGCAACGCCGTGATCTGGGCCGGGTCGTAGGCGGGGTAGACCTCGACGACGTCGAAGCCCGCGGGATCCACCCCGGCGAGCCCCCGCACGAGCTCCTGCGCCTCGCGGCTGGTGAATCCCCCGACCTCGGGCGTCCCGGTCCCGGGGGCGTAGGCGGGGTCGGCGAAGTCCACATCA
>JAIMBO010000205.1 GCA_023511405.1 Rubrobacteraceae bacterium
AGGGGCGGGCTGTGGGGCAAGCCGGTCCTCGTCGTCGGGGAGCCGGAGGACGCCGCGCGCGTCGCGCGCCGGATGCGGGAGGAGTGGGAGTTGGGTTTTGTGCCAGTGTTCCCCGCCCTCTACGGAAGCCCGGTAGATGAAGGGGATCTTTACGGACACCTGGCGTCCCTCCGTCGCAGGGGTGTGGATACCGTGATATTCGCGGTCCCAGATCTCGGCGGCAAGAGACTTCCCGTCTCCATGGTGCAGATGAGCTACGTCTTCCGCCACGTGATCATCGTCCCCCGCCTCGAAGATCTCGAGAGCTCCATCGTCACGGCCCGCAACCTCGGGGGAAGCGTCGGGATCGGAATAAGGCGTAACCTTCTCGATCCCTGGCCGAGGTTCGTAAAGCGGGCACTGGATGTTTACGGGGTGATCATGGGTGGATTGCTCATAAGCCCGCTTCTCTTCCTCATTGCTCTCGCCGTGCTGATCGATTCCGGATGGCCGGTCTTCTACGGACATCGGCGGGTGGGGGAAGGAGGAAGACACTTCAGGTGCTGGAAGTTCCGTACCATGCACAGGGACGCCGACAGGTTGTTGGAAGACTTCATCGCCAGGGACCCGGAGTTACAGAGGGAGTGGGAGCAGAATTTCAAGCTTCGACGCGATCCCCGGGTGACCCGCGTGGGCCGCTTCCTGCGGCGCACCAGCCTGGACGAGCTGCCGCAGCTCATCAACGTATTGAAGGGAGAGATGAGCCTGGTGGGGCCAAGGCCGATCGTGGACTCGGAGGTCGTCAGGTATGGGGAAGAGTTCGACCTTTATCGGCGGGTTCGTCCGGGGATCTCGGGCCTCTGGCAGATCAGGGGTCGCAACGACACCAGCTACGCAGAGCGGGTAAGGCTGGACTCACAGTACGTGCGCAACTGGTCGATATGGCTCGATCTGGTGATCCTGTGGCGTACGGTGATCTGCGTACTCTCGAAACGCGGGGCTTATTGAATCACATCCTACCTTTATTACCGTAACGTTGCTAAAATAACCCAGGAGCCAGTAAGTAGGGGGTTTATGCTGGGTGCTTCCAAGAGGGGGGATCTCTTCCTGGACCAGGAAGATCTCTATCGTCTTGCCTTCGAGAAGTGCGAGACAGGATTGATCCTTCTTTCCGCCGGAGGCGTCGTGCTCGCCGCGAACGCCAGGGCGTGCGCTATGCTCGATGCTTCCGTGGAGGAGATCACCGGCAGGGGGATCGAGGAGGTGCTCGGCCGCCGGGCTTCCGGGGGCCTCCCGGGCGACGGCCTGTGGTTCGACCTCTCCCCGGCAGGGGAGTCCGGGGTCGGCATCCTCTCGCTGCACGCGGGACCGTCGCGCGGGGCCGAGATCGCGGACCTCTTCCTGGAGGCGCTCGGCGCATCACCCGGGGTGGACGGCGCTCCCGAGAGAGGCCTCCGGTTCCGCTCGGCGGCGACCCGGCACCTGCTGGAGTTCGTCTGCGGGGCCGTCCCGGCCGACCGCGCGGCGATCTGCGCGTGCGAGGACGGCCGGCTCCGGGTGCTGGCCGAGGTGCGCCGGGGCGAGGGAGGGGCCGCTCCCCGGCCCGAACCCGGCCGCGTCGCGGCGCTCGGGCCGGAGGACGTGCTCGTGGAGAAGAACGGGAGCGGCGTGGCCGTCTACGCGCCGCTCGCGGGATCCGGCGGTAAGGTGCTCGAGGTCGCCGGGGGCTCCGCGCTCGGGAGCGAGGGGAGCGTGGCGGGGGTGCGCGCGATCTCCGCCTGGCTCGGGGTCCTGGTGAGTCGGGGGTTCGAGGGCCGCTACCTCGACGGCGAAGATCCCCTGATCGAACGCGCCGCCGCCGGCATCCTGCTCGCGCAGGAAGAAGAGCGCCGGAAGATCGCCTACGAGATCCACGACTACATCATCCAGCGCGCCACCGCGCTGAGCCGCCGCCTGCAGACCCTCGCCCGCCGCCGCGCCCCGCAGACCGAGCTGGAGGAGCGCAGCTTCCGGAGGATGCGCGAGATCATCGACGAGATGATCGACACCGGACGCAACCTCATAGAGGACCTGCGCCCCCCGCTGCTGGAGGACTTCGGCCTCGCCCCGGCGCTGCGCCGGCTCGTCGAGCGGATGCGGGAGGACGGCCGGGAGATCTACTACCGCGAGGCGATCGACGAGGAGCGCCTGGCCGGGCACGCGGAGGTGGCGCTCTTCCGGGTCGCCCAGGAGGCGCTCTACAACGTCGAGAAGCACGCCGGGGAGACGCCGGTCTTCGTGGAGCTGCGCGTCGAGGACGGACGGGCCAGGCTCGACGTGCGCGACTTCGGGCGCGGGTTCGAAGAGGTGCGGCGGGACGGTCCCGGCGGGGTGGGCATCCCGGCGATGCGCGAGAGGGTGGAGCTCGCCGGCGGGGTGCTCG